>NZ_LDTE01000130.1 GCF_001476905.1 Sphingomonas sanguinis | reverse complement strand
TGGGGATCGCTTGCGTCACGCGAGGTGAAGGGTCGTGAGCTGGACTGGCGGACGCCGGAGGGGATCACGGTCAAGCCGCTTTATACGGCGGCGGATGTGAAGACCGATCCCGGCCTGCCGGGTTTCGCGCCGTTCACGCGCGGGGTTCGGGCGAGCATGTATGCGGGGCGGCCCTGGACGATCCGGCAATATGCGGGGTTTTCGACCGCCGAGGAATCCAACGCCTTTTATCGCCGCAACCTGGCGGCGGGGCAGAAGGGGCTGTCGGTCGCCTTCGATCTGGCGACGCACCGGGGATACGACAGCGACCACAGCCGTGTGACCGGCGATGTCGGCAAGGCGGGCGTCGCGATCGACACGGTCGAGGACATGAAGATCCTGTTCGACGGCATTCCGCTGGATGCCATGTCGGTCAGTATGACGATGAACGGCGCGGTGATCCCGGTGCTGGCCTTCTTCATCGTCGCGGCCGAGGAACAGGGCGTTCACCGCTCGAAGCTGGAAGGGACCATCCAGAACGACATCCTCAAGGAGTTCATGGTCCGCAACACCTACATCTATCCCCCCGAGCCGAGCATGCGGATCATCTCGGACATCTTCGCCTATACGTCTGCCGAGATGCCCAAGTTCAACAGCATCTCGATCTCGGGCTATCACATGCAGGAAGCGGGGGCGACACAGCTCCAGGAGCTGGCCTTCACCATCGCCGACGGCATGGAATATGTGAAATATGGCGTGGCGTCGGGCCTCGACATCGACACGTTCGCCGGGCGCCTGTCCTTCTTCTTTGCGATCGGCATGAACTTCTTCATGGAGGTGGCCAAGCTGCGCGCGGCGCGCGTGCTGTGGCACCGGGCCATGACGCAGCTGGGCGCGAAGGACGAACGCTCCAAGATGCTGCGCACCCATTGCCAGACCAGCGGCGTGTCGCTGACCGAACAGGACCCGTATAACAACGTCATCCGCACCACGATCGAGGCGATGGCGGCGATGCTGGGTGGCACGCAGAGCCTGCACACCAATGCGCTGGACGAGGCGATCGCGCTGCCCACCGACTTCTCCGCCCGGATCGCGCGCAACACGCAGATCGTGTTGCAGGAGGAAACGGGGATGACGAAAGTCGTCGATCCGCTGGGCGGCAGCTATTATGTCGAGAGCCTGACGCAATCGCTGGTCGATGGTGCCTGGGAACTCATCGAGCGGATCGAGGCCGAGGGCGGCATGGCCAAGGCTGTCGCGGCGGGCTGGCCCAAGGCGATGATCGAGGAGGCGAGCGCGGCGCGCGCGGCCAAGGTCGACCGCGGCGAGGATGTGATCGTCGGGGTCAACAAATACCGGCTGGCCGATGAAGCGCCGGTGGAGATCCTCGACATCGACAATCACGCGGTGCGTGCGGGCCAGGTGGCGCGGATCGCCCGTGTGAAAGCTTCGCGCGATGAGGCGGCGGCCCAGGCCGCACTCGATGCCCTGCGCCAAGCCGCCAAAATTCCTCCCCTGCAAGGGGAGGTGGCATCGCGGAGCGATGACGGAGGGGTGTCACCCCCCTCGAGCGTGGACACCCCTCCGTCAGCGGCTGACGCCGCTGCCACCTCCCCCGCCGGGGGAGGAATGGAGAGTAATCTCCTCGCGTTGGCCGTCGAGGCGGCACGGGCGCGGGCGACGCTGGGCGAGATTTCCGCCGCGCTGGAGGATGTGTTCGGCCGCTATGGCACGCAGCCGACCCCGGTCTCCGGCATCTATGGCGGCGCGTACGCCGAGGACGAACGCTGGGCGCGCCTGATCCGCGGCGTCGAGGCGGTGGAACGCCGCCTGGGCCGCCGCCCCCGGCTGTTCGTCGCCAAGATGGGCCAGGACGGGCATGACCGGGGCGCGAACCTCGTCTCCTCGATGTTCGGCGACCTGGGGTTCGAGGTGGTGCCCGGTGCGCTGTTCCAGACGCCGGAGGAAGCCGCGCAACTGGCGCTGGCCCGCGACGTCGATGTCGTCGGCGCCTCCAGCCTGGCGGCGGGGCACAAGACGCTGATCCCCGAGCTGATCGGCCACCTGCGCGATGCAGGCCGCGCCGATATCAAGGTCATCGCAGGTGGCGTTATTCCCGCGCAGGACTATCAGGCGCTCTACGATGCCGGGGTGCAGGCCATATTCGGCCCCGGCACCAATCTTGTGAAGGCGGCCGAGGATGTGCTGAGGCTGCTGGGCCATAATATGCCGCCCGAGACGGGCGAATGACAGGACATGACGTGATGACGACGACCACCGCGCTGAGCCCCCAGGCGACGAGCTTGCGCACCGACTGGACCCGCGCCGAGATCGCCGCGCTGTTCGACCTGCCGTTCCCCGAGCTGTTGTTCCGCGCCGCCGAGGTCCACCGCGCGCATCACGCGGCGGACGAGGTGCAGCTGTGCACTTTGTGTTCGATCAAGACCGGCGGTTGCCCCGAGGATTGCGGTTACTGCTCGCAAAGCGCCTCGGCCGAGAGCGACGTGAAGGCCGAGAAGCTGATGGACGTCGACGCCGTTCTGGCGGCGGCGGCCGAGGCGAAGGCGGCGGGCTCGCAGCGCTTCTGCATGGGTGCGGCCTGGCGGTCCCCGAAGGAGCGCGACATGGACAAGGTCGTCGCCATGGTCGAGGGCGTGAAGGCCATGGGGCTGGAGACCTGCATGACGCTGGGCATGCTGGACGCCCCCCAGGCGCAGCGGCTGGCCGAGGCGGGCCTCGACTATTACAACCACAATATCGACACTTCGCCGGAGAACTACGCCAACGTCATCACGACGCGCTGCTTCGAGGACCGGCTGGAGACGCTGTCGAATGTGCGCGAGGCGGGGATTTCGGTCTGCTGCGGCGGGATCGTCGGCATGGGCGAGACGCGCGGCGACCGGGTGGGCTTCGTCCATGCGCTCGCCACCCTGCCGCGCCATCCCGAAAGCGTGCCGGTCAACGCGCTGGTGCCGGTCAAGGGCACGGTGCTGGGCGACATGCTGGCCGACACGCCGCTGGCGCGGATCGACGATATCGAGTTCGTCCGCACCGTCGCAGTCGCGCGCATCACCATGCCGCTGAGCATGGTCCGCCTGTCGGCGGGGCGCGAGAGCATGTCGGCGGCGACGCAGGCCTTGTGCTTCCTGGCGGGGGCGAATTCGATCTTCACCGGCGACAAGCTGCTGACCGCAGGCAATGCGGGCGACGATGCCGATGCCGCGCTGTTCGCCAAGCTGGGCCTGAAGCCGATGGAAGGCGCCGAGCCGATGCGGGTCGCGGCGGAGTGATGCGCTTGCCACTCATCCTGACCACCCCGGCGAAGGCCGGGGTCCAGTTGCGGTGAACCACCGATGGTGCGACGCATGGGCCTCCCCCGAGAAGTCACGGCGCGCCATCGGTCAACAGGAAACTGGACCCCGGCCTTCGCCGGGGTGGAGCTTTCCCGATAACATTCGACACGGACCAACGACATAAAAGGAGAGGTATCCCCGTGTTCCAGAAAATCCTGATCGCCAATCGCGGGGAAATCGCGTGCCGGGTGATCCGCACCGCTCGCGCGATGGGCATCGCCACCGTCGCGGTCTATTCCGACGCCGATGCCAGCGCGCCGCATGTCCGGCTGGCCGACGAAGCGGTGCGCCTCGGCCCCGCACCCGCCGCCGAAAGCTATCTGAAAGCCGAACTGATCCTCGCCGCTGCCAAGGCGACCGGCGCGGATGCGATCCATCCCGGTTACGGCTTCCTGTCGGAGCGCGAGAGCTTCGCGCGCGCCTGCGCCGAGGCGGGTGTCGCGTTTATCGGCCCGCCGCCGAACGCCATTGCCGCCATGGGCGACAAGATCGAATCCAAGAAGCTCGCCAAGGCAGCGGGTGTCAACGTCGTCCCCGGCTATCTGGGCGAGATCGCCGATACCGAGGAAGCGGTGCGCATCGCCTCCGAGATCGGCTTCCCCGTCATGATGAAGGCGAGCGCCGGTGGCGGCGGCAAGGGCATGCGGCTCGCCTGGTCCGAAGCGGATGTCCGCGAAGGCTTCGAGGCGACGAAGCGCGAAGGGCTCGCCAGCTTCGGCGACGACCGCGTCTTCATCGAGAAGTTCATCGAGAGCCCGCGCCATATCGAGATTCAGGTGCTGGGCGATAGCCACGGCAACATCGTCTATCTGGGCGAGCGTGAATGCTCGGTCCAGCGCCGCCACCAGAAAGTGGTCGAGGAAGCCCCTTCGCCCTTCGTCACGCCCGAGATACGCCGCGCCATGGGCGAGCAAGCGGTCGCGCTCGCCCGTGCGGTCGGCTATTATTCGGCCGGCACTGTCGAGCTGATCGTGTCGGGCGCGGATACCACCGGCAAGAGCTTCTACTTCCTGGAAATGAACACCCGGCTCCAGGTCGAGCATCCCGTCACGGAAGAAATCACCGGGCTCGATCTGGTCGAGCAGATGATCCGCGTCGCCGCCGGTGAGCCGCTGGCCTTCACCCAGGACGATGTGACGCTGACCGGCTGGGCGATCGAGAACCGCGTCTATGCCGAGGACCCGTATCGCGGCTTCCTGCCCTCGACCGGGCGGCTGGTCCGCTACAACCCGCCCGCCGAGCATTCGGACGACGAAGCCCGCGTGCGCGTCGACGACGGCGTCGCCGAGGGCGGCGAGGTCAGCATGTTCTACGACCCGATGATCGCCAAGCTCGTCACCTGGGCCCCGACCCGCGAGGCCGCGATCGACGCCCAGATCGCCGCGCTCGACGCGTTCGAGATCGTCGGGCCGGGGACCAATATCGACTTCGTATCGGCGCTGATGCAGCATCCGCGCTTCCGCTCCGGCGCCCTGTCGACCGGCTTCATCGCCGAGGAATATCCCGAGGGCTTCCACGGTGCACCCGCCAGCGAGGACCTGACGAAGACGCTCGCCGCCGTCGCCGCCTTCGCCGCCACCGCCGAGGCCGACCGCGCCCGCCGCATCGACGGCCAGCTCGGCCACCGCCTGCAACCGCCCGCCGACTGGACGGTGCGGATCGGCGGGCAGGACCATGCGGTCAACGTCTCGACCGACGGGATCAGCGTCGACGGCGCCGAGCTCGACCTCGCCATCGCCTACACCCCCGGCGACCGGATGATCGCGGTGGAGGATGAAGCGGGCGAGACCCTCCACGTCCGCATCGCCAAGACCCGCACCGGCTTCAAGCTGACCACGCGTGGGGCCAGCCACTTGGTCCGCGTCCTCCCCGCCCGCGCCGCCCCTTACGCGCAGCACCTCATCGAAAAGGTGCCGCCCGACCTGTCGAAGTTCCTCATCGCCCCGATGCCCGGCCTCCTCGTCCGCCTCGACGTCGCCCAGGGCGACAAGGTCGAAGCCGGCCAGCCGCTCGCCGTCGTCGAGGCGATGAAAATGGAAAACATCCTCCGCGCCGCCAAGTCCGGCACCGTCAAGACCATCTCCGCCAAAACCGGCGACAGCCTGGCGGTGGACGCCGTTATCTTGGAGCTCGAGTAGAAATTA
>NZ_LDTE01000013.1 GCF_001476905.1 Sphingomonas sanguinis | reverse complement strand
TGTGGGCCGCCAAGGGCGCCGTGGCCGACCGGCTGCGCCGTTCGCTACGTGATGCCGGAGCCGTTCCCGTCATTCCCGGACGGCGAAACCGCAAACGCACGATCCGATATGATAAAGACAGATACCGCGGCCGCCACTTGATCGAGAACGCCTTCTGCCGTCTCAAGGACTTCCGCCGTGTCGCTACCCGCTACGATAAACTCGCCGTCAACTTCCTCTCAGGCGTCGCCATCGCAACCGCGCTCGCATTCTGGCTCTGATTGAGTCTCAGCCCTAGAAGAGGCACCGTAGGGCGTCGGGGCGTGTTGTAGGGTTCCATTGCCTCTGCAAGCGCTACCGGGGGCTGGAAAGGCTTCGCGTGGCTTTCTTCCGATGCTTTCGAGGCGTCGCCATCCATCGCTTTATCAAACGCGATCAAACACGCGGGTATGAGCCTTTTGGCTTCGTTTCGGTCTTTCGTCCCTAACGACCGCACCCATTCGCGTTTTCCACCGAACCGCTGCCTTTGGGCTAGCGGGATCGAACGCCGGAAATAATAGGTGCCGCCATCACGCTTAAGCAGGTACGCGCTCATCCTTGCCTCGCTACGATTGTAGCAGACAGTCGTTACAAGCAGTGATTTTCGTAAAATCCTAAGCATTTTCAATGGCTTAGGGGAGGATGGTGCCGCTTACAGGACTCGAACCTGTGACCCCCGCATTACGAATGCGATGCGGCGTATCATCCCCAAACCGTCAAATAACCGTTTGGTGTCCGTCAGTTATCTGACGTTGAGCAACGCTTAGCAGGCCGATGACAGGCCAGCAATGATACAAATCGTGATACAAACCAAGGGGTGTTGTTTTACTGGCGACCCCTGATTCACTGGCTTGGGGTCGTTCCGGTGGATAGGTCCAGCCGAACCACTAATGATCCGGCTGGGTCGTTCTATCGGTCAGGCTGCGCGCTTTGCCGCCAGCATGTCGAGTAGCGCCGTCACCTTATGGCTGGCCTGTGGCTGGGTGCCTTCGGGTGCCCGTGCGATGCCCGTGGCGTCAACGCGCCGCTTCGTCTGCCAAGGTAGCGCCGTTTCCTCCACGATGGCCCCAGCGTTCAACAGACGGGCCATAGCCTGTGTCATGCGCCGTTCGGTGTCGGCGTTCCTGTAGCGGCCATCCTTCGCCATGATGCGGGGCGCGTAGTTCCTCGCCTGCTTGTTGATCGACAGCGCTTGTTCCTTACCGGTCAGTTCGTCCAACAGGTCGAGGAACGCCTTGTCATCGCGCGCTTGATCGTTGGTCACCCCAAGGGAGGGTGACAGGTCCGATGGCCTGACGAACGCGCCACGATCCCACATGAGGTCCAGTTCTTCGCCTGCCTTGGCGTAGTTCGACTTATCCCGGCCAAGGCGGCGTAGGTCGGGATTGCGAGCGGCTTCCGCCATGTTGTCGGGGCGTCCGAAGAACAGCCGGTTACGGCTGGCATTGCTCCACGCCATCGTGCCGGAAAAGCGCGACCCTTCCGCCTTGGCCGTATGGCCCAGCAGGAGGACAGCGCCGTTGATCGACAGAGCAAGGCTCGACAGCAGCGACATGAAGCGGGTGACCGCGCCGGGATCGTTGGCTTCCCCGCCATACACCATGTTGATGTTGTCGAGGATGACCAGCCGTGCGCCGGTGGCGTGCGCCTTTGCCTCTATGGCCCGGAACAGATCATTCGGCTGGTAGGCCCCCGTCCGCTTGTCCACGGTTCCCAATAGCGATTGCAGGCCAAAGCGGGACTGATCGAACAAGGCGGCAAGGTCCGCTTCCCCCAGCCCCATGCGCGCGTTGATCGACTGTTGCCGCCGCGAAAGTTCGTTGTCGTCGTCCTCGCAATAGAAGGCGATGACCGGCGATTGGCTGGTCTTATGGCCCCATAGGTCTTTGCCCGAAGCTACTGCCGCCGCCATCTGCATCGCGACCAGCGATTTGCCCACGCCGCCGTCGCCGAACAGCGTTGTAACGGCACCTACAGGCAACCAGTCCTCGATAAGCCATTCACGCGGCGGCGGCGTCAGGCGGCACCTGTCGGCGGCGCATATCATTCCGGCCAAGGGATCGACAGGGGGTGTCGATTCACTGGCTGGGGTCGTTTGACCGATGAGGGAAGTAGTTCCACTGGTCGGCGCGGAACGCGGCTGCATCGATCCGCTCGCCCAACCGCTGTTGATCGTGGCGCGCGTCTCCGACCGCTCCAATCCGGCGGCGGCGGCGGCGCTTTCCAACGCCGTCCGCGCATCGTGGGCGTCGAGTTCGCCACCTGCCACGAGTTGCGCCACGACGTAGGTAGACCGGTTTAGCTGGTGGTTGCGGGTGCCGCTGATCGCGGTGCGGATGGCCTCGCATTCCGCCTGTAGCGCCGCGTTGCCATAGGCCGTGCCGCCGCCGGTCTGCGTCAAAGGCAGGGGGCCAGGTGACACACTATGGCACACTACAGGGTCGGGCTTCGCCAATGCCTCGACAACCCATGAGGGGAGCGGGGCGGGATCAATCTCGCCGGGGGAATGGCCGGGTGCCCATGCATAGGCCCCTTCCTTCTTTCCGCTGGCGAGTTCGTCAGGCGTAGGCGCGTAGTAGGAACCGGGCGCGACGACATAACCGCCATCGCCTCGCACATCGATCCCTTGGGGAAGGCTGTTGCCCGATCCTCCGACAGCGACCGTAATGGGCTGGCTGGGGTCATAGCGGAAGTAGAGGTGACGGCCCCTTGGGGTCAATGCCTCGACCGTGGGGGGAACGCCCTTGAGCGTTGCGGCGGCGGCGGCGGCGGGACTGTCGAGGTCGAGGACGACAACGCCACTGACAGCGCCGGTGGCGATGCCGATGTTGCGGCTGGGGTCATCGTCCACCCATGCGCCGACTTCTTCGATGGAGGATCGGCGAACCTGATATGCCTGCCACGACGGCACGTCGGGGCGTTTGCTGTTCGGCTTGAGCGGAAAGACAGAGTATCCGGCTTCGTAATGGTCCGCCCACATGGCGGGATTATTGTTGATCATGAGAGTTCACTTGTTCGACGGGGTGTCTCGAAGCGGTCGAGTTACCGGCCATGCGGCACGGCCCCACAAAGCGAAACGGGGACCGTCTGTTCTCCGGTCCCCGCCCATCGTCGTTTAGTGAACAGCACTATTTAATCGACAAGGGCAGGGAAGCGCAAATATTACCCGCGCTGGCGGTTCAACCAATCGGCAATGTCTTCTTCCGGCCAAGCGATACGGCGCGGCCCGAGCGGGATAGGATGAGGGAAGTTGCCGGCTTGACGGTAACGATGAAGTGTTGACCGGCCAATACCGAGGCGGCGAGTTACTTCAGCGGGTGATAAGAGAGTTGGTGTCTGCATGAGAGTATTTATCCCATGAGGTGCCATAGAGTCGCAATATTTACTTCGCGATGTTGCGCGCCTGTTTGCGCGTCAGTTCAGCCGATTTCTCGAACAAGCGCGCAAAATCTCAAAAAATGGCGGAAAACCGCCGTTTTTTCTGCGCGTCAGTTCAACGGGATTTGCGCGTCAGTTCTGCGCGTCAGTTGCGCGTCTGCCGACGCAGTTGTTCAAAAACGGCAGTTTTCCGCCGTATTTTCTGCGCGTCAGTTGCGACGCACTTGCGCGTCAGTTCACCCCATACCTCCAAGGTATGTTAGGGACATACCCTTGGTTGGTTAGGATCATGGCAAATCATTTCGAGGACACAGCCGCATGGCCGGTCCAAAAAATAAACTGCCAAGCGCGGCGTCGTGCGCGACGGAGGACAAGCGGTGTAGCGAATTGGTGGGCTGGCCTTCGCCCCCCCCTTTGGCCCCTCATATCCGGTGGATAGGCATTGCCACCTATCGTCTATTTACAAGGTCCCAAGCTTCATTATGACGTCGTGAAAATCATGCTGGTGGGCGCGCCGCCTGTTTGGAGAGGTAGCCCGCAGGCACGCTCTTAGCTGGCGTGGTCAATTCAACGATGTTGCCGTGGCGGTCGTCGCAGAACGTCCCCATCACCGCCTTTTTCGCGGGATCGGCTACCCTTCTACCTGTCTTCATGCCAGTCTTTACGCTGACAGCGGGCATGGCAGGCGTTCAGATGGCAGACTTAACACCCGAAGAGATTTGGACCACGTTCCTTCCTAATGCCGCTAAACAAGCTTTGCGGCTACGTTTGGCCAACACCCGCTTTGCGCATTACACCAGTGCCCAAAGCGGCATGAAGATTCTTGGCAGCGGGAAGATGCTGCTACGCAATTCTACCATGATGAACGACTTTTCTGAGGTTCAACATGGTATGAACTGCCTAACTCGCTGCTACGGCGGACCAGTCGGCGAACGATTGAAGGCGGTCATGAACGCAGTTCAAGACGGCTTGCCCGAGATACTTGAGAGCAACTTCGACGCGCAATTGCTCGATGTTCGAAGCGAAACCTACCTAATCTCTATATCGGAACATGGCGACCCCGAACACGGTGATGCGCTTGAAGACAGCTTCGGTAGGCTATCCATGTGGCGGGCATACGCTGCCAAAAATGGCATAGCGTTTATCTTCAACAATCCGCCCTTCTTGACCGAATCAAACGCGCTAAATGCGTTCACGAGTCCGGTAGTCTACGCCACTCCAGAGACATTTGTCCCCTATTTTGAAGAACTGGTCGCGGGCGTTGAGCGTATTGCAGGGTTCCTCGTCACACAAGGCGGCAAGTATCTTCACGACAATCTAATGAACACTTTAAGGTTCATGATCCAATCTACCAAGCACCCCTCTTTTCGCGAAGAGCGTGAATGGCGCATCATCTACACGCCCACCCTTTTGCAGCGTGAGGGCGCGCTTACGGAGGCACAAATGATGAAAGTGCCGACAGAAATAATCACACTTGGGGGCGTGCCACAGCGCGTCTACGCAATCCCGTTCAAGGATCATCCAGAAGAGGGTTTTGTCGGGGCGGAGATACCGGCTTTGTTAGATCGCGTGCTAGGGCTGAGACTCAATCAGAGCCAGAATGCGAGCGCGGTTGCGATGGCGACGCCTGAGAGGAAGTTGACGGCGAGTTTATCGTAGCGGGTAGCGACACGGCGGAAG
>NZ_LDTE01000129.1 GCF_001476905.1 Sphingomonas sanguinis | reverse complement strand
TGGGGCCGCCCGCGCCCGGTGGCCTGGGCGGCGAAGGCGGGGCGCCGGTGCCAACGTCCTGAATTCCTCCCCTGCAAGGGGAGGTGGCAGGGCGAGGCCCTGACGGAAGGGGAGCGCCGCGAATGACGGCATTGGCCGCACGCCTCCTCCACCAGCTTCGCTGGTCCCCCTCCCCGTGCCAGGGAGCGATGGAAACGAAAAAGGGCCGGACAGGCGTTCCCGCCCCCGGCCCCTTTCCAGACGAAACGAACGCTTACTTGGTCGTCGCGCGCGCGTCTTGGCCGTCGCCCTCGGGGGCGGCGACGATGTCGCGGGTGGTCGCGCCCTTGTCGACGACGTTCGTGCCGGGGTCGCCGACCGACGAGCGGATACCCGCATCGGCATTGTCGGCCCCGGCATTCTGCACCAGACCATATTCCGACTGGCTGCGCGCCGACTGACCACCGAACAGCGCGTCCAGCGTCTGCTGCTGGCCGCTGCGTGCCTGGACGGGCGCGGCGCCCGGCTGGGGCGGGACCAGCGCGAAATCGGGCGGGATGATCAGCGAGGGCTGGCGCGCGACGGCGAATTCATCGGGACGCGCCCGGTCCAGGCCACGCCCGGCCCCACATCCCGTCAGCAACGCGGCGCAGGACAGACCTGCGATGACGGGCACCAACTTACGCATTGCTCTTCTCCACGGGAGCGGGCCGGTCGCGCACGAGAAGCGCGCGCGCCAGCAGAACCAGAACGCCTATCGTAATCGCTGCGTCAGCGACATTGAAGACCAAAAAGGGACGCCACTCGCCGAAGTGCAGATCGGCGAAGTCGACGACATAGCCGAAGCGCACCCGGTCGAGGATATTGCCCAGCGCGCCGCCCAGCACACAGCCGAGCGCGACCTGGTCGACCGGATTACGCTCGCGCGTCATCCAGAAGGCCACCGCCAGCGCGATCGCGCCGGTCATCGCGACCAGCGCCCAGCGCGAGGCGTTGCTGTCGGCGGTCAGCAGGCCCAGCGAAATGCCGTAATTGGGCACGAAGCGCAGGTTGAAGATCGGCAGGACTTCACGCACGTCGCCGAGCGCGCGCAGGCCCATCGGCCCGGTCACCGCCCATTTGATGACCTGATCGACCAGGAACAGCGCCAGCGCCGTCATCAGTCCACGCTTGGGCAGATTAGCCATGCGCGACCACCTCGGCACAGCGACCGCACAGCTCGCCGTCCGCCGAAACGTCGGGCAGGTGACGCCAGCAGCGGCCGCACTTGTGATGCGTCGTGCGCGCGACCGTCACCTCATCGGCTATCTTCACGTCCGCGACGATGAACGCTTCGGCCAAGGCATGGGGTTCGAGCGGCAGCGACGGCACCGTCACCTCCGCCTCGTTGGACGAACGCACGGTCTTTTCGCGGCGCAACGGCTCGATCGCCTCGGTCACCTGCGCACGAAGACCGCGAATCTCGGTCCAGCGTGCCATCAGCGCCTCGTCCTCGCCCAGCTGCGGCAGTTCCGGCCATTCGAGCAGATGAACCGAGCCATCCTCCGAAGGGAAGCGCGACTGCCACACTTCCTCGGCGGTGAAGCACAGGATCGGCGCCGCATAGCGGACCAAAGCGTGGAACAGGATGTCGAGGACGGTGCGATAGCTGCGGCGCTTCGGATCGGTCGCGGCGTCGCAATAGAGCGAGTCCTTGCGGATATCGAAGAAGAAGGCCGACAGGTCCTCATTCGCGAAATCGGTCAGCGCGCGCAGATAGCGGTTGAACTCGTATGCGTCGGCAGCACGGCGCAACTCGGTGTCGAGCGCGGTCAGACGCGCCAAGACGTAACGTTCCAGCTCGGGCATCGCGTCGAACGAGATGCGCTCCTCTTCCGTAAACCCGTCGAGCGCGCCGAGCAGATAGCGGAAGGTGTTGCGCAGCTTGCGATAGCTGTCCGAGGCGGTGGCGAGCACCTCCTTGCCGATGCGGACATCCTCGAAATAATCGGTCGAGGCGGTCCAGATGCGCAGGATGTCGGCGCCGGACTCGCCGATGATCTTCAGCGGATCGACGACATTGCCCAGCGACTTGGACATCTTGCGGCCCTGCCCGTCGAGCGCGAAGCCGTGGGTCAGCACCGCGTCATAGGGGGCACGGCCGCGCGTGCCGCAGGATTCGAGCAGCGACGACTGGAACCAGCCGCGATGCTGGTCCGACCCTTCGAGATACAGGTTCGCGCGCGTGCCCTCGCCGTACCGTGCCTCGATCACGAAGGCATGGGTCGAACCGGAGTCGAACCACACGTCGAGGATGTCGTTGACCGGCTCGTAATCGGCGAGGTCGTAATCGGCACCCAACAGCGCCTGGTGATCGGCGGTGAACCAGGCATCCGCGCCCCCTTCGCGGAAGGCGTCAAGGATTCGGGCATTGACCGCCTTGTCGGCCAGATATTCGCCCGTCTGGCGGTTCACATAGAGCGCGATCGGCACGCCCCAGGCGCGCTGGCGGCTGATGACCCAGTCAGGCCGCCCCTCGACCATCGAACGGATGCGGTTGCGGCTGCGCTCGGGGACCCAGCGGGTGCGCTCGATCGCGTCGAGCGCGGTCTGGCGCAGCGTCGCGCCATTGCCCAGTGGCACGGTCAGCAGCGGCGTCACGCCCGAGATCGGGTCGACATTGGCCATCGCCATTTCGGGGATCAGGGTCGTGTCGGCGCGGTCCATCGGGATGAACCATTGCGGGGTCGCACGGAAGATGACCTTCGCCTTCGACCGCCAGCTATGCGGATAGCTGTGCTGGAAATCGTCCGAAGCGGACAGCAGCGCGCCGACCTCGCGCAGGTCCGAACAGATCGGACCATCGGCGGCGACGAACTTCTTGTTGATGACGCTGCCCTGGCCGCCCAGCCACGCCCAGTCGGGGCGATAGGTGCCGTCGCCCTGCACCGCGAAGACCGGGTCGATGCCGTTCGCCTTGCACAGCAGGAAGTCGTCCTCGCCGTGATCGGGGGCCATATGGACCAGACCCGTACCAGCGTCGGTGGTGACGAACTCACCTGCCAGGAACGGACGGGGCTTGGCGAAGAAACCGCCCAGCTTGTGCATCGGATGGAGCGCGGTCGCGCCCTCCAGCACCGGCCCCTTGGCCAGCGCCAGAAAGCCCTTCATCGAGATGCCGGTGCGCTTGGTGAAGGCGGGCAGCAGCGGCTCGGCGACGAGGTAGCGGCGGCCGTCGCACTCGAAGTGCAGATAGTCGATCGCCTCGCCATAGCTGAGCGCCTGGTTGACCGGGATCGTCCAGGGGGTGGTGGTCCAGATGACCGCCAGCGCGCCGACCAGATCGGGATATTCGGGGCAGGATGCGACCTCGAACCCGACATCGATCTGGGTCGAGACGATGTCCTCATATTCGACCTCGGCCTCGGCCAGCGCGGTCTTTTCGACCGGCGACCACATGACCGGCTTGGCGCCGCGATAGAGCTGGCCCGATTCGGCGAACTTCAGCAGCTCGCCCGCGATCACCGCCTCGGCGTCATAGGTCATGGTCAAGTACGGATTGGCCCAGTCGCCCATCACGCCCAGCCGCTCGAACTGCGCCTTTTGTGTACCCACCCAGGTATCGGCATAGGCGCGACACTCGGCGCGGAACTGCGCGACGGGCACCTCGTCCTTGTTCAGTTTCTTGGCGCGATAGGCCTCCTCGACCTTCCACTCGATCGGCAGGCCGTGACAGTCCCAGCCGGGGACATAGGGGGCGTCCTTTCCCATCAGGGTCTGCGAACGGACGATGATGTCCTTCAGCACCTTGTTGAGCGCATGGCCCATGTGAATGTCGCCATTCGCATAAGGCGGGCCGTCATGCAGGATGAACCGCTCGCGCCCGGCACGCTCGCGGCGGAGGCGGTCGTACAGCCCCATCTTGGCCCAACGATCCAGGATCGCCGGTTCCTTGGCGGCAAGTCCCGCCTTCATGGGGAAATCGGTCTTCGGCAGGAAGACGGTGTCGCGGTAATCGGGCGCGTCGCTCATAGGGGACAGGCCCTTAGCGCCTTTAGGTTAACACGTCATGCCGGATTATGCGACGCCAGTATTTCGCGCGCCCGGGCACAATCCGCGTCCATCTGCGTGACCAGTGCGTCGAGCGTATCGAACTTCGCCTCGGGCCGCAGATAGTCGATCAACTCGACCGACACGGTTCGCCCATAAAGATCGCCCGCGAAATCAAAGAAATGCGGCTCCAGCAATTCCTTGGGCGGATCAAAGCTGGGGCGGATGCCCAGATTGGCGGCGCCGTCCAGAACGCGTCCATCGTCCAGCCGCCCGCGCACCGCATAGATGCCATAGGCGGGACGCAAATATTCGCCCATGTCGAGATTGGCGGTCGGATAGCCGATCGTGCGGCCCAGCTTGTCGCCATGCTGCACCACGCCCTGAATCGCATAGGGCCGGGTCAGCAGCCGCGCCGCCGTTTCCGCATCGCCCGCGATCAGGGCGGCGCGAATCCGGCTGGACGAGATGGTCTCGCCGTCCAGCCTGACGGGCGCGACCGCATCGGTGGAAAAGCCACGCGCCCGCCCCCAGGCGCGCAGCGCGTTGACGTTGCCGCTGCGCGCGCGGCCGAAGGTGAAGTCCTCGCCCGTCACCACCCCGCCGACCTTCAGGGCCGCCAGCAGCCGCTGCTCGACGAACGCCTCCGCCGACAAGGCCGCGAGTTCGGCGTCGAAGCCGAACACGATCATCGCATCCACCCCGGCTGCGGCAAACAACCGCTCGCGCTGGTCGAGCGTGGTCAGGCGAAAGGGCGCGGCGTCGGGCTTGAAATAGCGGATCGGATGCGGATCGAAGGTCGCGACCAGCGCGGGGCGTCCCTCCGCCCGCGCACGCGCCACCGCGGCACCGACCACTGCCTGATGCCCCAGATGAAAACCGTCGAAATTGCCCAGCGCGACGATACCGCCCGCCAGATGCGCGGGGATCGCCCCCGCGCCATCAACACGCTGCATGGCCGCGCGCTATAACAGGCCGCGCCAAATTGGCTAGGCGCGCGACAACACGCGGTTGCCGCTCCCCTCGACCGCCAGCGCGCGCAGCGATTCGGCCTTGTGGAAGGTTTGCTCCATCACCACGCCGACCCCGACCGCGACCCCACCCGACAGGGTGACCACGCCGATCGGCGCGCCCGAACCGCGCAGGCGCAGCGTCCGGGCCTGCATCGCACTGCGCGCATCCTCCATCATGCCTGCCACCATCGACAGCGGACGACCACGCAGCACGACGACGAACAGATTGCCCTGCCACCGGATGATCTCTGCCCCCTCGCAACTCTGGCGCAGCGTGGCGACAAAGGCGCGCAGGACATTGTCGGCGACCGACCGCCCGTAACGTTCGTTGATCCCCTCCAGATCGTCCACGCTGCACGTCGCGATGACATAGCCATGCGGGTCGCTGGCCAGCCCCTCGATCAGGGCGCGCGCGCCGGTCCGGCTCATGACGCCGGTCAGAGGGTCGACATCGTCGCTCTGCGGCACCGAGTCGATGCGCGTGCGCAACGCGGCGACATGCCCCGCCAGCTCTTCCAGATCGCGCTCGGTCCGGGCGATGCGCGCGATCAATTGTTCCAGCAGCAGCGCGACCGCGCCCGAATCGGGCCCCATGTCGTTGCCGCCGCTGCGCGCATGGGACAGGGCCGCGAACTCGCTGGTGAAGCCGCCGGTGATCTGGCGCGCATCGGCGGTCAGCGATTCCAGCCGCTCCGCCTGCTCGCCCAGTTCGCGCTCCATCCGGGTGCGGTCCTCATGCCGCTCGGCCATCTCATGCTGGCGGACCAGCGGCATCAGGCTGCGCACATCCTCGTCGGTCAGGCGGACGCCGCCATCGGTCCGCCGCGCCACCTCCAGCCCCAGGGGGCCATAAGGATGCAGGACCGCCTGCAACGCCAGGGCATAGCTGTCGGTGGTACGCGGCAGGCTGTGCCGGTCGAGGAACGACAGGGCCTCGCGGCTGGCATCGAACAGGCCGGGAAGATCGGTGTCCGGCCGCCTACGCCCGTCGCTGTCCCAGTCCATGACCATGATGCCTGATCCATCCCCAAGATGAATGCGGGCCACGGACCGCATTTCGTCGTTGCCGCCAGCCTAAGGCCGTTCGGATCGCGAATGAAGACGGGCGCGGGGCAAAATTTTCGGAACGCCGTTAACCGGCCTTAACCACATCATCCTTCTGTTCGCGCCGCAACGTCACAAATGAATAGCCCGGCCGCCCGTCCACAGCGGGATGGGACTGCCGATCCACTTCACACCAGCCAGTAAAGGGCGCGACGATGGTGTCGCCCTGAGCATCGCAGTCGATCTCGGTCAGTTCGATACGATCGGCCCGGTCGCGGAACAGGTCGAAGATCTCCGCGCCGCCGATGACGAAGACATCGCCCTCCCCCGCCAGGGCAAGCGCCCCCGCCACGTCGTGCGCCACCTCCGCGCCCGCCGCCTGCCAAGCGCGGTCGCGCGTCAGCACGATATGCCGTCGTCCGGGCAGCGGCGCGG
>NZ_LDTE01000128.1 GCF_001476905.1 Sphingomonas sanguinis | reverse complement strand
GCGGGAGGGGAGAGGATATACGGCCCGTCATCACGGGTGCGCAGAAAGAAGACCGATGCACATCAAGACCGAACAGGTGGAACGCCACACGCTGGCGGTGATCGTCGACAACGAACCGGGCATCCTCGCGCGGATCGCGGGGCTGTTCACCGCGCGTGGCTATAATATCGAGAGCCTGACCGTGTCGGAGATCACCGCCGACAAGGCGGTCAGCCGCATCACCATCGTCACCAGCGCCTCGCCGCCAGTGATGGAGCAGATCATCGCCCAGCTCGACCGGCTGGTCCCCGTCCACAAGGTCACCGACCTGACCGTGCTGGGCGACCATGTCGAGCGCGAGCTGGCGCTGGTGAAGGTGTCGGGCACCGGCGACCGCCGGATCGAGGCGCTGCGCCTCGCCGAAGTCTATCGCGCCCGCGTGGTCGACGCGACGATCTCCAGCTTCGTGTTCGAGGTCACCGGCGGCATCGCCAAGATCGACAAGTTCGTCGAGCTGATGGCCGAGGTCGGCCTGGTCGAGGTCGCCCGCACCGGCATCGCCGCCATTTCGCGCGGCGCCGAGGCGGCCTGAGCCCTAGAGTTTCCAGACTATCATGAGGCCCGACGGGCCCCGCCTATTTCGAAAGGGAAGTTGAAATGCGTGTCTATTACGATCGCGACGCCGATCTGAACCTGATCACCGACAAGAACATCGCCATCCTGGGTTACGGCTCGCAGGGCCATGCCCATGCGCAGAACCTGCGCGATTCGGGCGTCAAGAATGTCGCGATCGCGCTGCGCCCCGGTTCCGCCTCGGCCGCCAAGGCGGAAGCGGCGGGCTTCAAGGTCCTGTCGAACAAGGAAGCGGCCGCCTGGGCCGACATCCTGATGATCCTGGCCCCCGACGAGCATCAGGCCGCGATCTATGACGCCGACCTGAAGGGCAACCTGAAGCCCGGCGCCGCGCTCGCCTT
The DNA here is from genome assembly GCF_001476905.1 of Sphingomonas sanguinis. GTDB lineage: Bacteria > Pseudomonadota > Alphaproteobacteria > Sphingomonadales > Sphingomonadaceae > Sphingomonas > Sphingomonas sanguinis_B. The sequence continues at coordinate 755 of NZ_LDTE01000128.1, read as the reverse complement.
CGCGCACGGCCTGAACGTGCATTTCGGCCTGATCGAGCCGCCCGCGGACATCGACGTCATCATGATCGCCCCCAAGGGCCCCGGCCACACCGTGCGCAGCGAATATGTCCGCGGCGGCGGCGTGCCCTGCCTGATCGCGATCCATCAGGACGCCAGCGGCAACGCGCATGACGTGGCGCTGGCCTATGCCAGCGGCGTCGGCGGCGGTCGCTCGGGCATCATCGAGACGAACTTCCGCGAAGAGTGCGAAACCGATCTGTTCGGCGAGCAGGCCGTGCTGTGCGGCGGCGCGACCGCGCTGGTCCAGGCGGGCTTCGAGACGCTGGTTGAGGCGGGCTATGCCCCCGAAATGGCCTATTTCGAGTGCCTGCACGAACTGAAGCTGATCGTCGACCTGATGTATGAGGGCGGCATCGCCAACATGCGCTACTCGATCTCGAACACCGCCGAATATGGCGACATCAAGACCGGCCCGCGCATCATCACCGAAGAGACCAAGAAGGAAATGAAGCGCGTCCTCGCCGACATCCAGTCGGGCCGCTTCGTGAAGGACTTCGTCCTCGACAACCGCGCCGGACAGCCCGAACTGAAGGCCAGCCGCATCGCCGCCAAGCGCCACCCGATCGAACAGGTTGGCAGCGAACTGCGCGCGATGATGCCGTGGATCGGCGCGAACAAGCTGGTGGACAAGGCGAAGAACTGATTTTCGCTGGGGGTGGGCTCGGTGAGACACCAGGCCCTCCCCCATCCCCTCC
>NZ_LDTE01000127.1 GCF_001476905.1 Sphingomonas sanguinis | reverse complement strand
ATCGATGACATGCCCGACGAAGCGCCAGTTCACCAGATCGCGCGAGGTCATGATGGTGAGACCGGGCACGTTCGCGAATGTCGTGGTGATGAAATAGAAATCGCGCCCGACCCGGATGATGTCGGGATCGGGATAGTCGGCGTAGAGAGGGGGATTGGCGTAAGTGCCGTTCCCCTTGTCCGATTGCCAGGCCTGTGCCCCCGCCAGCGATGGCACGGCGAGGAGCATCGCGAGGGACAGCCACTTCATCCCGGCGTGTACGCATAGGGGCCGATGACCGTCCCGACAAAGCCGCCCGCCCGCGCGGTGCTGAGGAAGCGGGTATCGAGATCGTTTTTCAGCGTCATCGTCTTGTCGCCGACCCGATAGTCGAAGGCCATCGTCCCACCCTTGGCATGGATGGACAGGGTGACGGGGCCTTTCGCATTCAGGGGTGCCGAGGCGACCAGCGTCTCGGCCGCCGTCTCGTCGCGCGTATTCTTGCCCTCGCGCTTGTAGAGCGCGATGCGGGTCTGGCCGTCGATCCGGGTCAGGCCGAAGAACAGATAGGCATAGTCGTTCTGCATCGCGACAAGCCCGGCCCGCGCGCCGTCCTTGGCGGGGGTGAAGGTCAGGGTGGTCGAGACATCGGCGATCGCGTGTTGCTGCCGCCGCCCGACAAAGCCCGGCACACCTTGCCGATCGCCCAGCGCGTCGCCGCCTCGCATCGTCAGCGATCCGTTCGCGACCGTGTAGAACGGCGTCTTCGGCGTTCGGACGCCGATCCATTGCATGGCGAGCTTGGTGCCGTCGAACTCGTCCGTGTAACCAAAATCGCCGCTGGTCGGCAGTTTCGGGGCGGGGCTGGCAGGCAGGCGGGGCTTGGCGAGCGTCCAGGGCACGGTCTTGCCCTTGTCCAGGATGATCGGCCAGCCATTCTTCCACGTCACCGGCAGCAGGAAGGTCTCCCGCCCGATATTGTAATAGTCGTCGGCATAGGGCCGCGTTGCGAGGAAGGTCGCCCACCAATCGCCGTCTTGCGTTTGCACCAGTTCGGCATGGCCCGCCGCGCTGATCGGGTGCGGGCGCTTCGGGTCGAGATCGCGCTGCGTCAGAATCGGATTGCCTGCAAAGGGCACATAGGGGCCGCGTAGTTCCTTCGACCGCAGCACGACCTGCGAGTGGTTGACGCTGGTGCCCCCTTCGGCGGCGGTCAGATAATACCAGCCGTCCTTCTTGAAGATATGTGGCCCCTCGATCCATACGGGCTTCTTCGACAGGTCGACGCCGCCATTGACCAGCTGCGTGCTCTCGCCGACCATCTTCCCCGCGCGCC
>NZ_LDTE01000126.1 GCF_001476905.1 Sphingomonas sanguinis | reverse complement strand
GGCGTTGGTGGCGGTGTAGGTGAAGCTGTCGCTGCCCGAATAGCCCGCGGTCGGCGTGTAGGTGATGCCGGTGCCCGACGCGGTGGCCGTGCCATGCGACGGTGCCGTGGCGACAGTGACCGAGGTGGCGGTGCCGCCCGAGAGGGCCAGCGTCACCGCATTAGCGGTGCTGTTGGCCGTGACGGTGGTCGAGACCGCACCGGCGACCGGTGCCTGGGCGGATACCACACGGCAACCCGCCGTCATCGTAACAGATCCCGTCGCGCCCGCATTGGTCGAGCCCTGCACGAAGAAATAATATGTTTCCGCGGGATCCAGCGTAACGATGCCGCTCTGGTTGATCTCGTGGCCGCCATAGGGCCTGAGGTCCAGTACCGTAACGGTGTTGGACGCAATCCCCGCTACCGATGAACCGCTGTCGGCTGGATTGGCATTTTTCTCGAATGCGGCAGTGCCCGTGGATGTAATGGTGTAGTAAACCTCTTCGCCTGACCCGAAGCCGGTGTAATACGGCTGGAAGACATTGGGATCGCCAGCGTTTCTAGTGATACCGCCATTGAAGTCAGACGTTAGCTGCGTACATGCCGCACTCATCGCGTCAGCCGGAGCGCCGAGGAAAAGGCTGAGAAGTGCCAGGAATCCAGCGACGACCCGTCGAGGCAAAGCATTCGCGAAAAGGGCGGGCAAAGATCGCTGGTTGTCAGAGATCGAAAGCCCTTTGCCCGGACGATGTTTCACTGATTGCCGAATGCCAACCACATCCAGAAATTTCACTTCGTTGCCCCCAACGCGGAATCGCTTTGCATCAAACATCCGCTTCGCATGGAAGGCGTTTCGCTAAAGTAAACGGACCTTCAATCAACGCTAGGCCGTCAAAGACTGAAAAATCGTCTAGCAGTATTCATTTTATTGAAATGGCGGCAAAAACCATTGTTTGCACAGCGTTTTCTTGTCTAGGTGTTTTATCCCAGGGTTTGATGGTGCGATCCTTTCGTTGGAATGGAAGGATGCGGTATGGGACAAGTTCGTCATGGGTGCGCCACGACCACGCACGCCGTCCGAGCAGCAATACAGCGATCGCAAGCTTCGCTCGCGACGCTGAGCCGCGAGCTGGGGATCAACCCGAAGACAGTCGCGAAGTGGCGCAAACGGGCGACCGTGGAGGATCTGAAGACCGGGCCGAAGGCCCCTCATTCAACGACCCTCACCGAGGCAGAGGAGGCGATGGTTGTGGCGTTCCGACGCCACACACTGCTGCCGCTCGACGACTGCCTTTACGCGTTGCAGCCGTCGCTCCCCCATCTAACGCGCTCAGCGCTACACCGATGCCTGCAGCGGCACGGCATCTCCCGCCTGCCGGACATCGAAGGCGACAAACCGAAGCGGCAACGCTTCAAGCGCTACCCGATCGGTTTCTTCCACATGGACATCGCCGAGGTGCAGACCGCCGAAGGCAAGCTCTACCTGTTCGTCGGCATCGACCGCACGAGCAAGTTCGCCGTCACGCAGCTGGTCGACAAGGCTGATCGACGGACAGCATGGGAGTTCCTGGAATACCTGCTGAAAGCCGTGCCGTATCGCATCCACACGATCCTGACGGACAATGGCATCCAGTTCGCCGAGCAGCCGCGCAACCGGAACACCGCCTGGTCGCGTCAGATGCGCTTCGACATGATCTGCGAGGCAAACGACATCGAGCACCGGCTTACCAAACCGAACCACCCGTGGACCAACGGCCAGGTCGAGCGGATGAACCGGACGATCAAGGAAGCGACCATCAAGCGCTTCCATTACGAGAGCCATGACCAGCTCCGGACCCACCTCGCCGACTTCATGGCCGCCTACAACTTTGCCCGCCTGCTCAAGACGCTCAGTGGGCTCACACCCTACGAATACATCACCAGGATCTGGACGTCAGAGCCAGACCGGTTCATCGTCGATCCGATCCACCAGATGCCGGGACTGAACACCTAGTGGCCGTGATGTCGGATATCTTCGGCATGCCCGTCTGGGTCGAGAACGACGCCAACACGGCGGCACTCGCGGAATTCTACCTCTCGGACCTCGCCAAACGCTGTCGCTCGGCATTGGTCGTCCTGTTCGGTCACGGTATCGGTGCAGGCGTGATCGAAGACGGTCGGTTGCTGAAGGGGCAATATGGCAATGTCGGGGAAATCTGCCAGCTGTTTCCGGCGGACAGGCCTCGACCCAGTACGGTCGACCTCATGCGCACCCTTGGCGAGGCCGGTCACACGGTTGGCGCGGTGACGGACATCCCGCAACGGATCGATCTTGGCAACGAGACGGTCGCCGCCTGGACGAAACGGGCTGCATCACAACTTGCGCCGGTTCTTTCCGGTGCGCTCGCCTGGTTCGATCCAGGCGAGATTGTGTTGTCCGGCCCTCTTCCGCAGATGATCCGCACGACCTCGCCCAGCTCCTCACGAAACGGCGGTGGGAAGAAAATCTCGGCCGCCCTGCGATCCGCGCGTCGTCGATCGGCGAGCGAGCCACCGTCCTGGGAGCGGCGCTGCTTCCGATCATTGCCACCACTGGGATTTCGAGCGCATTGGTTTGAGCGATGCATGAGCAATCGGATCAACCGGCGCGATGAGGGCGCTGAGCGGAAGCCGCGGCATGCCGCGAACTACGAGGTCGACGGCACGGTCGACCCGCCGAAGGGCCCAATCCTCATCGAAATCAAGACGGGCATCTCCCCGGCCGATGTATACTGTGGCGTCGGCCAGCTGACGGTCTACCCGCTCGTGCTCGCCGATCTCGTCGGGCATTCGAAGATACTGCTTCTGCCGGGCATACCTGGACCAGCACTGGTCACCGCTCTCGAAGGGTGCGGGGTCGAGCTCCACAGCTACGAGCTCAAGCGCGGACGCCGCCGCGCCACCGCTCTCTTCACCGCCGCGTTCCTGCATCGCTGCGGGGTGCCGAAGGGAGGGGTGCGCGAGCTGGTCGCGAAGGGCTTGGCGCTCCCATGACGCGAGACGGCCGGTCGTCCGGCATGCCCATCGATGAGCGTCGCATCGTTCTGCCAGACGCCGTGCGGGCGCTGGTCGTCGCGCACCGCGCGCTCGTGGCGTCATACGCCGCGACGAGCCTGCGGTTCACGCTCGACGGGAGGTTGGTAGGCGACATCGCGGAGGCGACGGCCGCCGAGGCGTTCGGCCTAGACCTGTGCCGGGTGAGGACGCCGGGCGTCGATGCGCTGACGCGCGACGGACGGACGGTGCAGGTGAAGTCGAGCGGGATCGGCATGGGCCCCGCGTTCACGCCCGGGGATGGGCGCGCGCTCCATCTGATCTTCCTGCTCATCGATTTCGAGAACGCAGTGGCGCATGTGCGCTACAACGGGCTTGAGGCGCCCGTGCGCGCCGAGCTTCCCGAGGTGTTCGGCGGGACGAAGCGCGTGCGCCTCTCCAGGGTGCTGGCGCTGGACGCCGCCGTTCCCGAAGGGCATCGTCTGGCACGCGTGCGATAGCGGCGGTACGGGGACGGGGCACCAAGGAGACGGTGGCATGGAGCAGGCGACGCGCGGGCGGGCGCATCTCGAACGGATACTGCTGGTGTGCGGGATGCCCAACGCCGGCAAGAGCAGGCTGATCCGCCGCATGTTCGCGGACCGTCGCCTGGGCGGGGACGTGCCCACCCGCGGTCCGCTCAGGCCGAGGGCGCTCTCGCGCGAGCGGTGCCTGGCGGGTCGGCTCACGTCGCCGCATGAGGCCGGCGAGACGCCGGCGCAGTTCCACCAGAAGATCGACGATGCGTGCGCGACCGCCTGGTTCGATTTCTGGCGGATCTGCTACGTGAGCGCCGTCCAGCCGCATCCGCGAAACAGCATGCCTGGCGTCGTTAACGTCTGCGACGGGCTCAGGACTGAGTTCCTGCCAGAGCGCATCCGAGTGGTGCAGCTCGCTCCCGACCAGTGGGGCAACGCAGCATCGAAACTAACCGACGCCGAGATCGACGGTCTGCGGCAGCTGGACGTCGAGGTGCTGGCAATCGATGCGCGCCGGAGCGGGCATCCGGCCGAGCCCGGCAACGAGCGCATCCTTGCCGACTTCTTCGACTTCTCCTGACGATGGAGACCGCGGGGGCCACCCTCAGCTGAACCAAGATCCGCATTGACGGGACATGACGCTTCCCGTCAGGTTCGATCCGAACTCACGGAGGACTGGCGCTTCGGTCTGGGACGGTCTGCAGGATCAACCCCTGAGGCGGTTGCGCGAAGCCTTCCACGTCATCGCGGACATGCTGACGTTGAAGGCATGCAGCACGAGAATCCGTGGCTACGTCCGCGTCGCGACGCCGCAAGATGTGACGCGAAAGGCCGCTTTTGTCGCAAACGGTCGTTCAAGTCTGATGTGAGAATGTCCGGGTCTGGTCGGCAGCTGCCCCGCCGCCCTCGGATGCGGCGAGACCCACTTACGGCCATTCAGCAGCCTTGTCGCGCCTCCCAACTTCGGTCGTTCGTTCATGGGAATTGATTGAGCCTTGGGAGCAACTGAGGCTAGCACGGCACGACATGAAGTGGGACTTTGCTGCCTTTCGCCTGCGGCGTGTCGAACGGCAGGTTCCGTCAAATGCTGACGTTCCGTGATTTCAGCGCTGGACTCGTCTACCGACCGAGGTGGGGTGGCAACCGGACTGGCGGCTTGTGGCCGCCGGAGCGGCATAAGCAAACATCGTAGCGGGTGGTGCGCGTACAGCTCGCATCAGGCTGATTCCCAATCCGCCGCCAGTTGCTCGAGATCTTTAACACCAAACTCGCGCCGATGATTCGCGCATATAGATGTACAAATCGAGAGCGCGTCGACGCTCCTTTAGCGCGCCCAAATGGTGAACGCACGTCGTTCGCGGGCAGCGCAATAATCCTCCATTTTGAACCATTTGCTTGACATTGCAGGTTGCGTTGATTGGGATATACTCCAGGCCCGGAGGGGTCGTGCGGATCGAATTTGTTGAAATTGCGAATTTTAGGGCTGAGACTCAATCA
>NZ_LDTE01000125.1 GCF_001476905.1 Sphingomonas sanguinis | reverse complement strand
GGGAGGGGTGGCGTGCTCGCCCGTCCGTACCGCGAGCACGCCACCCCTCCCCGACCCTCCCCTTTCAGGGGAGGGAGGATCGGCTTACGCCAGCTGGCAGATGTCCAGCACGTTCATGTCGGTATAATCCTGGTTCTCGCCCGCCATCGCCCAGATGAAGGCATAGGCCTTGGTGCCCGCCCCCATATGGATCGACCAGGGCGGGCTGATCACCGCTTCCTCGTTCTGCATCACGATGTGACGCGTCGCTTCACCTTCCCCCATGAAGTGCATCACGCGGTCGGTGTCGAGATTGTCGAGTTCGAAGTAGAAATAGATCTCACTGCGCCGCTCGTGGATGTGCGGGGGCATGGTGTTCCACACGCTGCCCGGCTTCAGCACGGTGAGGCCCATCACCAGCTGCGCGCTGTCGCAGATGCCGGGGATGACGAGCTGGAAGATCGTGCGCTCGTTCGATTCCGCCAGGCTGCCGCGCTCGAGCGCATTGGCGTCAGCGATGCCGAGTTTGCGCGTCTCGTATGCCTGATGCGCCGGGCACGAGGCGAGGTAGAAGCGCGCGCCGTTGCCCGAAAACTGAACGTCCTTCGCGCCCATCGTGACGTAGAGGCAGTCCTTGTTGCCGAGCTCGAACATCTCACCATCGACCGTCACGGTCCCGTCGACCTTGCCGACGTTGACGATCGCCATCTCGCGGCGCTCGAGGAAGGGGTGGCCTGCCGCCGATGCCGGCTCGGTCTGGTCGGGCAGCTTGACGCTGCCGCTCGCCACCGCGACGCCGCCGATCACGAAGCGCTCGGCGTGCGTGTAGTTCAACACGCACTCGCCGTCGCGGAACAGCCCCTGGATCAGATAGCGGTCGCGCAGCTCGTCGTTCGACACGCACTCCATCATGTCCGGATGCGTCGCGTAATAGGTCCGGTCGTACATGGTCACTCCTTCGGGCCGCGCGGGGCGGCCGTGCTCTGGTCGATACGATAGGCGCGGCGGACGAGGCCGGCGGTCAGCTCCTGCGCGAGGTCCGCCGCCTCCCAGTCCGCGATGCGATGTTCGGCGACGAGTCGCGCCAGGAAGGCACAATCGACGCGGCGCGCGACGTCGTGCCGCGCGGGGATCGACAGGAAGGCGCGCGTGTCGTCGTTGAAGCCGACGGTATTGTAGAATCCGGCGGTCTCGGTCGTCATCTCGCGGAAGCGGCGCATGCCTTCGGGACTGTCGTGGAACCACCAGGACGGGCCCAGCTTCAGGCACGGATAATGACCGGCAAGCGGCGCCAGTTCGCGCGCATAGGCGCTCTCGTCCAGCGTGAAGAGGATGATCGACAGATCGGTCGAGGTGCCGAACCGGTCGAGCAGCGGCTTGAGCGCGCGGACGTAATCGGTGCGCGTCGGAATGTCCGCACCCTTGTCGCGACCGTGACTGGCGAACAGGCCCGCATTGTGGTTGCGGAAACTGCCGGGATGGATCTGCATGACCATGCCATCCTCGATGCTCATCGCCGCCATTTCGGTCAGCATCTGCGCGCGGAACAGCTCGGCGTCCGCCGGGGTCCAATCGCCGCCGACGATGCGCGCGAACAGCGCTTCGCATTCCTGCGGCGTCAGATTAGCGGTCGCCGCCGTCGGATGGCCGTGATCGGTCGCGGTCGCGCCCGCCGCCCGGAAGTGGGTGCGGCGCTTGCGATGGGCGGCGAGATAGCCCCGCCAGCCATAGACGTCCTCGCCGGTCAACTCGGCGAAGCGCGCCATCGCCGGCACGAACGCCTCATGCTCGACGTCGATGACGCCATCGGGGCGATAGGTGGTGACGACGCGTCCGCCCCAGCCCGATGCGTGGATCGCGTGATGCGCGTCGAGGCTGTCCTGCGCACCCTCGGTCGTCGCGAGAAAATCGATGCGAAAGCGATCGAAGAGCGCGCGTGGACGAAACGCATCGGTGGCGAGCGCCTCTCCGATCGCATCGAAATAGAGGTCGGCCGTCTCCGCCTCCAGCGCCACCTCGATTCCGAACACCTCGGCGAAAACATGATCGAGCCACAGGCGCGAGGGCGTCCCGCGGAACAGGTGATACTGGTCCGCGAACAGGCGCCATGCCGCGCGCGGATCGGTGGCAGGCACGCCGCCTTTGTGCGGAATCGCCAGCGCGTCGAGCGCGATGCCCTGGCTGTAGAGCATGCGATACAGATAATGATCGGGCGCCAGCAACAGCGAGGTCGCGTCGGTCCAGTTCGCATTCTCGGCGAACCAGCGCGGATCGGTGTGGCCGTGCGGGCTGACGATCGGCAGGCCTGCGACACCGGCATACAGCGTGCGCGCGATGCTGCGTGTCGTCGGATCAGCCGGAAACAGGCGGTCGGGGTCGAGGCGCAAAGCCCGGGCCATCTCTATCCTCTCGAAGCGCCCTTCGTCAGGCGGCTGGCAGCTTGGTAACCGGTGTCAAATCGCGACGCAACCCCCAGCCTCATTCGCGCGGTGCGGCGACCGACGCACGACGGATCAGCGTCGACAGAAAAAGCGAGGGTTCTTCCACGTCCGGTTCCTGCTCCATGCCGCCTGCGATCAGCTTCAGCGCCGCCGATCGCGCCATGGAGGCGATCGGCCAGCGCACCGTCGTCAGCGGGGGCCAGACATGTGCGGCGATCGGCGTGTCGTCGAAGCCGATGATCGACAGGTCGCGTGGAATTTCCAGGCCGCGCTGGCGGGCGGCATGGATCACGCCCGCCGCCATCTCGTCGTTCGAGGAGAAGATCGCCGTCGGGCGCGGCACGACGTCGAGCAAGCGCTCTGCCGCGACCAGCCCCGAATCGAAGGTATAATTGCCGTCGGCGATCATCGATCGCGGCAGCGCGATACCCGCCTCCGCCAGCGCATCCTCGAAGCCCTGCCGCCGCTCGCGCGCCGAGCGGAAGCCGTGCGGCCCCGCGACCAGGCCGATGCGCCGATGCCCCTGTTCGATCAGATAGGCGACCGCGCCCTGCACCGCTTCGCGGTCGTTCGAGGCGACCATATGGTCGGCCGCATCCAGCACCGCCGACCCCATGCGCACGTAACGGCAGCCGATATCGTCGCACAGCTTCGCCACTGAATCGTTCTCGCTGATCGGCGGCATCAGCAACACGCCGAACAGGCGCTGGCGTTCGAGGAAGTGGCGCAGATCCTCCAGCATCGTCGCCGAGCCGCGATCGAGCGGACGCACCACCATTTCGAATTCGGTATCGTGCAGCGCCTCCAGCATGCCCTGCTGGACGTTCATCACCGTCTGCGCATTGGGATTGTCGTGGACCAGGCCGATCAGGAAATTGCGGCGCAGCGCCAGCGCCCGTGCTTGCGGATTGGGGATATAGCCCAGGCCTGCGATCACCTCCTCCACACGCTTCCGCGTATCCTCGCTGAGCAAAGGCGAGCGGTTGATGACCCGACTCACCGTCTTTTTCGACACGCCGGCGACGCGCGCCACATCATTGATCGTCGACTGTCCCGTTTTCTGCATGGCACCGGGTGTAAAGCGGGCGAAACGATCCCGCCAGTCCCACGCCCTTGCAAAGATCGTCCGGACAGGACACATCTGACACCGGTTACCGAAACAAATGTCGAGAGGATGGCATGGCGAGGGCATGGAAGGTGGCGCCGACCGATACGGTCGCCACGATGCTGGACGACGCACTCGCCGGCGATACGCTGACGGTTGATGGCGCCGCCGGGGGCGCGATCGGCAGCGCGATCACGCTCGCCGACGATATCGCGCGGGGCCACAAGGTCGCGCTGCTGCCGATGGGCATCGGAGCGCCCGTCCTCAAATACGGCTTTCCGATCGGCCATGCCACCGCCGCCATCCGGCCCGGCGCGCATGTTCACAGCCACAATCTGTCGACCGCGCTCGATGCGACGCTCGACTATCGCTACGCGCCGGCGCCCGCAGCGACCCTGCCGCGGGCCGAGGCCCCGACCTTCATGGGCTATCGTCGTGCGGATGGGCGGGTCGCGACGCGCAACGAAATCTGGGTGCTGCCCACGGTCGGTTGCGTCGCGCGGACGGCGCAGCGGATCGCGGCGGGCGCCGCGGCGCAGGTCGGCGATGCGGTGGATGGCGTCCATGCCTTCACCCACCCGCACGGCTGTTCGCAGCTGGGCGATGACTTGGGCGGCACCCGCGCGATCCTGGCCGGACTGGCGAGCCATCCCAATGCCGGCGGGGTCCTGATTGTCGGGCTGGGCTGCGAAGAGAATCAGGTCGCGGCGTTGCTCGATGCGGTTCCGGCGGCACATCGCGGCCGCGTCCGCACGCTGACCGCCCAATTGAGCGCCGACGAGGTCGAAGAGGGCATCGCTGCGGTCGTCGCGCTTGCCGACGCGGCACGCGCGGACCGCACGCCGTGCCCGCTCAGCGATCTCCTCCTCGGCGTGAAATGCGGTGGATCGGACGGGCTGTCGGGCCTAACGGCCAATCCGCTGGTCGGGCAGATGAGCGACCGCGTCGTCGGGGCGGGCGGGCGCGTCGTCTTCACCGAAATTCCCGAGATTTTCGGCGCCGAACAGACGCTGATGGATCGCGCGGCCGCGCCGCAGGTGTTCGACCGGATCGTCGGCGTGGTGAACGGTTTCAAACGCTATTTCCTCGATCACGGCGAGCCGGTGTCGGAAAACCCCTCCCCCGGCAACGTCGCCGGCGGGATCACGACGCTGGAGGAAAAGTCGCTCGGTGCCGTGCAGAAGGCCGGGCGGGCCCGCGTCGGCGCGGTGATCGATTACGGCGACGAGGCGACGCAGACCGGCCTCACCTTGCTGGAGGCGCCGGGTAACGATGCGGTATCCTCCACCGCCCTTGCCGCCGCGGGGGCGACGGCGATCCTGTTCACCACCGGACGTGGTACGCCGCTGGGTTTCCCGGTGCCGACGATCAAGATCGCATCGAACAGCGACCTTGCCGCGCGCAAGCCCGGCTGGGTCGATTTCGATGCGGGCGCGGTGCTCGACACCGGGTTCGACGCCGCATCCGAGGCCCTGCTCGCGCGGATCGTCGCGGTCGCGTCGGGCGAGACCACCGCCGCCGAACGCAATGGCGAGCGCGAGATCGCGATCTGGAAACGAGGCGTCACGCTATGAGACTATCCCGCGCCACCCTGCCGCAGGTCCCGGACGCCATCGCGGCGCCGCGCGAGCGGCCGGAGGGCAAGATCGGCATCGTGCATTTCGGCCCCGGCGCCTTCCACCGCGCGCATCAGGCGACCTATATCGACGATCTGCTGGCACGCGACCCCGATTGGGGCATCGCAGCCGTATCGCTGCGCAGCGCCGGCACGGTCGAAGCCTTGGCCGCGCAGGACGGCCTGTATACGCTCGCGGTGCGCGACGCCGAACCGGCCATGCGCATCATCGGGGCGCACAAACGCTTCTTGGGGCCCGACGATCAGGCGGACGTCGCGGCGCTGTTGGCTGACCCCGACGTCCGGCTGGTGACGATGACGGTGACCGAAAAGGGCTATTGCCTGCAGGCCGATGGCACGCTGGACATAACCCACGCCGATATCGTCCACGATCTGGCGGGCGAGCCGCCGCGCAGCATCGTCGGCTGGCTGGTGGCGGGGCTCGCCGCGCGCCGGGCCGCAGGCGTCGCTCCGTTCGTGGCGATGCCGTGCGACAATCTGGCGAGCAACGGGCGCAAGCTGCACGCCGCGCTCGTCGCCTTCGCCGCCGCCCGCGATGCGGACTTGGCGGCATGGATCGCCGAGACGGTGCGCGTCCCCTCCACGATGGTCGATTCGATCACGCCGGCAAGCGATGCGACGTTGCTGACCGACGTGGCCAACGCGATCGGCTTGGACGACGACGCCCCCGTCCAGCGCGAGGCGTTCGTCCAATGGGTGATCGAGGACGTCGGGGCCGACGCCATCACGGCCTTGGGCAGCGTGGGTGCGACGCTGACGCAGGATGTCGCCAGCTACGAGCGGGCCAAGCTGCGCATCCTCAACGGCGCACACTCGACCCTCGCCTATATCGGCCTGCTGCGCGGCGCGACGAGTGTGGCCGAAGCGATGGCGGACGGCCCGCTCGCCGCGTTCGTCGCCGCCATGATCCAGCAGGATATCGCGCCGATGCTGACCCCGGTGCCGGGCTTCGACTTCGACGCCTATGCGGGAGCGATCCTGACGCGGTTCCGCAATCCCGCGATCGTCCACCGGCTGGACCAGATCGCGCAGGACGGTTCGCAGAAACTGCCCTATCGCCTCGGCGATACATTGGTCGCCAACCGGCAGGCGGGGCGCATGCCGGCCCATGTGGTCCGCGCGCTCGGCGGTTGGGTCGCATTCCTGATGGCACGCGCGCGTACGGACACGGCGATCGTCGATCCGGCGGCCGACACGCTGCTGTCGATCGCGCGGGAACAGGACGTCGCGGCGGTAGTCGATGCGCTGATCGCGGCCGGTCACCTCGTGCCGTCCGCCATCGTTGCCGACACAGAGGTGCGCGCGGCGATCGCGGCCGCCGCGACGGCCGCCGCGTCGGCGGACTGGCCGCGATTTTTCGCGTGAGGACGCTCGCGATGCTTGCCAATGACACCGGTTTCCCATATCGATCCGATAACGACGAATGACATGGGAGGGGCTGCGGTGAAGCCGGACAGCGATATCGCGCAGGTTGCGCAGGCGTTCGTGGAGGCGCGACGGACCGCCACGGCGTTGCCGGACTACCCGGGTACGATTCCGCACGATCTGGCGAACGCCTATGCGGTCCAGGATGCCGCGCTGGCGCTCAGCGATCGTCCGGTCGCCGGCTGGAAGGTCGGCCGGATCAACCCGCCCGCCGAAGGGTTCGACCGCCTGGCCGGCCCGATCTTCGCCGATCAGGTTACCGACACCGAAGATTGCGAGATGCCGATCTTCGCCGATGGCTTCGGCGCGGCCGAGGCGGAATTCCTGCTGCGCATCGGCCGTGCGCCCGATCCGGCGCAGCGAGACTTTTCCATGGCGGACGCGCGCGCGCTGATCGATGCGGTGCATGTCGGCATCGAGATCGCGAGCTCCCCCTTCCCCGGGATCAACACCAACGGGCCGACCGTCACCATTTCGGATTTCGGCAACAACAACGGCCTCGTCATCGGCGCCGCGATCGACGGCTGGCAGGATACCGACCTCAATTGCTGGCCGGTCGCGCTCTACATCAACGATGCGGAGATCGGCACCGGCATCGCCGCCGACATGCTCGACGGCCCTTTCGGCGCGGCGCGCTTCCTGTTCCAGCATCTCGCTGCACGCAATATCCCGGTTACGGCGGGACAGTGGATTTCGACCGGTGCGGTCACCGGCGTCCATCAGGTCGCCGTCGGCGACCGGGTGGAGGCGCGGTTCGACGGCCGCCTGTCGATCCACTGCACGATCACCGCGCAATAACGCGCCATCCCACGACGAACGGCCCGCCAAGAGGCCGCTGACACAGGAGAGACAGACCGATGGCAACGATCGAAGCGCCGGAGGTCACGGCCGCGCCCGCCAGCGTCGGCCGCTATCGCTGGGTGATCTGCGGCCTGCTGTTCGCAGCGACCGCGATCAACTATGTCGACCGCCAGATGATCGGGGTGCTGAAGCCGACGATCTCGGCCGAACTCGGCTGGTCGGAAACGACGTATGCCGATGTCATCTTCTGGTTCCAGGCCGCCTATGCGATCGGCTATCTCAGCTTCGGGCGGATCGTCGACGCGGTCGGCGCGCGGATCGGCTATTCGATCGCCTTCGTCATCTGGACGCTCGGCCATACGCTGTGCGGCTTCGTCGGCTCGGCGTTCCAATTCTCGGTCGCGCGCTTCATTCTGGGCATCGGCGAAAGCGGCAATTTCCCCGCAGGCCTGAAATCGGTGACCGAATGGTTCCCGGCGAAAGAGCGCGCGCTGGCGACCGGCATCTTCAACGCCGGCGCCAATGTCGGCGCGGTGGTGACGCCGCTGATCGTGCCGGTCATCACGCTCGCCTTCGGCTGGCGGATGGCGTTCATCGTAACGGGCGCCGTCAGCCTGTTGTGGCTGGTCGCCTGGATCGCGCTGTACCGCCGCCCGCGCGAAAGCACGAAAGTGTCCGCCGCCGAGCTCGCCTATATCGAAAGCGATCCCGCCGACCCGGTCCAGAAGATCGGCTGGCTGAAGCTGCTCGGCTATCGCGAGACCTGGGCCTATGCGCTCGGCAAGTTCCTGATCGATCCCATCTGGTGGCTGTTCCTGTTCTGGACGCCCGATTTTCTCGCCAAGACCTATCACCTCGATCTCGTCAGCTTCGGGCCGCCGCTGGTCGTCATCTATCTGATTTCCGACTTCGGCAGCATCGCGGGCGGCTGGTCGTCGTCGCGGCTGATGAAGCGCGGCTTCACCGCCAATGCGGCGCGCAAATGGACGATGTTCGCCTGCGCGCTGCTGGTGACGCCGATCTTCTTCGCGCAATATGTCGACCATCTGTGGCTGGCGGTCGCGATCGTCGGCCTCGCCACCGCGGCACACCAAGCCTTCTCGGCCAACCTCTACACCATCCCGTCGGACATGTTCCCGCGGGCGGCGGTCGGATCGGTGGTTGGCATCGGCGGCACGGTCGGGGCAATCGGCGGCATGATGATGGCGAAGTTCACCGGCTATATCCTGCAGACGACGGGCAGCTACACGATCATCTTCGCGGTGGCGGGCAGCGTCTATCTGATCGCGGTCGGCGTCGTCCATCTGCTCAGCCCACGCCTCGCGCGGGTCGACGCGTTGTGAAGGGCGGCCGGCGTTCGCTGACCTCCGCGCTCGCACTGGCGACCGCCGCCCTTACGGCAACGACGGCGCAGGCGCAGGAGACAGCGCCCGGCCTGCTGTTCCACGCGCCGCTCGACACCGGCTTCGACGCGACGGTCGCGCACGGGGAGGCCGTGCCCAACTTCCGCGCCAACGTGCGCATCGTGCCCGACGGTGCGATCGGCGGCGCGGCGCATTGGGCGGACGACGGCTATGTCGCGTGGCGGGCGCCGGGCAATATGCGTGGCACGCGCGGCACCCTCTCCTTCTTCTGGCGTGCGCGTGAACCGCTGGGCGAGGCGCCGTTCGTCATCTTCCGCGCCGGCTTCGCCGATCATACCAGCTGGGACATTGCGTTCCTGCGGATCGACTGGAACGGCCACGGCTTCGACGCTTTCGTCACCGACACGAACCTGTCGCGCATCCGCGTCTCGTGGCGCATGCCGACCATCCCCGATGCGAAGGCGTGGCAGCATATCGCCTTCGCCTGGGACGAGACCAAGGGCGTGACGCTCTACGTCGATGGCAAGGAGGTCGCGCGCAAGGATCAGACCGCCGACCTCGACACCGGCCTCGACCAGTTCGGCTTGGCGGGGCGCGTGCTGGCGCCGCATCAGGTGCAGAGCCGCTATAATTTCATGCGTGGGTCCGACGTCGACGATATCCGCGTCTACGACCGGATGCTCTCCCCCGCCAATGTCGCCGCGCTGGCGGCGAAGGCGGAGCCGGGGCCCCTGCCCGCTGCCGATCCGCAAGCGGAGCGGCAGGCATGGCTGCACCGCTACGGCTGGGACAAAGGCTTGCCGCCGCTGCTTGACGCGCCGGTCACCCGCGTGCGCAAGGTCGAGTTTGCGGATGCGAAGGATCTGAAGGAATGGATGTGGAAGGGCGTCGACGGCATCGCCGAGACGACCTGGCCCGGCGTCTACAATCGGTCGCGCCTGCCCGGTCGCGACGATTATTTCGAGCTGCCCGACTGGAACGTCTATGTCGAAGGCGGCAAGCGCTACGACCTGACCGTGCCGGCGGGCGAACGCTTCAACCGCGTCGAACTACGCGGCGCGGCCTATGGCAGCCTCAGCTGGACGGGTGACGGCAAGGGCACAATTCTCGCCACCCGGCCGAAGGGCGTGGTGCGCAGCGTCGACCAGTTCGCGCCCCGCACCGGCGGCACGCTGCACTTCACCAACGTGATGCAGGAACAGCCGATCCAGGAGCTGTGGGCCTATGACATCGGCGCCGGCACCGAACCGGCGGGCAGCTTCAAGCTCGACTATACGATCCGGGCGGACATGGCGCCGACGCTCGCCGCGCTGGCGCCGCTCAACGGCTTCATCGCCGGCCGCTACGCTCCCGACGAGCGGGCGACGGTCGTCGCGATGCCGACCGCGGGCGTAAAGGCTGCGGTCGGCGCTGGCGCGGCGGGCGGTGGCGGCACCGTGGCGCGCTCCGCCGGCATGGCGCCGATCGTCCATATCCTGATCCCGGCGACCCTGGGCGATGCGCTGCCCGACCAGCCGGTCGCCCGCGCCTTCGATTACGGCTGGCAGAATCTGCGCGACGGGCTGGACGGCATCGCGATCGATCTGCCCGCGCTGCCCGGCACCAAGCCGGTCGCGCTCGACATCCGCGTCAAGGACCCGATCTGGCCCGAGCGGGACATGATCGACCTGTCGGTCACCGTCCCGCCGGGGCAGAAGCGCACGCTGTGGCTCGACCTGCGCGATCGCATCCTGCCCAACGACAGCCTGTATCTGTCGATCGCGGCGTCCGACCCCGCTTTCTCTGCCAAGAGCCTCGACGGCGCGCGCATCCGATTGGTGTTCAAGCCCCGCGCGCAGGCGATCACCGAACATGTCGCGGACCGCTTCAACCAGGTGAAGGACAATTGGGCCTTCCTGGTCGAGGAGCATACGTCATCGAAGCGCATGGCGCTGTATCGCCGCCTGTTCGCCGACATCACCGATCTGCTGCGGGTCGATCCGGACCATAAGGAGGCGCAGGCCTATTGGGCGGATATAGACTATCGCCCCGAAAACCTGCCGCCCTTCACCCAGCCGGTCCCGACCAAAGGCGAGCCGCTGTGGGCGTTCCGCCAGCTCGAGGACCTGAAATACGTCCGCCGCTTCGTCGACTGGTGGATCGATCACCGCCAGGTCCCCTATGGCGACTTCGGCGGCGGCATTTCGGACGATACCGACCTGACGCAGCAATGGCCGGGCCTGGCGCTGATGGGGGTCGAGCCCGACAAGGTGAACGCCTCGCTGCGCGCGCTGTCCGATGCGGTCTACACCAACGGCATGCGCGTCAATGGCCTGGGCTATATCACCACCGACGAGCTCCACGCCTATGAGGAGGGGCTGAACTCCGACGCCGAACGCCTCTACCTCAACTGGGGCGAGCCCAAGGCGGTCGAGCGGCTGATGGAAACGACGCGCGCCTTACAGGGCGTGATCATGAAGAACCCCGCCGGGCACCTGCATTTCGCCTCAAGCTGGTACGGCGGGCGCAAGATGTATCGCGACGCACCCTGGGCATGGCAGAAACCCTATGCCTTCACCGTCATGCACGCGCCGATCCTGATCGGCCTGTACAACGGCAATCCCGCCGCGCGCGGGCTGGTGACCGGCGTGATCGACGGCTGGATGGCGCACGGCAAACAGGATGCGAAGGGCGTCTGGAGCTATCCCAACGAAATCCACTGGGACAGCGACGCCGAGCGGGCCGGCGACGGCGGCGGCATCTCGACGCCGTTGCAGAGTGCGTGGAGCGCGTGGCGCTTCACCGGCGATGCCAAATACCTCCGCCCGTTGACCAGCCGCATCGCCAAGTCGGGACCAGCATCGCTGGCCGAAATGAACGAAAATGCCTTCGCCGTTCTGCCCGAAGGCACGAGTTATCGCGACGCCATCGCCGCAGCGGCAAAGGACGATCCGTTCGCGCTCTACACGCGCTGGGATGCGACGGGCGACGTCACCGCGCTCGAACGGCTGCATGCCGACGCCATCGCCGACAAGGCGCAGCACGAATATATGTACACCGAAGGCCATTGGTGGTCCGACCGCGTCGAACAGCCCAATGAAATCCTGCAACGCGAACGGCTGGGCGGCATCGCGCTGCGCCGGAACCAGACGTGGCCGGGCAATACGGTATCGTGGCGCTTCGCCGAGCCCGACGCCGCTGGCGACGTCGCAATCCTGATGCCGAACGCGACGCCGGATCACTTCCGCGTCATCGCCTACAACCGCACCGACCGCGTGCAGCGGGCGGAGATGACGACGTGGAACGTCACCGCGGGCCAATGGACGATGCAGCGCGCGACGAGCAGCGACGGCGGCAAGACACTGGTGGCCGATGGCGGCGCGACCACGCTGCCGCTCGAACGCAGCCTCGGCACCACCGTCGCCTTCACGCCGCACACCACCACCGTCTATGACGTCACGCTCGCCAAGCCGACCGGGCCGGTCGAGCAGCGTCCCGATATCGGCATCGGCCGCAACGATGTGGTGCGCAACGGCCGCAGCCTGACGGTGACCGTCCATAGTCTCGGCGCGCAGCCGACCACCGGGGGTACGCTGACCGTGCGCGGCGCCGACGGCGCGGTGCTGGCGACGTCGGCGATCCCGCCGCTCGCCGCGCCGACCGATCTGCGCCCCCGCACCGCGACGATCCGCATTGCCGCCCCGGCCAAGGCGACGAGCGTCGAGATCGCCTTGCCCGGTGACGCCCCCGAAGTGACGCGGCTGAACAACCGGGTGGCGCTGGAGCCCGCGCGATGATGCGGCGGCGGCAGGTCCTCGTGGCGCTCGGCACGGGGGCGGCCTCCGCCCTCGCCGCGCCGGTCTTCGCCCGAACGGACGACGACCAGACGATCGGCGCCGCGCTCGACACCGCGGCGACGCTGCCTCCTGCCCAGGCGCTGGACCTGCTCGCCCCGCTGTCCGCGGCGGGCGCCAGCACCGGCCGCCGCCTCGACCTGCAGGCTGCCCGCGCCGGCCTTGCGATCGACGTCGCCCTGACGACCGCCAGCGACGCAGCGACGCGCTTTTCGTTGCAGACGCAGCGGGTCGCGGGCAACGACGCGCGGCTGGATATCGTCGCGCGCGACCTCGCCGCCGCCAAAGCAACGCTGGACGCGCGCGCGACGCGCCTGTTCGACCGGCTGGGCATCGCGGGTGGCACGACGGGTGCCCGGTTCGAGGCGCTGTGGCGCGATCCGCGCTGGCTGTTCGCCGACGATGCCGCCGGGCGCGAGGCGGCGGTGGCGGCGATGCGCGCAACGCTCGCGACGATCCGCCCGCAAATGCCTCGCCTGATCGGCCCGCTGCCCGCCGCCTGCCTGTCGGTCGACGTCCGCCCGCTCGACGCTGCCGAGATCGCCGCGGGCAAGGGCGGCTACCGCATCCTTCCCGCCCCGGGCGTGCAGGGCCTGTACGTCGTCGACCTCAAGGACATCCGCCGCCGCCCGCGCTTTTCGCTGCCCAGTGTCGTCGCGCATGAGCTTCTGCCCGGCCATATGGCGCAGATGCCGCTTGAGGCGCTCGCCCACCCCCACCCGCTGCGGCTCCGCTATGCCGCCGGCTTCAGCGAAGGCTGGGGCGTCTATGCCGAAATGCTGATGGCCGACGCCGGCCTGTTCAGCGATCCGGCGACCATGCTGGGGCATATTCACTGGATGCTGTTCCGGGTGACGCGCGGGCTGGCCGACCTGGCGATGAACGCGCACGGTACGCCCCCCGACCAAGCGCTCGCCACAATGCGCGAGACGATGGGCGAACCCGCTTATTTCGCTCCCTTCGCATCCGATACCGCACGGATTGCGAAGGCCCCTGCGATCCGCGCCGCCGAAGCGTGGCTGCCGCTGCGCCTCGAGCGCCTCCGTCCCCGCCGACGTATCCTGTGGTCGGCCTATCACGCCGCGTTACTCCGCTGGGGACGTGTCCGCAGCGAGCAGATCACGGCGCTGCTACGCTACACGTCAGTCTTTTAAGGCTGGCAGCCGAGCTCGCAAGCCTCTTCCATTCTGTTAGGCCGTATCGACATTCAGCGTAGCCAGATCATGGCGGCGGCGAGGTGGACGAAGCCGGTGAAGTGGATGTTGCGTCGGTCGTAGCGGGTGGCGAAGCGGCGGAAGTGCTTGAGGCGACTGAAGCATCTCTCGATCTGGTTGCGATGTTTGTAGATGCCGGCATCGTGCGGGATGGCGACCTTTCGGTTACGCTTGGATGGGATAACCGCCTCGGCGTGCATCGCAGCGATCCGGCTGCGTAAGTCGTTGCTATCATACGCCTTGTCGGCGAGCACCGCTCCCCCGCGCTGGCCTTCGAGCAGCCCGGACGCCCAGGCGATGTCGCTAGCTTGCCCGGGCGTGATCCGGAACCGCAGGGGCCGACCGAACGTGTCGGCGAGCATGTGGAGCTTGGTCGTCAGTCCCCCTCGGGAACGCCCCAGCGCCTGGTCCTTGCCCCCCCTTTTCCGGTCGCCGACTGCTGGTGAGCGCGAACGATCGTGCTGTCGATCATCAGATACTCGTTGTCCCGGTCCGCCGTCAGCGCCTCGAACACCCGCTCCCAGACGCCGGCATGGCACCAGCGACTGAAACGTCGGTGCACCGTCTTCCACTTGCCGTAGCGGTCCGGAAGATCGCACCAATGGGCACCAGAGCGCAGCACCCACAAACATCCGTTTACGAACAGGCGGTTATCGGCGCCCGTTCGGCCGGGATCGGTCGTCTTGCCCGGAACCAGCGACGCAATTCGTGACCATTGCGCCTCGCTCAGCTCATACCGCTTGATCCCCATCACTCGCCCCGCATCTCCACACGGATGCCTAGGGCTGAGACTCAATC
>NZ_LDTE01000124.1 GCF_001476905.1 Sphingomonas sanguinis | reverse complement strand
GGGTTGGGGAGGGGCAAGAGTCACAGGCGAGGCGGCCCGCGCCAACTCCCCTAACGCCATCGCCGCCGCCTGCGCACCACCTACGTCGCACAGCGCCGTCAACCGCCGCACCATGTCATCGCCCACGGTCGACGCCACCATCAGCCGCCGGTCCTCACGCCCATCCGCCGCCAGCACCGCCAGCGCGATGCCCTTCTCCCGCGCCAGCCGCTCGACCTCGCGCAGGCCGTATTCCCAATAGGCCGCCCCGCCGATCAGCCGGATCAGGATCGCCTTCGCATGCACCAAAGTCTGCTCGACATAGGTGTCGACCGACAGCGGATGGACCAGCGCCGCCAGATTGGCGAGCCGCAACGACCAGGGGAATCCCCCCGCCCGCCAGCCCGCCGCAAAGGCGCTGAGGTCGCTGTCGGAGAAGGACAGCACGACCACGTCACCGGGGCGCTGCCCCAGATCCTGCGGAACCGCCTGTTCCTCCAGCCCATGGCTCTCGCGAAAGACGAGATGCACCGGCCTTAGCCCTTCAGCACGGCCTCGATCGCGGGACGGTCGATCCGGTCATGCTCGGCGATGACGACCAGCTGCGTGCCGCGCGGCTCGCCCGCGCCCCAAGGGCGGTCATAGGTCGTGCGGACCCGGCGGCCGACCGCCTGGACCAGCAGCCGCATCGGCTTGCCCGCGACTGCGGCATAGCCCTTTACGCGCAGGATATCCTGCTGCTCGGCCAGCGTGACGATCCGCGCGGCGATCGCCTCGGGGCTGTCCACCTCGCCCAGCATCACCGAGATGCTGTCGAAATCGTCATGCTCGTGATCGTCCGCGCCGTCATGGTGCGAGGGGCGCGCAGCGATGTCGTCCTCGGCGGCGGCTTCCAGGCCCAGCACGATCTCGGCGGAGACGATGCCGTCGACCGCTTCGACCATCGGCAAGGGGCGCGGCGCCTCGGCGGCGATGATCGCGCGCGCCTTGGCGACACCCTCCGGCCCGGCGAGGTCCGCCTTGGTCAGCAGCACGATATCGGCACAGGCGAGCTGGTCCTCAAACACTTCGGACAGCGGGGTTTCATGGTCCAGGCTGGGATCGGCGGCGCGCTGGGCCTCGACCGCGTCGAGATCTGGGGCGAAGCGGCCCGCCGCGACCGCTTCGGCATCGGCCAGCGCGACCACGCCGTCGACGGTGATTCGCGAACGGATGGCGGGCCAGTCGAACGCCTTCAACAGCGGCTTGGGCAGCGCCAGGCCCGACGTCTCGATCAGGATGTGATCGGGGCGCGGCTCCATCGCCAGCAGCTTTTCGACCGTGGGGATGAAGTCGTCGGCGACGGTGCAGCAGATGCAGCCATTGGCCAGCTCGACGATATTCTCCGCCGGGCAATCGGGAATGGCGCAAGACTGGAGGATGTCGCCGTCGACGCCCAAAGTGCCGAATTCGTTGACCACCACCGCCAGGCGACGGCCACCCGCATTGCGGATCAGATGGCTGATGAGCGTGGTTTTCCCCGCGCCCAGAAAGCCGGTGACGATGGTGACGGGGACCTTGGAGAGGTCACGCATGATGTTTCTCCGACGCGCCGGACGAGCGAGCGCAGACGCGGGGCCGATCGCCGGAGCGGTGACGAACGGGCGCGCGACATGCGTCCACCCCGCTGAACCGGCGACCGATGCGGCCCCGGCCGCATGGCTTCGTCGCTCTCCGACGGAGAACCGTGCCCCGACCACCCCCTGGGTCCAGGCAAGAGCGACCATGACGCCGGCAGGTCTCCTGGCTCGCGGGTCAAAGCGAAGGGATGCGCCTTCCCGGATCACTCCAGTGGCCGTGCCCTCATCGGAGCACCAGCATCGCTCGCTCACCGCTTACAGTTGCAGGGACAGCCGGGGATTTGCACCCCATTCCCGTTAAAGCCCTTGCGGGCACCGGCGCGATCTTCGGGGGATTTCGCCCCCGATGCGCGGCATTTATCCCGCCGCGCCGGGCTTGGCAATTCGCGCCTCCATCGCCGCGAAGCCGCGCCAGCGATAAAGGAGGAAGCTTGCGCCCCAGCAAAGGACGAACAGCCCGACGATGGCGAAGCCCAGCACGTTGAAATGTTCGGACAGCGCCGCTGCATAGCGGAACGGCCCCGCCGTCCAGCCGAACCGCTCGGCCAGCAGCGCGGTCGCCTGGATGCCGCCGATCACCAGCGCGACCAGCGCGGAGACGAGGGTGATCGTCATATTATAATAGAGTTTGCGCAGCGGATGGACGAAGGCCCATTCGTAAGCGCCGAGCATCACCAGCCCGTCGGCGGTATCGATCAGCGCCATGCCGACCGCGAACAGCACCGGGAACACCAGGATCGTCGCGAGCGACACGCCGTCCGCCGCGTGCGAGCCCGACAGGCCAAGGATCGCCACCTCGGTCGCGGTGTCGAAGCCCAGCCCGAACAGGAACCCGAGCGGCGCCATATGCCAGCTGCGCCGGATCAGGCGAAACAGCGGCCGGAACAGCCGTGACAAAGGCCCCTGCCCCGAAAACAGCATGTCGGCATCGGCCTCCGCCATCGGCTCGCCGCGCGCGACACGGCGGAAACGGGTCCAGACATCGCGCAGGATGATCAGGTTCATGATCGCGATGGCGAACAGGAAGCTGGCCGAGACGATGGTCGCGATCGTGCCACCGCTCTGCCCAAACGCCTCGAAGTCGGACAGCGTGCTGGCGGCGAGCGCGACCGTCGTCGCCGCGATCAGCACGATGGCGGAATGGCCGAGCGCAAACCACAGGCCGACCGCGATCGGGCGCTGCCCGTCCTGCATCAGCTTGCGGGTCACATTGTCAATGGCGGCGATATGATCGGCATCGACCGCATGACGCAGCCCCAGGCTATAGGCGAGCAAAGCGGTGCCCAGCATCAGGCTGTTGCCCGCAAAGACGCTCAGCGCCCAACCCCAGACGGCGATATTGATGACGACCAGCGCCCCCATCAGCAGGGTGACGCGGCGCTTCAACGATGGTCGGGCGGAAACTTCGGACATGGACGGATCACGCTTTTAGGGCGCCGTTGCGACTCGGGCAGACCTTTCCGCTGTCGCGGCGGTTCCCCAGCTTCGGCGGGCGCACGCCGGGCCGGGTTCCGATTCAGGTCGCCCCATGGCGTCGCTCGCATGATACAATATATCCTAGCCATGACCATCCCCTGGATCGCGGCAAGAGCGACTCGCATCGGCAGGTCTCCTGGCTCGCGGGTCGAAGCGAATGCGATGCAGCCTTCCCGGAGCATGTCTCCAGTGGCCGTCCTGATGGACCAGCATCGCTCGCTCACCGCTTACAGTTGCAGGGACAGCCGGGGCCTTGCACCCCATTCCCGTTTTCAGCCCCAAGGGGGCACCGATGCGATTGATCGGACCGGCTGAAAGCCCGCCCTGCCCGCACGCTACTATGCGGCCAATCGAGGCGCAAACCGCTTTATCGCGCGCGCCGCGCGGCCTAATCGGGCGTCATGGTTTGGAAAGCGATGCGCCGATGGACCCCGGCAGCGGCGGCCCTGCTCGCCGCCTGTTCGGGCGGGAATTACCGGCCGGTCAGCGACTATCCGGTGCGGATCGGCAAGCCCTATACGGTCCGCGGCATCACCTATGTCCCCGCCGAGGACGCAACCTATGACATGCTGGGCTATGCCAGCTGGTATGGCAGCGAATCGGGCAAGCGCACCGCGAACGGCGAACGCTTTCGCCCCGGCTGGGCGACGGCGGCGCATACCACCTTGCCCCTGCCCAGCTATGTCGAGGTGACGGCGCTCGACACCGGGCGGCGGATCATCGTCCGGGTCAACGATCGCGGGCCTTTTGCGGGATCGTCGAGGATCATCGACCTGTCGCGCGGTGCCGCGGAGCAACTGGGCCTGCGCGCGGTCGGCAAGGCAGCGGTGCGGGTACGGGTCGTCGAGCCGGACGAAAAGGACCGCGAACGCCTGCGCCATGGCAAGGCAGCACGGCCCTTGCCGCCGGTCTCGGATGCGGTGAGGGCGAACCTGTTGTCGCAGGTTGCGGCGGCGGGGATGACAGTACGGTAGAGGCGGCGGCTTTCGCCCAGTTGCGGATGCCCCAAGCGTAGGTACACTAATGTCGTGCTGTGGCTCGCGATCACCCTTACTCCGATCATACTGCTGGTATTCTGGCTTCCGGCGCTGATCCTTTGGTCGCCCATCTATGCGCTCGCCCTATGGCGCGCTCGGAAGAACGGCATGCGACGCCTAGTGTGGCTTTGGGCGTGGATCGTTCCTGCCACCCTAACGGTCTTGGTCCTCGGTTTCACCGGCTTCATTGGTGACGTGCTTGGCTCGGTATAGTCGTTTATGCGTGTCCGCTTTTCACCCACAGCAGACATTCACCCCCAGAGTCGTCCACACAGAAATATGGCAAGCTCTCTTGCGTGCTGTCCCCAGTGAAAGTGATGAAGCCGAAAGGCGAAGTGAGCGTCATCAATGCTCACATTCTCTGCAAACCAAAGCACTTCGCGCATATCGAGCGTTAGGTCGGCTAGATCATCGATGGCGTCCGCCGTCATGAGCGCGTCATCAAGCGATTTGGTTGGGTCGGCTACGGGATAATACCCGTAAGCCGGGAAGCGTTCGGCCACTTGCTTGTAGAGGGACGGGCCATCCTGTCGCGGCGCATCGATCTCGGCGTCTGTGGCATCGCCATGTGGCGTCTCATGGTAAGCGGCGACAAGCCGATCCAACGCGCTGAGCAAGGCTTCATCGCTGGGAAGTTTTTCACCCCAGACAGTCGCCAAAAAATGCTCAGCGGCAGCGATGGCTTGCGAACGGTTCATGCACACATGCTCGCACGCAGGCGCAGTCATCTCAATGTCCGCTTTCCACCCAAAATAGCCGCCATTCAGCTTGGATCGCTTTGGTCCGCCATGAAGCCAAACCTCCCGCGCTTCACTCCACGGTGAAAGCAGAATACGCCAGGAACGAAAAAAGCGGGCTTTCGCCCGCTTCGTCGCCTTACCACCGATGTCAGTAGAAGATTGGTCGGGGCGACAGGATTCGAACCTGCGACCCCCACACCCCCAGTGTGATGCGCTACCAGGCTGCGCTACGCCCCGACCGAGCGGCGGCCTTTAGGCGGGTTGTTCGGGACATGCAAGCCTTGATGTGCAGATAGTCGGCACCCCACATCGGCGTCTCCATTGCGCCTGTCCGCCTGCGATGGTAGCGGGCAGGCTATCCGACATGGGGGCTTGTCGATCGTCATCGGTCGACCGGTGCCCGTGCCCATTCAGCATAGACGGGTCCGAATGTTCATTCCCTTCACCGCCCAGGCCGCTTCCGGGGCCGCATCCAGCGGAGCCGCCTCGTTCCTGAGCCTCGCGCCGCTGCTCCTCGTTTTCGTCGTCTTCTATTTCCTGATGATCCGCCCGCAACAGCGCCGCATGAAGACGCTGCAGGCGTCGATCGAGGCGGTCAAGAAGGGCGATCAGGTCACCACGGCGGGCGGCATCGTCGGCAAGGTGACCCGCGTCGAGGACCAGTTGGTCGAGGTCGAGATCGCCCCGAACGTCCGCGTTCGTGTGGTCAAGGCGACGCTGACCGACGTCATCGACCCCACCGCCAAGCCCGCGAACGACTGATCCCATGCTGGATTTCCCCCGCTGGAAGGTCGCTTCCATCGTCGCGTTTCTGGCGGCCCTGTGCCTGCTGGCGATCCCGAGCTTCCTGCCCGAGAGCATGACGGACACATGGGGGGCGATCCCCCATCCGCGCGTCAGCAAGGGCCTGGACCTGGCGGGCGGCAGCTATCTGCTGCTGGAAGCGGATACCGATGATCTCGCCAATTCGCGGCTGGAGACGATGCGCGACCAGGTCGCGGCCGAGATGCGGCGCGGCAATCCGCGCATCGACATCGGTGACATCTCGGTCCGGGGCGGCCAGCTCAGCTTCATGCTGCGCGATCCGTCGCAGGTCGATGCGGCCCGCGAGCGGCTGCTGTCGATCACCGGCGGCGGTGCGGGCCTGACCGGCCAGCGCGAATGGGACATCTCGGTCGTCGACACCTCGCGCTTCGTGTTGAAGCCGACCCAGGCGGGCCTGACCCAGGCGATCGACACCGCGATGAAGACCGCGACCGAGGTCGTGCGTCGCCGTATCGACGAACTGGGCACCAAGGAGCCCACCATCCTGCAGCAGGGTACCAACCGTATCGTCGTGCAGGTGCCCGGCCTCCAGAATCCGCAGGCGCTGAAGGATCTGCTCGGCAAGACCGCCAAGCTGGAATTCAAGCTGGTCGACACCACCGCGAACCCGGCCGACCTGCTGAAGGGCAATGCCCCCGCCGGTAGCCAGGTCCTGCCCTATCCGGGCAATCCGCTGGGCATTCCGGTGATCGCGGTGAAGCGTCCGGTCGTCATTTCCGGCGACCAGCTGATCGACGCGCAGCAGACCTTCGACCAGCAGACCAATGCGGCACAGGTCGCCTTCACCTTCGACGGACAGGGTGGCCGCAAGTTCGCGCGCATCACCCAGGAGAATGTCGGCAAGCCCTTCGCGATCATCCTCGACAACAAGGTGATTTCGGCCCCGAACATCGAAACCCCGATCCTGGGCGGTCGCGGCGTCATCAACGGCAACTTCACCGCCCAGTCGGCTAACGAACTCGCCATCGCGCTGCGCTCAGGCAAGCTGCCGATCGACCTGAAGGTCATCGAGGAACGCACCGTCGGCCCCGACCTGGGCGCCGACTCGATCCGCGCGGGCATCCTGGCCTCGGCGATCGCGGCGGTCGCGGTGATCGTATTCATGGCGGTCACCTATGGCCGGTTCGGCATGTATGCGAACCTGGCGGTGGTCATCAACGTGCTGGTCATCCTGGCCGTCATGGCGATGATCAAGGCGACACTGACCCTGCCCGGCATTGCGGGCTTCATCCTGACCATCGGCACCGCGGTCGACGCCAACGTGCTGATCAACGAGCGTATCCGCGAGGAACGCAGACGGGGACGAAGCGTCGTCCAGTCGGTCGAGCTGGGCTACAAGGAGGCCAGCCGCACGATCTTCGAGGCGAACGTCACCCACGCGATCTCGGGCATCATCATGCTCGTGCTCGGCTCGGGCCCGGTCAAGGGTTTCGCGGTCGTGCTGCTGATCGGCATCGTGACCAGCGTGTTCACCGCCGTCACCTTCACCCGGATGCTCGTGGCGCTATGGTTGCGCCGCGAAAAGCCCAAGACCATCAACATTTGAGGCAGGAGAACAGATCATGCGCCTCCTGAAACTCGTCCCCGACAATACGAACATCGACTTTGTCCGCCTGCGCGGCTGGGCGTTCGGGCTGACGCTCGCGCTCACCCTGCTGGCGGTCGGGGTCACGTTCGCCAAGGGCCTCAATCTGGGCGTCGACTTCGTCGGCGGCCTGATGATCGAAGAAAAATTCCCCAATCCGCCGTCGGTCGACCGGGTCCGTTCGGTCATCGACGGGCTGGGCGTCGGCGAAGCCAATATCCAGACGGTCGGCGACGGCCGGACCATCAGCATCCGCCTGCCCGCCCCCACCTCGAACGACGATGGCGCGACCAATGCCGTCGTCCGCAAGGTAGAGGCCGTGCTGGGCCAGCAATTCCCCGGCGCGACCTTCAGCCGTTACGACACGGTGTCGGGCAAGGTTTCGGGCGAGCTGATCAAGCACGGCGTGCTGGCGGTGGTGCTGGCGGTGCTGGGCATCGGCCTGTTCGCCATCTTCCGCTTCGAATGGCAGTTCGGCGTGTCGACGATCGTCGCGATCGTCCACGATCTTCTGGTGACGCTGGGCTTCTTCGCGGTCACCCGCTTTGAAGTCGACCTGACGATCATCGCGGCGTTCCTGACCATCATCGGCTATTCGATCAACGACAAGATCGTCATCGACGACCGCATCCGCGAGAATATGCGCCGCTATCGCAAGATGGACATGCGCGAGATCATCAACCTGTCGGTGAACGAAACGCTGCCGCGCACGGTCATGACCTCGGTCACGATCCTGCTGGCGCTGATCGCGCTGCTGCTGCTGGGCGGCCATGTGCTGCGCGGCTTCACCGCCGCGATGATCCTGGGCATCGTGGTCGGCACCTATTCGTCGATATACGTCTCGTCCTCGCTGCTCATCACGCTGGGCCTGCGCGCCGAGCCGAACCGCGAGAAGCCGGGCACCACCGACAAGCGCAAGGTGTCCGACGCCGAGCGCATCACCCCGCGCGAGGGCTGAGTCGCCCATCATGAGCGACTCGATCCGCATCACGCGCGATCCGACCGCGCCCGGCCCGATCGTCCGTGGCTTTGCCGCCACGGGCTATCGGGTCGGCGAGATCGCCTATCCGGCGCTGCTCCTCGCGCCCGACTGGCATGAGCCCTGGAGCCCCCCGCCCTTCGACTTGCTGACCGCCGGAGCGGTGGCCGCGCTGGTCGACGAGGCGCCCGAATTCCTGCTGCTCGGCACCGGCGCCACCCTGCGCCGCGCGCCCGCCGCCTTCGTCGCCGCGCTGGAAGCGCGCGGCCTGGGCGTCGAGGTGATGGACAGCCGCGCCGCCGCCCGCTCCTGGGGCGTGCTGCGCGGCGAAGGTCGCAAGATCGTCGCTGCCCTCTACCCGCTCGACGCCTGACCTCTTACCGCCACCAATTCCGCTAAATGCGAGTGCAGTGCCGCTGCATTGGCCGTCCAGGTAAAGTCGCGCACCGCCGCGCGGGTCGCCCACGGATCGGGCGGTTGATCGAGCAACTCACGAATGGCAGTGGCAAAGGAGTCTGGGTCGGCTTGCGCGATCCGGCCCGCCGCCCGGCTGGTCACGACATCGGCCGCGCCGCCCGCCGGGGTAATGACGGCCGGCGTGCCGCAGGCGAGCGACTCGACCCAGGCATTGGCGAGTCCCTCCGACACCGAGGCCAGCGCCATGACGTCCGCCGCGCCCAGCCACTCGGGCAGGTCCGCGTGCGGCACACCGCCGATCAGCCGGACCCGTTCCGCCACCCCCGCTCGTTCGGCGCGGGCGATCAGCGCGGCACGCTCGGCCCCCTCCCCGATGATGACCAAGGTGACGCCGGGCAGGCGCGCAACCGCATCGATGACCACGCCGTGCCCCTTG
The DNA here is from genome assembly GCF_001476905.1 of Sphingomonas sanguinis. Classification (GTDB taxonomy): domain Bacteria; phylum Pseudomonadota; class Alphaproteobacteria; order Sphingomonadales; family Sphingomonadaceae; genus Sphingomonas; species Sphingomonas sanguinis_B. The sequence continues at coordinate 52,613 of NZ_LDTE01000124.1, read as the reverse complement.
CGCGGGATCAGCGCCCCCAGCGAGATGACGAGCGGCCCGGCGACGCCCAGCGCCTGTTTGGCCGCCGCCCGCTCGATCGGCTGGAAGCGGGCCTGGTCGACGCCGGTGTGATGGACGCGAATCCGATGCCGTGACACGCCCAGCGCAGCCACATCCTCGGCCATCGCATCGCTGACCGCCAGCAGGCCGTCCGCCTGCGTCGCCGCTCGCGCGACCTGGCTGCGCGTGGCGGACATGCGGCCCCAATGATGAATATCGGCCCCGCGCGCCTTGATCGACACGGGCACGCCATATCGCCGCCCCAGCGCCACCGCTGCTGGACCATCGGGAAAGAAGAAGGATGCGTCGATCACGTCGAACCGCTGCTCGTCGCGCAGCCGGTCGAGTACGGGAACCAGCGCCCGGCGTAGCGCCATGACGTGAAACCGTCCGCCCGTGCCGGGCAGGGTCGTGAAGCGCGGCCGCGACACGTCCAGCCCGTGCCAGTCCTCCCGCTCGGGCAGTGCGGCCTGCGCCCGGAAACGCGCGGCCCCCGCCAGTGGCCGGATGGGCAGGCCGATCGGCGCGACCACCCGGACCGAGACGCCCGGCCGCGACGCCAACGCCGTGGTCTGCCGTTCGACGAAGATGCCAAAATTGGGCCGAGTCGCGTCGGGAAACAGGCTGGACAGGGTCAGGACATGCATCATCCGCTCTTCCGATCCCCATCACCGCCTACGGCCCGCTTGGCCGAGCTTTGTTCGTAACCGCCCCGGACGATGATCGCCACGATGTTTGCGCGTCAGCATCGTCTTGTCAGCACCGGATACGTCATGGCAGCGTAAGATTGTCGATCGATGATCGACACCCGCTCGAATCGTTCATGCGCCGGACAGTTCGACACGGACACATTGACACGGCGGGATGCGGTCATCCCGTTCGAGGGGGTTTTCATGAAGCAGATGGGACGGTTCGGCGCGCTTTTGGCTTTGACAGCCATGCTGGCAGGTTGCGGCGATGGCGGCGGCGGCGGCAGCAGTGGTGGCGGCCAGATCGCATCCGGCGGTGGCGGCGGCGGATCGACGGCGGTGGCGGGATGTTCGCTGCGCGACCGCCAGAACTGGGTGCTGGCCCAGATGAACGAATGGTATCTCTTCCCGGAGACGCTGCCGACCAGCCTCGACCCCAGCCAATATACCAATATCAGCGACTATATCGACGCGCTGACCGCGACAGCGCGCGCCCAGCGCAAGGATCGCTATTTTACGCACATCACCTCCATCAAGGAGGAGGACGCCTATTACAATTCCGGCTCGGACGCCGGATTCGGCTTTCGCCTGACCGCCGACTCGACCCAGACCAAGCTGATGGTCGCCGAATCCTTCGAAAGCGGTGTCGCGCTCGCCGCCGGGATCGATCGCGGAACCGAGATTCAGGGGATCGGCACCTCCAGCTCGACCATCCGCTCGATCTCGGACATCGTGCGCGCAGACCAAAATAACGGAATCGAAAACGCACTCGGGCCCGATACGGCGGGGACCACCCGCGTGCTGCGCGTCGCCGATCCGTCGGGCAATGTCCGCAACGTCACGCTGACCAAGGCCAGTTATACCATCCAGCCAGTCTCGCCCAATTACGGCACGCAGGTGATCGTCGAAAACGGCCAGCGTTACGGTTACATAAATCTGCGCACTTTCATCAGCACCGCCGATCCACAGCTGCGCGCCGCCTTCGCGACCTTCAAGCAGCAGGGGATCACCCAAGTGATCGTCGATCTCCGCTATAATGGCGGCGGCGCCGTCAATATCGCCGACCTATTCAACAACCTGCTCGGCGGCGCGCGTCAGAAGACAGACGTGCTGGGATATGTGACGCTGCGTCCCAGCAAGTCGGCGCAGAACGAGACGGACTATTTCGCGCCACAGCCCGAATCGATCGCGCCGACCCGCATCGCCTTTATCGGCACCGGTGGCACCGCCTCGGCGAGCGAATTGGTCATTAATCGCAGCTTGCCCTACATGGGATCGAACAGCGGCCTGATCGGCGCCAATACCTATGGCAAGCCGGTGGGGCAGATCGGGCTCGACAATGCGGCTTGCGACGACCGGCTGCGCGTCATCGCCTTTGCCTCCCAGAACGCCAATCGCCAGGGCGATTATTATGACGGACTGGCCAGCCGAATGAGCGCCACTTGCCAGGCGGGGGACGACCTGACCCGCAAGATGGGCGATCCGCAGGAAGCCTCGACCCGCGCCGCGCTGAACTTCCTGCAGGGTAAGAGCTGTACACCGATCAGCACATCGTCGTTCCGCGCACTGTCAGTCAGCGACGGCCCGCGCAAGCTGGTTCAGCCGAACAACCCCTCGCCCGCGCAGCGGGACGTGCCCGGGCTATTCTAAACCCGCAATCTCGTCCGAAGGACCGCCCTCCCTCTCCCACCCGGGAAGGGAGGGTGGTGCCCTCAACTCTTACAGCCGCTGCGTCCCCGCATAAGCGAACAACGCATCGCCATCGGCCGACAGGGTGATCGTCTCGGTGCCCGTCACCGTCAGGCACTGGCCTGCCTGGAACGCGACGCCTGCGACTTCGCCCGAACCGGTGATCGGGATCAGCCAAGCCGTCCGGCCCTCGGGCAAGGTCACCGCATGTTCGCCCGCCGCCCAGCGCTCGAGCACGAATTTCGGCCCCTCGACCAGGATATCGCGTCCCTCACCCGCCGGGCCCGGCGAGACGATCGGCTGATACGGGGTCAGATGCGCGACATCGACACCGTCCTCCAAATGCAGTTCGCGGTCGCTGCCATAATCATACAGGCGATAGGTAGTTTCGCTATTCTGCTGCACCTCGATCACGGTCAGCCCCGCGCCGATCGCATGGATCGTGCCCGAGGGGGCGTAATAGAAGTCGCCTTCCTTCACCGGCACCCAGTCGAGATCGGCCTCGACCGAGCCGTTCCGCGCATCGGCCCGCAATTGCTCCTTGGTCATCGGTGCCTTGGGCCCCAGCGCGATGGTCGAATCGGGCTCGGCGGTCAGGATCGTCCAGCATTCGTCCTTGCCGCGCGGCAGGCCACGGGCCTGGGCCTGTTCGTCGTCGGGATGCACCTGGACCGACAGCTTCTCGCTGGTGAAGAGATATTTGATGAGCAGATCGGGCGAGGTGTCGCCAGGCTCCTGGAACCACACTTCGCCGATCGGCGCACCATCGGCCGGAGCATCCTCGAACCCGGGATACAGCGTGTGACGCCCCCAGGGCTTTTCGACGCGGTGGGTGTGGAGCAGCGTGGCGGGCATGGGTCGTTCAATCCTTCCGATCGGGCGACGGTGAAACCGTCGGTGCGCCGGGCCGTTCCGCCCCGCAGTCCGCCCGGTCATCGTCGCGCCCGCCCATGCCGCGAGCCGATAGCCGAAGGCAAGCCGTTCCGCCCGCGAATCCGTCGTGATGCCATGTGCGCGGAAGGACTGTTCCCCGCCCCAATGCTGCGCTAAGGACATGCGCGATGCGTAACCCCCGTTCCCGTGCGCTGTCGCTGGCGCTCATCGCCGCCATGGCCCTTCCGATCGCGGGTTGCGCCCGCAACCGTACCCGCACCGACCTGCCTTATGTCGCGCGCGACGTGGGCACGCTGTACACGGCCGCCAAGAACCGGCTGGACCAGCACCGCTACAAGGAAGCGGCGCTGCTGTTCGACGAGGTGGAGCGCCAGCACCCCTATTCGATCTGGGCCCGCCGCGCACAGCTGATGAGCGCGTTCAGCTATTATCTCGGCCGCGACTATACCCAGTCGATCCAGTCGGCGCAGCGTTTCCTGTCGGTTCACCCCGGCAATCGCGACGCGCCCTATGCCTATTACCTGATCGCGCTCGGCTATTACGAGCAGATCCAGGACGTGACCCGCGACCAGAAGATCACCCGCCAGGCGCTGGACGCTCTGGGTGAGCTGATGCGCCGCTATCCCAATTCCCGCTATGCCGCCGATGCGCGACTGAAGGTCGATCTGGTCAACGATCACCTGGCGGGCAAGGAGATGGAGATCGGCCGCTTCTACGAGGACCGCCATCAGTGGCTGGCCGCGTCGATGCGCTTCCGCACCGTCGTCGACAAGTATCAGACCACCAGCCACACGCCCGAGGCGCTGATGCGGCTGACCGAGACCTATCTGGCGCTGGGCGTCCGCCCCGAGGCCGAGCGCGCCGCCGCCGTGCTGGGCGCCAATTATCCGGGCAGCGACTGGTACAACCGCGCCTATAAGCTGATGCGCGAATATCCGGTGCAGCCGATCCCCGCGATCCAGCCGGGCCAGCCCATCGTGCCGACCGGCACGCCGGGCTCGGTCAATATCGGCCAGCCGGGTGGCGGCGGCGGCACCGTGACGCCCAGCGCCGCCGCGCCGGGCCGCCCGACGCCGACCGGCAACAACAGTTCGCCGACGGGATAAAATTTCTACGTCTTTTCTTCTCTCCCCTGGATAGGGGAGAGGGTTAGCGGAGCTTGCCAGCCTGCTGGCTAGCGCAGCTTGGGTGAGGGGTTGAGCGAGCTTTGGGCTCGCGCTCGCTTATGCGAGCATCCACCCCTCACCCAGCTACGACTAAGCCTTTGCTTTCGCAAAGCCTAAGTCTGCGCAACCCTCTCCCCTCTATGAGGGGCGAGGGAAGGAATTGGCTTCGCTGTCGGTTGGCTGCACGTGTCGCCCCGAACAAATCGGGATCATTTTCGCCGCGGGGGATAACATCGCGCGGCGTTTGCCTTTATATCGCGCGCCATGCTGACCGCGCTGTCCATTCGTGATGTCGTCCTGATCGAGGCGCTGGACCTCGATTTCGGCCGTGGCCTGGGCGTCCTGACGGGCGAGACCGGGGCGGGCAAGTCGATCCTGCTCGACGCGCTGGGCCTGGCGCTGGGGGGGCGCGGCGATAGCGGACTGGTCCGCCACGGCGCGGGGCAGGCGATCGTCACCGCCAGTTTCGAGCCCCCCGCCCCCGACAGCCGCCTGTCGCTGATCCTGGACGAGGCGGGGATCGAGGTCGAACCCGGCGAGCCGCTGATCGTGCGCCGCCAGGTCAAGGCCGATGGCGGTAGCCGGGGCTTCGTCAACAGCCAGCCCGCCTCCGCCGCGTTGCTCCGAGAGATCGCGCCCTTCCTGGTCGAGATTCACGGCCAGCATGACGATCGCGGCCTGCTGAACCCACGCGGCCACCGGATGATGCTCGACAGCTTCGGGCGGATCGATACCCATGCGGTCGGGATCGCCTGGGCCGCCTTGCGCGAGGCGGAGACCGCATTGGCGACCGCCCGCGACGAGATCGAGACGGCGGCGCGCGACCGCGAATGGCTGGAACATGCGGTCGCCGAACTCACCAAGCTCGCCCCGGAGCCCGGCGAGGAAGAGACGCTGGCCGACCGTCGCCGCACCATGCAGCGTTCGGAAAAGATCGCGGGCGAACTCGGCGCGATCGACGAGCATCTGCAGGGTTCTGACGGCGCGTTGGCGGGCCTGCGCCAAGCCGCCCGCGTGCTGGAGCGTATCGGCGAGGACCATCCGGCGCTGGCCGACGCGCTCGCCGCGATCGACCGCGCGGTGATCGAGGCATCGCTGGCCGAGGAGCGGCTGGTCGAGGCGCAGCGCGAGCTGGCCTATGACCCCCGCGCACTGGAGGAGGACGAAGCGCGCCTGTTCGAGCTGCGCGGCATGGCGCGCAAGCACCGGGTCCAGCCCGACGATCTGGCTGCGCTGACCGAACAGCTGCAGGGGCGGCTGGAGCGGCTCGATGCGGGCGAGGAAGGCATCGGACGGCTGGAGGCGGCGGTCGCGACTGCCCGCGCCGCCTATGACAAGGTCGCCGCGCAAGTCTCGACAGCCCGGGCCGCCGCCGCCGAGCGGCTGGACCAGGCGGTGAAGAACGAGCTTGCACCGCTCAAGCTCGACGCCGCGCGCTTCCGCACCGTCGTCGCGCCGGTCGAGTCGAGCGGCTGGTCGGCGGCGGGCAAGGACCGGGTGGAATTCGAGATTTCGACCAATCCCGGCGCCCCCTTCGCGCCCCTGATGAAGATCGCCAGCGGCGGCGAATTGTCGCGCTTCATCCTGGCGCTGAAGGTTGCGCTGGCCGAGGAAGGCGGCGCATCCACCATGATCTTCGACGAGATCGATCGCGGCGTGGGCGGCGCGGTCGCCTCGGCGATCGGCGACCGGCTGCATCGTCTGGCCCAGCGGACCCAGCTGCTCGTCGTCACGCACAGCCCGCAGGTGGCGGCGCGCGGGGCCGCGCATCTGCTGATCGCCAAGAGCCATGACGGCACCGTCACCCGTACCGGCGTGCGCCGCCTGAGCGAGGTCGAGCGGCGCGAAGAGATCGCTCGCATGCTGTCCGGCGCGACCATCACCGACGAAGCGCGCGCCCAGGCCGACAGACTGTTGGAGTGCCACTGACAATTAGTGGAAAATTATTTTATACGTGATACGCGATTGTGGTAAGGCGCAAGCGCCGGAACGTTTTCGTGATCCCATTGGACCTAACCGATGCTGAGCCGACTCACTTCTTCTCCCATGCCGCCCAGCGCAAACGATATGACCGCATTGCTGGCGGGGCTTCAGTCCTGTCTGGCGCTGGCGGACAAGCTCGATCTTTCTCGCGTCGCGATCCATATCGACGAGGCGCGCTGCTGGCTCCTCGAAAATGGCTGCGACGTCAATGAGCTGCCCTGCGCGACGCCGAAATCCTTCATGCCGTCCGGTGCCGCCCCCCTATCCTGACCCGGTGTGGGCCGGCACATTGCCGGGCGTCCTGACGTCCTTCGCACGCCGCCATCTTGATCCCGCGACCGGGGCTGGACTAGCACGGGCCGCGTGACGCCCCAGCCCCCCCTGCCCCAGACCGATCTCGAAGCCGCCGCCGAGCTGAACAGCCTCGCCCGCGAGATCGCCCATCACAACCGCCTCTATCATACCGAGGATGCGCCCGAGATTTCGGACGCAGACTATGACGCGCTGGTCCGCCGCAATAGCGCGATCGAGGCGGCCTTCCCGCACCTGATCCGCACCGACTCGCCCAATACCCAGGTCGGCGCTGCCCCCGCCGCCCATCTCGCCAAGGTGCCGCACGCCCGGCCGATGACCAGCCTGGACAACGCCTTTACCGACGAAGAGGTCGAGGAGTTCGTCGCCCGCGTCCGCCGCTATCTGAAGCTTCCCGAGGACGAGCCGGTCACCCTGACCGCCGAACCCAAGATCGACGGCTTGTCCTGTTCGCTGCGCTATGTCGACGGGCGGCTGGTCCAGGCGCTGACTCGTGGTGACGGCGCGATCGGCGAGGACGTGACCGAGAATGTCCGCACCATCGCCGACATCCCCCAGACTCTGCCCGCCGACGCGCCGACCGTGTTCGAGGTGCGCGGAGAGGTTTATATGAGCAAGGCCGATTTCGCCGCGCTCAACGCCCGGCTGGCGCAGGAAGCGGCCGAAACGGGCAAGGAGGCCCGCCAGTTCGCCAATCCGCGCAACGCCGCCGCCGGTTCGCTGCGCCAGAAGAACCCGGCGATCACCGCCGGGCGTCCCTTGCGCTTCCTGGCGCATGGCTGGGGCGAGGCGAGCGACGTGCCGGTCGACACCCAATTCGACATGGTCGAGGCATGGCGCCGCTGGGGCTTTCCCATCGCCGACGCCTTTGCCCGCGTGCCCGATGCCGCGGCGGCACTAGCCATCTATCGCACCATCGAGGCGCAGCGTGCCGACCTGCCTTTCGATATCGACGGCGTGGTCTACAAGGTCGATCGGCTCGACTGGCAGGCGCGACTGGGGATCGTCGGACGCACGCCGCGCTGGGCGATCGCGCACAAATTCCCGGCCGAGCGCGCCCAGACCACACTGGAGAAGATCGACATCCAGGTCGGCCGCACCGGTGCGTTGACTCCCGTCGCCCGGCTGGAACCGGTGACGGTCGGCGGCGTCGTCGTCACCAACGCCACGCTGCACAATGCCGACGAGATCGAGCGGTTGGGCGTGCGCCCCGGCGACCGCGTGGTCCTGCAACGCGCAGGGGACGTCATCCCGCAGATCGTCGAAAACCTGACCCGCGACGTCGCCAGAGAACCCTTCGTCTTCCCCGACCACTGCCCTGAATGCGGCAGCCTGGCGACTCGCGAGGAGGGCGAGGTCGTCATCCGCTGCACCGGCGGGCTGATCTGCCCGGCGCAACGCGTCGAACGCCTGATCCACTTCGTCTCGCGCCACGCCTTCGACATCACCGGACTGGGCCTGGTGCGGGTCGAGGAGTTCTTCCGCGACGGCCTGATCGCCTCGCCTGCCGACATCTTCCGCCTGCACCAGCACCGCGAGGCGCTGATCCAGCGCGAGCGCATGTCCGAGCTGGTGGTCGACAAGCTGCTTGCCGCGATCGATGCGCGGCGTGACATATCGCTCGACCGCTTCCTCTTCGCGCTCGGCATCCGCCATGTCGGCGAGATCACCGCGCGCGACCTGGCCCGCCGCTTCGTCTCGATGGCGGGCTTCCGCGCGATGATCGACGCCGCGCTCAAGGTGCGCGCCGACACCGTACCCGCACTGGGAGAACCCGACCGCAAGTTCGAGCTGCGCCGCCAGCGCGCGATCGTCGCGGCGATCGACACGCCGCAGATCGGCCCGGAAGTCGCCGACGCGCTGCTCGACTTCTTTGCCGAGGCGCATAACCGCGAGGTCGTCGACGACCTGCTCAGCGAGGTCACGCCCGCCGACACCGTGCACCAGACCCGCGAGTCGGAGGTGACCGGCAAGACCCTGGTCTTCACCGGCACGCTCGAAACCCTGTCGCGTGACGAGGCCAAGGCCCAGGCCGAAGCGCTGGGCGCGCGCGTGTCGGGATCGGTCTCCGCCAAGACCGACCTGCTGATCGCCGGACCGGGCGCGGGGTCGAAGCTGAAAAAGGCGCAGGACCTGGGCATCCGGGTGATCGACGAAGCCGCCTGGAACGCGCTGGTCGCGGCCAGCTGAGCATGGCCAGATCGTGACTTTGGCGTCACGATCCGGCCCCGGGGCGGGCCGGACCAGCGAGGGTAGGACGACAAGCGCAGCCCGCCGCAATCGCTAAAAATTACACCGCCAGAAGAGCGAGATAGTAGCGTTACCGCTCCCATTACCGTTGCCAAACTGCAACGCCTCGACACGGAGTGAACCACCCCCTGTCGCAAGCGTGAACTTTGTAACATAACGGCAATGTTCGTAGCGCAGGGGCACGCTCAACCGAGCCGAAAGACGGCCGGACCGCGCCGCTTCGCGCGCGAAAAGGGGACCATTTATGCGCACTACTCTGCTTCTGGGCACGGCTGTCGCCGCGCTCGCCTTTCCTTCGGTCGCGTTCGCCCAGTCGACCGGCTCGGCCGAAGTCGAAGACGTCGTCGTCACCGGCCAGCGTGGACCGGCCAGCGTCAACGGCATCCAGATCCCGGATACGCCCAAGGCGAAGGCCGTCATCACCCAGGAGCTGATCGATCGCCGCGCGCCGGGTCAGTCGATCCTCGACACCATCAACCAGATTCCGGGCGTCAGCTTCACCAACTCGGATGCTTATGGCTCGTCGGGCGGCCAGATCCGCATCCGTGGCTTTGACGGCAACCGCATCTCGCTGACCTTCGACGGCATTCCGCTGAACGATTCGGGCAACTACGCCATCTACTCGAACCAGCAGCTCGACCCCGAGCTGATCGAGCAGGTCAACGTCAACTTCGGCGCGACCGACGTCGACTCGCCGACCGCCAGCGCCTCGGGCGGCACGGTCAACTATCGCTCGCTGATCCCGACCGACGATCGTCATGCCGTTGCGGTCTATTCGCACGGCACCAACGACATGAACCGCGTGTTCGGTCTGTTGAACCTGGGCCAGCTGACCTCGTTCGGCACCAAGGCATGGGTGTCGGCCAGCAACCAGCGCTACAACCAGTTCCGCGGTCCGGGCGAAATCCACAAGAGCCAGTTCAACGGCAAGATTTATCAGCCGATCGGCAGCAACGGCGACTTCATCTCGCTGGCCGCGCACTATAACGAAAACCGCAACAACTTCTACAGCAACCCCAGCCTAGGCAACATCCGCACCGTGCTCGGCACCGGCGTGGTCCCGACCACCGGCATTTCGCCCGCCACGCCCTATACGCTCGATCTGAACCGCGATCAGTATGACACGGTGTTCAACAACACCTCGTCGCTGTATCGCTACGACGCCACCTGCACCCTGCCCTCGGGCAATGCAGCGCGCGGCAACAACACCACGCAAGACGATCGCAGCACCTGCGGCAACTACTACGGCTACAACGCCAACCCCTCGAACACCGGCAACGTCCGCCTGAACTCGCGCTGGACGCTCAGCGACAAGCTGCTGTTCACCTTCGACGGCGCCTATTCGTTCACTCGCGCCAATGGCGGCGGCACGGCGGTGTTCTCGGAGCGTGATGGCTTCCTGCAGAACGTCTACACCAACCAATATACCCGCGTCGGTGCGGGCATCGCGGCGGGTGCCGATCTGAACGGCGACGGCGATGCGCTGGATTATGTCCGCGTCTACTTCCCGTCCAACACCCGGACGCAGCGCTTCACCGCGATTGCGGGCCTGCGCTACCAGATCAACGACGACAACCTGGTGCGTATCGCCTATACTTGGGACCGCGCGCGTCACCGTCAGACCGGCGAAGCCAGCCTGCTCACCCCGTGGGGCGATCCCCGCGAGCCGTTCAGCGCTCTCGACGGCGAAGGCCCCTATGCGGTCAAGGATGCAGCGGGCAACGTGCTGAACAAGCGCAACCGCCTGTCCTATGCAATCCTTCACCAGATTTCGGGTGAATATCGCGGGTCTTTCTTCGAGGACCGCTTCAAGCTGGCCATCGGCCTGCGCGCGCCGTTCTTCCGCCGTAACCTCAGCAACTATTGCTGGACGATCGCAGGCAGCTCGAACGACGCCTATTGCACGTCGCAGACGGCGGCACAGGTTCGCGCGCTCGATGCGACGCTCCCCAACGTTACGCTGGCCGCGCCGTATAACAACCGCGTCGAAACCTACAGCGCGGTGCTGCCCAATGTCGGCTACACCTACAACTTCACCAGCACGCTGGGCATGTTCGGCAGCTACTCGAAGGGCTATTCGGTGCCACGTACCGACAACCTGTACGGGTTCGACTCCGTCGAAATCTCGCCGGTTGCGGCGGTGAAGCCGGAAAAGACCGACTCGTTCGATCTGGGCCTGCGCTACACCTCGCGCCTGATCCAGGCGCAGGTCGCCGGCTGGTACATCAAGTATGACAACCGCATCATCTCGTCGCTGGTGCAGCTCGATGGCGGCGGCACGCTGAGCATCGACCGCAACGTCGGCGCGACCAAGACCAAGGGCATCGACGCCAGCCTGGGCATCAACCCCAGCAAGCACTTCTCGATCTACGGCTTCGTGTCGTACCTCGACTCCGAACTGCTCCAGGATGCGATCAACCCGCAGACCGGTGCGGTGCTGGCCGCGACCAAGGGCAAGTTCGTCGTCGAGACGCCGAAGTGGCAATATGGCGGTCGCGCCCAGTTCCGCTTCGATCCGGTCTCGTTCGGCATCCAGGCCAAGCATACCGGCGACCGTTTCGTGACGGACGTCAACGACTTGATCAGCAAGGGCTATACCCTGGTCGATCTGGACGCGCGGTTCAGCATGGCTTCGCTGGGCCTGAAGGACACCTTCTTCCAGCTGAACGTGTCGAACCTGCTGAAGGAGCGTTACTTCGGCAACCTCAGCACCGGCACCACCAACACCAGCACAACGCGCTACACCTTCGGCGCGCCGCGCACCTTCATCGGGTCGATCCACTTCGGCTTCTAAGCCGAGGCGTAAGAGACGACCTTCGGGGCCGCCCCTCCTTCGGGAAGGGCGGCCCTTCTTTTTTGCCCCTTCCCCCAATCTTTGCCCTTGCCCCTCAGGCCGTGTAGACGTCACCCGGCCATGGCCATGAACTCGCCCGTCGCGACCTCCTCCGCTTCGCCCGCCGCCACCGATCAACCCTCGGTCCGGCCGTTTTTCGAGAACAAGGCGCGCGCCTTCTGGACGCTGCAGGCGGTCGGCTGGTCGGGCTATCTGGTCCAGCGATCGGTCGTGGGCGTGTCCAACGGCTTTTCGCTCGAGAAGATCATCCCGATCATCATCGAGGCGATCCTGGGCTATTGCATCACCCTGCTGCTCTCGACGCTGTACGGCTATTACCGCCGCATCCCACGCCTGATGGGCGTGTTCCTGACACTGGCCACACTAGCCGCCGCGACCTTCCTCTATGCCGCGCTCAACGCCTTTTCCTTCTCGTTCATCACCACGACGCAGCCGGGCGTCACCGTCTCGCTGCTGCTCGGCAACCTGTTCATCACCTTCGAGGTGCTGGCGGGCTGGTCGGCGCTGTATTTCGCGATCAACTATTATCTGATCGTCGAGAGCCAGATCGATGAGATGCGCGCGCTGGAGCTGCAGGCCTCGACCGCGCAGCTGGCGATGCTGCGCTATCAGTTGAACCCGCACTTCTTGTTCAACACGCTCAATTCGATCTCGACGCTGGTGCTCCTGAAACAGACCGAGCGGGCGAATGCGATGTTAAGCCGGCTGTCAGCCTTCCTCCGCTACACGCTGGCGAATGAGCCCACGGCGCATGTGACCGTGGCGCAAGAGGTTGAAACGCTGAAACTCTATCTCGAAATCGAAAAGATGCGCTTCGAGGATCGCCTGCGCCCGAGTTTCGAGATCGACCCGCGGGCCGAACGCGCGCGCCTGCCCTCGCTGCTGCTGCAACCGCTGGTCGAGAATGCCATCAAATACGCCGTCACGCCGCAGGAGGAAGGCGCGGAAATCCGCGTCGATGTGCGACTGGTCGGGCAACGGGTGCGGATCGCCGTATCCGATACCGGCCCCGGCTTGCACGAAATCCGCCATTCCTCAAGCGTTTCGACCGGCGTTGGACTGTCCAATATCCGCGAACGGCTGGCCCAGGCTTATGGCCCGGACCACCGGTTCGAATCCCGCTCCGCGCCGGCTGGAGGCTTCTCGGTCGAGATCGAGATCCCCTTCCAGCTTGAGAATGTGAACAGAGAGGCCGCATGACCATCCGCACCATCCTCGTCGACGACGAGCCCCTGGCGATCCAGGGACTGGAGATCCGTCTCCAGGCGCACGAAGACGTCGAGATTATCGAGCGCTGCTCGAACGGGCGCGAGGCGATCCGCGCGATCAAGACGCACAAGCCCGACCTCGTCTTCCTCGACATCCAGATGCCGGGTTTCGACGGCTTTTCGGTGATCCAGGGCCTGATGGAGGTCGAGCCGCCGCTGTTCGTCTTCGTCACCGCCTATTCCGACCATGCCCTGCGCGCGTTCGAGGCGCAGGCGGTCGATTATCTGATGAAGCCGGTCGAGGAGGCGCGGCTGGCCGACACGCTCGACCGCGTGCGCCAGCGGCTGAACGAGAAGCGCGGTGCCGGCGAGGTCGAGAAGCTGAAGGAAGTGCTGGCCGAACATGCCCCCGACGCAGTGACCGACCTGAACGAAGGCGGCGAAGTCGCAGCGAGCCGGTTCGAGAAGCTCATCAACATCAAGGACCGCGGCCAGATCTTCCGCGTCGATGTCGACACGATCGAGATGATCGAGGCGGCGGGCGACTATATGGTCATCAACACCGGCGACAATTCGCTGGTCCTGCGCGAGACGATGAAGGACTTGGAAAAGCGGCTGGACCCGCGGCGCTTCCAGCGGGTGCACCGCTCGACCATCGTGAACCTGGACTTGGTCAAGCAGGTCAAGCCGCACACCAATGGCGAATGCTTCCTGCTGCTGGAATCGGGCGCGCAGGTGAAGGTGTCGCGCAGCTACCGCGACGTGGTGGCGCGGTTCGTTCATTGACTCTTATTCCTCCCCGTTAAGGGGAGGTGGCAGGCCGTAGGCCTGGCGGAGGGGTGTCCCGCTATCGAGAGGGGGACACCCCTCCACCATGCTCCGCATGGTCCCCCTCCCCTTACAGGGGAGGAATGGAATTTACCGCAGCCCCAGCATTTTGTGCGTCTGGAGCGTCAGCCGCCAGCGCGGGCGCTCCATCACCATGGCAATACACACCTCGCGGTTTTCTTCCGCCCGGGGATCGTCGAGCGGCTGGAGCAGATGGTTCGCAAAGTCCCATCCCTCGACCTCGGCCGGGTCGATTCCCGCCTGCGGCCAGACCAGCTTCAATTCCTGCCCGGAACGCTGGACGACCTCAGACCCTGCCTTGGGGCTGATGCACACCCAGTCGATGCCCGGATGCGCGGCGATCGTGCCGTTGCTCTCGATCGCGATGAAGAATCCCGCGGCGTGGAGGGCATCGACCAAGGCATCGTCGACCTGGAGCATCGGTTCGCCCCCGGTCAGCACGACGAAGCGTTCGTTCCGCGACTCGCCCCAGAAGCCCTCGACCGCCGCGACCAGTGCATCCGCATCGGCGAAACGCCCACCGCCCAGGCCATCGACACCGACGAAATCGGTGTCGCAGAAGCGGCAGATGGCGCTCGCCCGGTCCTGCTCGCGGCCCGACCATAGGTTGCAGCCCGCAAAGCGCACGAACACCGCGCGCCGCCCGGCCTGCACGCCTTCGCCCTGGAGCGTCAGGAACATTTCCTTGACGGCGTAGCTCATCGGCTCAGCCCTGCGGCTTGACCGCATAGGCGGTGGGATCGGGGATGCCCGCTTCCTCGAAACCCTTGGACCGCAGGCGGCAGCTGTCGCAGCGGCCGCAATGCAGCCCGCCCGGTGCCGGGTCGTAGCAGGACCAGCTCAGCCCCATGTCGACGCCCAGCCGCGTGCCTTCGCGCACGATATCGGCCTTGGTCATGTGCTGGAGCGGCGCGTGGATCTTGAACGGCTGGCCCTCGACACCCGCCTTGGTCGCGATCTCGGCCAGCCCCTCGAAGGCGGAAATGAACTCGGGCCGGCAATCGGGATAGCCCGAATAGTCGAGCGCATTGACGCCGATGAACAGGTCGCGCGCGCCCGCCGCCTCGGCCCAACCCAGCGCCAGGCTGAGGAAGATCGTGTTGCGCGCAGGGACATAGGTGACCGGAATGCCCGGCTGCACGCCGTCCTTGGGAACCTCGATATCGGCGGTCAGCGCCGATCCGCCGAAGGCGGACAGGTCGAGCGGCAGGATGATGTGCCGTTCGGCGCCCAGTTCGTGCGCGACTCGGCGGGCGGCGGCGAGTTCGATCTGGTGGCGCTGGTTATAGTCCACCGAAAGGGCGAGGATGCGGTAGCCTGCGGCCTTGGCCGAGGCAGCGGAAATCATCGAGTCCAGCCCGCCCGAAACGAGCACGACCGCCATGGGAGCAGAAGATGTCATGATGCTGCCCGCGCTACGCCGATTGGCGCGCGGTTGCAATGCCAGGGATCATGGAGGGAAGAAGCGGCGGGACGGCCAAGCCGATCCCGCCAAGGACCTGACCGGGCATGCTGGACCCGGGCGAGGGAGATTCCGCTGCTGAAGCAGAGCCCTCTTTTAGCAACAGGACGGTTAAAAAACGGAAAAGCTGATCCGTTTCAGTTCTTCAGCTTCCAGCCCTTGCGCAGCAGGACGTAGCAGAGGATCGCCATCACGATATCGATGCCGAGCACGACGAACCCGCCCAGCGTCACCGGCGAGTCGGCGAGGCCCAGAAAGCCATAGCGGAAGCCCGAAATGACATAGAAGAACGGGTTGGCATGGCTGATCGCGCGGAAGGCGGGGGCCAGCCCGTCGACCGAGTAGAAGGTGCCCGACAGCAGCGACAGCGGCACCACCACGAAGTTGGTGACGGCGGCGGCATGGTCGAACTTCTCCGCCCAGATCGAGGTCAGCACGCCCAGCAGCGCCAGGAACACCGAGCCGAGCAGACCGAACCACAGCACCGCGAAGAGCGCGTGCGGCGTGACATGCACTCCAGGCCAGATCGCCATCGCCGCCCAGACGGTCACCCCGACCAGCACCGCGCGCGTCACCGCGCCACCGACAAGCGCGGCCAGCAGCTCGGCGGTGGAGAGCGGCGGCATCAGATAATCGACGATCGTCCCCTGGATCTTGCCGACCAGCAGCGAGAAGCTGGCATTGGCGAAGGCATTGTTCATCATGCCCATCACGATCAGGCCCGGCGCGATGAAATCGGCGAACGGCACCTGCATGCCAGCGACCGGCACAGCGTGGCGGCCACCCAAAGCGGTGGTGAAAATGATGAGATAAAGAAGCGTGGTGACCGACGGAGCCCAGATCGTCTGGAGCTGCACCTTGAAGAAACGGCGCACCTCCTTGATATAGAGGGTTCTGAGGCCGCCCCAGTTGATGTTCCGAATGACGGGCTCACCGGGGGCGGCACGCACCGCCGAGTGGATTTCACCGAGGGGGGGCTGGCTGCTCATCGCCATAGCGCGTAACGGTTGCCGTGGCCGCCCGCAACCCGGTACGATGACTGGCGGTTGCGATGATGAAGTGAGGAAAGGTTTCGAATGTCGTGGACCGATGAGCGGATCGATACGCTCAGGACGATGTGGGAAGCGGGTCAGACCGCCAGCCAGATCGCCGAAGCTCTGGGCGGGGTCAGCCGCAACGCGGTGATCGGCAAGGCGCACCGCCTGGGCCTGCAGGCGCGTCCGTCGCCGGTGAAGGCCAATGAGCCCGCCGCAGCGCCCGCGGCCGAACCGGTCGTAGCCGCACCTCCACCTCCACCTCCGCCGCCCCCTCCCGCGCCGGAACCCGAGCCTGAGCCATCGCCCTTCGTGGCCGAGGACGAGCCGGACAGCGAAATCGAAGCCGAACCCGCCAAGCCGCGCGAGCCGCAACCGATCCTGCGGTCGGTCGGCCCCGGCGGCTTCGTACGCCAGTCGCCCGGCGAGCAGCAGCCCCCGCCCTCGCCTGCCCCGCCGCGCCGTCTGGTCCCGGCCAAGCCCAGCCCCGAAATGGCGGGCAAGACCTCGCTGCTCGACCTGAACGACCGCATCTGCAAATGGCCGATCGGCCATCCGGGCGAGCCGGACTTCCACTTCTGCGGCGACAAGGTGAATCCGGGCTTCCCCTACTGCGTCGCGCATTGCGGCCATGCCTATCAGGCACAGCTGCCCCGCCGCGACCGCCGTCCGCCGCCGCCCTTGCCCTTTGGCGGCCCGCGCGTCCGCTGAGTTTGGGTCGAATAGGAAAAGCCCGCCGGTTTCGCGACCGGCGGGCTTTTTCTTTTCCTGTTTCCCGGCGAAGGCTGGGGAACAGTGGCTACAGGATCGATCCGCGGCACCCTAAGCAAGTCGCTTAGGGCAAAAGTGCTTGCTTCCGGGGACGTCCCTCACCTCCTGTAAAAAGGGCGGCTCCACCAGGAAACGCCCCTTTCATCAGAACCGGAACGCTGCCGTGGCGCGAAGGCTGTGCCAGCGGAACTTGTCATCCGACCGGCGGATATCCGTACCCGTCGTATTCGGGGCCAGCACGAACGGGTTGTTCCCCAGTGCCGAACCCTGCGTCACCCGGACGCGCGTGTCGTCGTCGCGATACTGGTGGTACATATATTCCATGCCGATCGAGAAGTTGCGCCCGATCTTCTGTTCGATACCACCGCCGCCGAGGAAGCCGAACTGGTTGCGCTTGCCGCTGATCGCAAAGGCGTTCGATCCGTTCGAGGTCGCGAACTCACGGTTGATCCGGGCATAACCGCCGCCGAACGTGCCGTAGAACAGCGTCTTGTTCGCCGCATAGCCCAGGCGTCCGCGCGCCGAGGCTTCCCAGTCGATGCTGCGGGTAAAGGTGTACCAGGCAGGCGTCGTCGAAAAGGCCGAGACGCTGTCGGTGATCTCCGACTTACCGAACTCGCCGACCACGCCGTACACGATGTTGCCCGCCTGATGGTCGAGCCCGACGCGGCCATAATAGGCGATGCCATCCTTGTCGTTGTCGCAACCGGTCGCGGCGTTCTGCGGCGACAGAACGCTACGCGCGCGGCCATTGCAGAAGCCCGGCGAGAAGGCATTGGCCCCGGCCGCGGTCGTCACGACATCGCCGAACCGGCCGTCCAGATTGCGGTCGAACAGGAAGCGCGAGCCGACATCGTTGGGCTGCACGTCATAGCCGAAGCTGCCGCCGATATAGGCCCCCGAAAAGGGTGCGTCGTCCTCACCGGCATAGGCACTGTCCTGCGCCATCACCGGCGTGGCGACCAACGCCGAGGCCATGGCCCCCGCCATCCAGAATTTCATCATGTTCACTCCCGTACCCTTGGCATAAAGGTGACGCGCTAACGGACCGGTGCCGTGAAAATATCCCACATTAGAATTTCGGCAAAGTTTTGTTGCATTTGGGTCACGCGCCACGAAGCTGGCGCAAGCGCGCCGGAAGCCCTATAGTTCCCGTTATGTCCAATGATCTGTTCGCGGGCGGTGCGCGCCCCCAGCCTGCCTATGACGCCTCCTCGATCGAGGTGCTGGAGGGGCTGGAGCCGGTGCGGCGCCGTCCGGGCATGTATATCGGCGGCACCGACGAGCGGGCGCTGCATCATCTGGCGGCCGAAGTGCTCGACAATGCGATGGACGAAGCCGTGGCGGGCCACGCCACCCGGATCGAGGTGAAGCTGGAGCCGGGCAACCGCCTGACCATCGTCGACAATGGGCGTGGCATCCCGGTCGATCCACACCCCAAATTCCCCGACAAGTCGGCGCTGGAGGTCATCCTCTCGACGCTCCACTCGGGCGGCAAGTTCACCGGCAAGGCCTATGCGACCTCGGGCGGTCTGCACGGCGTCGGCATCTCGGTGGTCAACGCGCTGTCGTCGGATACGGTGGTCGAAGTGGCGCGCGAGCGTATCCTCTATCGCCAGCGCTTTGCCCAGGGTGCGACGCTGGGTCCGCTGGAAACCGTGGGAGCCGCCCCCAATCGGCGCGGCACCAGCGTCGCCTTCACACCGGATACCGAGATTTTCGGGCCGGAACTCCACTTCAAGCCCGCGCGGCTGCACAAGCTGGTCCGCTCCAAGGCCTATCTGTTCGCAGGCGTCGAGATACGCTGGCACTGCGCCGCTGAACTCATCACCGACGATACGCCCGCCGATGCGGTGTTCCAATTCCCCGGCGGCCTCGCCGATCATCTGAAGGAGCAGGTCGGCGGCCGCGAATGCGCCACCGCCGAATTCTTCTCCGGCAATCAGGATTTCCCGGGCGAACAGGGCCGCGTCGAATGGGCGGTCGCCTGGCCGCTATGGAGCGACGGCAGCTATAGCTGGTATTGCAACACCATCCCGACCCCCGATGGCGGCACGCACGAACAGGGCCTGCGCCAGGCGCTGGTCCGGGGCCTGCGCGCGTTCGGCGAACTGGTGAACCAGAAAAAGGCCAAGGATATCACCGCCGACGACGTCATGGTCGGCTCCGAACTGATGCTCTCGGTCTTTATCCGCGAGCCGCAATTCCAGAGCCAGACCAAGGACCGGCTCACCAGCCCGGAAGCCGCCGGGCTGGTCGAAAAGGCGGTGCGCGACCATTTCGACCATTATCTCTCGGCGAACATGGATCGCGGCAAGGCGCTGCTCGGCTATGTGCTCGACCGGATGGACGAGCGGCTGCGCCGCAAGGCCGAGCGCGAGGTCAAGCGCAAGACCGCGACGTCGGCCCGCAAGTTGCGCCTGCCCGGCAAGCTGACCGACTGTTCGGCGGACAGCCCCGAGGGCACAGAACTGTTCATCGTCGAGGGCGACTCAGCAGGTGGCTCGGCGAAACAGGCGCGCGACCGCAAGACGCAGGCGATCCTGCCGATCCGCGGCAAGATCCTGAACGTCGCGAGCGCGACCTCGACCAAGATCCTACAGAACCAGGAAATCGCCGACCTGACGCTGGCCATGGGCTGCGGCACCCGCAAGGATTGCGACCCGACCCAGCTGCGCTACGAAAAGATCGTCATCATGACCGACGCCGACGTGGACGGAGCGCATATCGCCACACTGCTGATGACCTTCTTCTTCCAGGAAATGCCCGATCTGGTGCGCCGCGGGCATCTCTACCTCGCCCAGCCGCCGCTCTATCGCCTGACGGTCGGTGCCAAGTCGCTCTACGCCCGCGACGACGCCCACCGCGCCGAGTTGGAGCGCACCGCCTTCAAGGGCAAGAAGGTCGACGTCGCCCGCTTCAAGGGCCTGGGCGAGATGAACCCCGGCCAACTGCGCGAAACGACGATGGACCCGTCGACCCGCAGCCTGATCCGAATCACCCTGCCCCAGGAATATGAGGAACGGGCGGGCGTGAAGGACCTGGTCGACCGGCTGATGGGCAACAACCCGGCCCACCGTTTCGCCTTCATCCAGGAAAATGCGGCACGGCTGGACGAAGAGGTGATCGACGCCTGAGCCGGCCGCCGCTCCTGGCTTGACGGGTGGCGGCGCAATCCGCGATCGGTCGAGTTGTTCGAGAGAGGCACGGATGCGAGCATATACATTGGGACTGGCGTTGGCCCTTGCCGCATGTGGTGGAACGAGCTCTGGGAATGCCGATACGCCCGCTCCTCCTGTCACGAAGACTTCGCCCCCAGTCCTCGCCTCCGCACCGCCGACCGGAAAGCCCGAGCCGCGATCGATCAATGCTGGTCCGGCTATCACCAATACCGTCGCCCCGGACACACTCCCGGCGGATGTCGTCGCCTTCAAGGCGCGACGGGACGAATGCGACCATCTCCGGGGCGAAGACGCGGACGACGAAGCGCGCGCCGCCCAGCTCGAAAAAGACCTGAATCGCACCTGCAAGGACACCGACTCGGCATTGGCCGGATTGCGCCGGCGCTATGCGGCCAATGCCGCCGTGATCGCAGCACTTGCGAACTATGAATCCGATGTGGAGTGACACCGAAAACGATCGTTGCGCAGCTTCAGCGCCCCGGTTGGTAACCGGGCTTCCAATAATCGCGGCAATGTGGCCGTGACTCAGAAACTCCTGAATGCACAAGGACCGGCGGGATGGAGGATCACCCGACCCGCTCCTGTTGACCCGTAGCACTCCCGTCCGGTAAGTATCGGATGGGCGGCCCTTGGTGCCGCCCTTTGCTGTTTGAAGGAGACGTCCCGTGACCATCACCGCCCTGATGCCCGTTTACCCACGGTGCGAGGTGCGTCCGGTCCGAGGCGAGGGCGTCTATCTTTACGGCGAGGACGGTCAGCAATATCTGGACTTCGCCGCCGGGATCGCGGTGAACGCGCTGGGCCATGGCCATCCGAAACTGGTCGAGGCGATCGCCAAGCAGGCCGCGACGCTGATGCATGTGTCGAACCTGTACGGCAGCCCGCAGGGTGAGCATTTCGCGCAGCGGCTGGTCGATTCGACCTTTGCCGACACGGTGTTCTTCACCAATTCGGGTGCCGAAGCCGTCGAGTGCGCGATCAAGACCGCGCGCCGCTATCACTTCGCCAATGGCAATCCGCAGCGCCACACGCTGATCACGTTCAACAACGCGTTCCATGGCCGGACGCTGGGCGCGATCTCGGCGACCAACCAGCCCAAGATGCGTGACGGGTTCGAGCCGCTGCTGCCAGGCTTCGCCTATGCGCCGTTTGACGATCTGGAAGCCGCACTCGCGCTGATCGACGAGAACACCGCCGGTTTCCTGGTCGAACCGATCCAGGGTGAAGGCGGCCTGCGTCCCGCCAGCATGGAATTCCTCCAGGGGCTGCGCAAGGCGTGCGACGAGCATGGCCTGCTTCTGGTGCTGGACGAGGTGCAGTGCGGTTATGGCCGCACCGGCAAGTTCTTCGCGCATGAGCTGTATGGCGTGAAGCCCGACATCATGGCCTCGGCCAAGGGCATTGGCGGCGGCTTCCCGCTGGGCGCGTGCCTGGCGACCGAGGAAGCGGCCAAGGGCATGGTGGCCGGCACGCACGGCTCGACCTATGGCGGCAACCCGCTCGCCATGGCGGCCGGTGAGGCGGTGCTCGACGTGATGCAGGAAGACGGCTTCCTCGACCATGTCGAGGCGATGGGCAAGCGCCTGCGCTCGACGCTGGAGCAGATGATCCCGAACTTCGACCATCTGTTCGAGGAAGTGCGCGGCCATGGCCTGATGCAGGGCCTGAAGATGAAGAGCGACAGCCGCCGTTTCGTCGCGCATTGCCGCGACCATCACGGGCTGCTGCTGGTCGCGGCGGGCGAGAATGTCATCCGCATCCTGCCGCCGCTGACCATCGACGAAAGCCACATCACCGAGTTCGCGACGAAGCTGTCGGACGCCGCGCGCGTCTACGTCCCCGCCGCCGACGATTGATCCCTGCCACCCCGGCGGCGGGGAACCGCCGGGGCGACGGAGTATAGACCCATGACGATCCGCCACTTCCTGAACCTCGCCGACGCCGGTCCCGAGGGTGTGACCGCCATTCTGACCGATGCCCAGGCCCGCAAGGCCGCCCGCGCCGGTTTCACCAAGGGCCGCGTCGATGCCGATGCGCCGCTGGCGGGCCATGTGCTTGCCATGGTTTTCGAGAAGAACTCGACCCGCACCCGCGTCAGCTTCGACATGGCGATCCGCCAGCTCGGCGGCACTTCGATCGTGCTCGACGCCGGGACCATGCAGCTGGGCCGCGGCGAGACGATCGCGGACACCGCACGCATCCTGTCGGGCTACACCGATGCGATCATGATCCGCACCGACGACCATGCCAAGGTCGAGGAAATGGCGCATTATGCCAGTGTGCCGGTCATCAACGGCCTGACCGACCTGTCGCACCCCTGCCAGATCATGGCCGATCTGCTGACCGTAATCGAGGCGGGCAAGACGCTGTCCGGCCTGAAGGTCGCGTGGCTGGGCGACGGCAACAATGTACTGCACTCGATCGTCGAGGCGGGCGGGCTGCTCGGCTTCGACGTGGTCGCCGCCTGCCCCACCGGCTATCATCCCGAGCCGGGTACGCTGGAGCTGGGCCAGGGCCGCGCCACTTGCACGACCGATCCGCGCACGGCGGTCGAGGGTGCGGATATCGTCGTCACCGACACCTGGATCTCGATGGGCCAGGCCCATGCCGAGGAAAAGCTGGCCGCGATGATGCCGTATCAGGTCAATGCCAAGCTGATGGCGTTGGCCAAGCCGGAGGCGAAGTTCCTCCACTGTCTCCCTGCGCATCGCGACGAGGAAGTGACCTCCGACGTGATCGACGGCCCGCAGTCGCTGATCTGGCCCGAGGCGGAAAACCGCCTGCACGCCCAGAAGTCGGTCCTGCGCTGGTGCTTCGGCCAGATTGGTTGATCGGGGCGCGAGCCACCCTATCTATGGAAAGGCCGGCGGGTTCGTCGGCCTTTTCTCTTTCCCCTGCCGCACCGGCACCATATCGCCCGGACGTCCTCCGGTGCGTAAAGGCACGAGCATGACCGACATCACCCTGCCCGACCTCGACCGCGCGATCGCGTTCACCATCCCCGAGCAACATGCGCGTGGACGTCTGGTGCGGCTGGGCCCGGTGCTGGACGAGATTCTGGCCGCCCATGCCTATCCGCCCGCGATCGAGCGGCTGCTGGCCGAAGCGCTGACCCTGACCGCGCTGATGGGTGCGACGTTGAAGGACACCAGCGGCCAGCTGACCATCCAGACGCGCAGCGACAGCGGCGTGATCCGGCTGCTGGTGTGCGATTATCGCGGTGGTGAGCTGCGCGGCTATATCCAGTATGACGAGGACCGGCTGGCCGAGCTGCCCGCCGAGCCGACGCTGTTCGCGCTGTTCGGCCAGGGTTACCTGGCGATCACCTTCGACCTGGCGGTGACCGGCGAGCGCTATCAGGGCATCGTGCCGCTCGACGGCGATACGCTGTCCGCCGCCGCCGAGAGCTATTTCATCCAGTCCGAGCAGATCCCCAGCCTGCTGCGCGTCGGGATCAGCAAGGGCCCGGACGGCCGAACCGTCGCGGGCGGCCTGTTCCTCCAGCACCTGCCCGAGGGCGAGGAAGGCCGCGAGCGGCTGCACGTCAAGCTCGACCATCCCGAATGGGAGCATGTCCAGGCACTGGGCCAGACGATGGAGGCCGAGGAGTTGGCCGACGCCGCGCTGCCGCTGGAGACTTTGGTGTGGCGGCTGTTCAACGAGGAACAGAATGTCCGCGTGTCGGAAAGCCCCGCCATCGTGCGCGGCTGCCGCTGCTCGGCGGAGTATATCGCCAGCGTCATCACCAAATTCTCGGTCGAGGAGCGGCGCGAAATGGCCGATGACGATGGCCTGATCCAAGTGGACTGCGCCTTTTGCGCGAAGAAATTCCCGGTGCCCTTCGACGCGGCACCGGCGGCGTAATGCTTATTCCTCCCCAAGCGATGCTTGGGGAGGGTCGCCCGATCAAATCGTGGCGGGATAGCCGCCGGTCAGGTCGTTCGCGAGGCGCATATTATACTGCCTCGCTATACCCGGCACGAGAAAGAGGTCGACGAACAGCCACAGCCAAGCAAAGCCCAATAGGATCAGGCCGACACCGGCCAGCAACGTCACCCAACCGATGAAGTTCAGCAGCAGCATCGCCACGCCCGAGCCGACACGTCCCAGGTAAAAGCGGTGTGCGCCAAAGCCTCCGAGGAAAATCAGCAGCAGGTAAGCGACGCCCACCGACTTGCGGCTGGCGTCGTACATGAGTTGCGACCGGGCGATTTCGGCTCGATTCAAATCGGACATGGTTTTGCTCTCCCCCCTGTTGGTGACGATCAAAGCGCAATTTCGCCGCCAAGACAAATGGGGAATGAATTATCCCGTCATAGTTCCCCGGCGAAGGCCGGGGCCCAGGTTCGACGCTTTCGAGATGATGCAGGAAAGATGCGTGGGAGGCATTGCAGCCCGTTTGCTTTGCCTTCCACCCGGCGCAATCCGCTCCCTAGCCGTATCGCAACTGGACCCCGGCCTTCGCCGGGGTGATGCGGATGGTTGGGCGGGCCTTACCCCCCCAGCGCCTCGACCAAGGCCTTGACCTTCTGCTGGCGCCATTGCGGCAGCGGGGCGACCAGCCAATATCCCATGCGCGAGGGCACCGCCTCGCCGGTGGCGACCACCCGGCCCTCGGCCAGGTCGCGCTCGGCGAGCAGTTGCGGCACCACGGCGCGGCCCAGGCCCGCCGCGACCGCATCGATGGCGAGGCCGGCATCGGTCACACGAACCAGCGGCGCCCCCTCTTCCGGCGCGCCCGGCCAAGCGATCAGCGGTGCGTCTTCGGGGCCGATCGCGATCATCCCGTCCGACTCGATCGCCTCGCCCTCCAGCCCGCCGGGCCCGTCACCCCAGCGGATGGCGAGGTCCAGATTGGCCTCGGTGAAGTCCAGCCCCTCGTCCGAGGCGATCAGCGAGAAGCGCAGGTCCGGGTCGCTCGCGGCAATGGCGGCGAGGCGCGGCATCAGCCACTTCTCGGTCACGTCGCGCGGCGCGGCGATGGTCAGCGACTTGGACGACTGCCCCGCCTGCATGGCGCGCACGGCATCCTCGAATTGCAAGAAGCCCGCGCGCAGAGGGGCCAAGCCAGCCTCCGCCTCGGGGGTCAGTTCCAACCCGCGCGTCGTGCGGCGGAACAGGACGACGCCTAGCGTATCCTCCAGCGCGCGAATCTGCTGCCCGACCGCCGCCGGGGTCACCGCCAGTTCGTCGGCGGCGCGGGTGAAGCTCAGATGGCGCGCGGCGGCGTCGAGGACGCGCAGGCCGTTGAGCGGGAGATGGGTCCGCTTCACGACGCGACCGCCGGGGCGATCAGCGCGAATGGGGGAATCGCCGCGTCGAAGGTCACGCCATCCGCGCCGATCATGCGATAGCTCCCTTGCATCGCACCGCTGGTCGTCGCCAGCGGACAGCCCGAGACATAGTCGTACGACGCCCCCGGCTGGATGACCGGCTGCTCACCGACCACGCCCTCTCCCTCGACCGAATGGCGCGCGCCGCGTCCATCGGTGATGATCCAGCGGCGGGTGAGCAGTTGCACCGGCTGCTCGCCGTCATTCTCGATACGGACATGATAGGCCCAGAACCAACGCCCGCGCTGCGGCTCGGACTGTTCGGGCAGATAGCTGACCGACACGCGGACCGTCACCGGCCCGGTGGTCAGCGCATGGGGAAAGAGCGCCTTCACAGACCCACGACGCGCAGCGCCTGGTCGAGATCGTCGATCAGGTCGTCGGCATCCTCCAGCCCGACATTCAGGCGCAGCATCCCCTCGCCGATGCCCATCTCGATCCGCTTGTCCTCGGCGACACCGGCATGGGTGGTCGAGGCGGGGTGGGTCATCAGCGAGCGCGAGTCGCCGATATTGTTCGAGATATCAATCAGCTCCAGCGCATCGAGCAGGCCATGCGCCTGTTCGCGGCCGCCATCGAGTTCCAGCGCGAAGATGCTGCCGCCCGCCTTCATCTGACGCATGGCGAGGTCATGCTGCGGATGGCTGGGCAGCGCGGGACACAGGACGCGCGGCACACGGCCCTCCAGGAAGGTCGCGACCTTCAGTGCCGATTCCGACTGGCGATGGATACGCAGGTCGAGCGTTTCCAACCCCTTCAACACCACCCAGGCGTTGAACGCCGACAGGGTCGGCCCGGTGTTGCGGGTGAAGGGCAGCAGCGTGTTGGTGATGAAGTCCTCGGTCCCGCACACCGCACCCGCCAGCACGCGGCCCTGTCCGTCCATCATCTTGGTGGCGGAATAGGCGGTCACGTCCGCGCCGAAATCCATCGGCCGCTGGAGCGCCGGGGTCGCAAAGGCATTGTCGACCACCGTGGTGATGCCGCGCTCGCGCGCGATCGCGCAGATCGCTTCCAGATCGGCCACATCCATGGTCGGGTTGGCGGGCGTCTCGAAGAAGAAGACCTTGGTCTCGGGGCGCACCGCGTCCAGGAAGGCCTGCGGGTCACGGGCATCGACCACGGTCGTGGAAATGCCGAACTTAGGCAGCAGCGTGTCGGTCAGCCAGCGGCACGATCCGAACGCCGCGCGCCCGCCGACCAAATGGTCGCCCGCCTGCAACTGGCAGAGCAGCACCGCCGTCATCGCCGCCATGCCCGACGCCATGGTGCGGCACGCCTCGGCCCCTTCGAGCAGGGCGATGCGCTGTTCCAGCATCTCGACGGTCGGGTTCTGGAGGCGGGAATAGGTCATCCCCTCCTGCTCGCCCGCGAACCGTGCCGCCGCGTCCCCTGCCCGGTCATAGCAATAGCCCGAGGTCAGGAAGAGCGCCTCGGACGTCTCGCCATATTCGGACCGCGCGGTGCCGCCGCGCACGGCCTGCGTCGCGGGACGCCACTTGGTGGTGATCGAACGGTCCTGGCCAGTCTTACGCTTCATGCCCGCTCATTTGCCGGTCCGGGAAGCGGGGTTCAAGGATATTCCGACACGACGCCACATGTGTCGCCGTTGCGATAGCGGAACGAAAATGTGCCCGTCCCGGTTGTTCCTGCTGATCCAACAGGGAGAATGATGATGACGATACGTATCGGCCTTTTGCTGGCCGCCAGCCTCGTGTCGCTGTCGGCGTGCAACAGCAAGG
Organism: Sphingomonas sanguinis; assembly: GCF_001476905.1. GTDB lineage: Bacteria > Pseudomonadota > Alphaproteobacteria > Sphingomonadales > Sphingomonadaceae > Sphingomonas > Sphingomonas sanguinis_B. Next base: position 25,156 of record NZ_LDTE01000124.1, on the reverse strand, counting down.
GCACCGACAAGCTGGCCGAGAATGTCGAAAAGGCCGCCGACAACCGCGCCGACGGCATGGAAAGCCAAGCCGACGCGCTGCGGAACGAGGCCAAGCAGCTCGACAAGCAGGCCGAAAAGACCCGCGACTATGCCGAGGATCGCGCCGATGCGATCAAGGCCGCCGACGTCAACGCCGCCGCGATGAGCCCGGAACAGCGCGAGGCGATCGTCGCGAACCAGGCGGCGGCGGTGCGCTGAGGTCGATCCTTCCCGGCACGGGGAGGTGGCAGTCCAGAGGACTAACGGAGGGGTGTCACCTCAGCGGGGACACCCCTCCACCACCGCTTCGCGGCGGTCCCCCTCCCCTTGCAGGGGAGGAATTCGACTACTGCGCCTCGCGGTGGTTCGTCACCTTGCCATAGATCGGCTTGTCCACCGTCCTCAGCGTATCACTCGCATCGCCGGTGAGGTCAAAGAACAACACCCGGTTCGCCCCCGCCTTCAGCCATGGCGCAGGCGTATAGAGCGTGTGGACCGGCCCGATGCTCCAGAAGCGACCGAGATTATGGTCGTTCAGCCACAACTGCCCCTTATGCGCACCCCGCATGTCCAGATAGGTGTCGCCGGGCTTCGCCACCGTCATCGTCGCCTCATAGAAGCAGGGCCCGGTGCACGGTTTCGCGGACAGCTTAAGGGTCGCCAGATTGTCCATCGGCAGGCGGAACATCTGCCAGTCGTTGAGCGGCTGCCCCGCCAGCGTCACCGCGCCGGTCAGGCCGGTCTGCTCGGTACGGATGGCGTGGGAATAGTTCACGCGGCCGGTATTCTCGACCAGGATGTTCAGCGTGGTCGGCTTCGTCCGCGCCGGCAGTTCGACCGTTTCCTGGTCCAGCCGCCGGTCGAGCGTGCCGACCAGCGTCTTGTCCAGATAGACCTGCGCATGGCTGTGCATGCCCTTCAGCGTCAGCGGACCCGCCGCGCCTGCGGGCACGGTGACGCGGTAGAGCACGTACCCGTAATTCTGGTCGAGCTCCTCGAACGTCTTCGGCTGCGCCGCCCGCACCGGCGTCGGCAGATTGTCCCAGAGCGAGGCGCTGCGCCGTACGGCCGATACCGGGAAGGTCGTCGCGACCGTCGGTGCGGGCGTGGGGGCTGCGGGCTTGCCCGTCACCTCGGCGATGGCGGCGGCGATCAGGCCGTATTTGTAGCGCGGATTGCCCGCCTCATCGATCGGCGCGTCATAATCATAGCTGGTGGTGTCGGGGTGATAGTCCTTGCCGGTGTGCGAGTCCGCCCCGTTCATCCAGCCGAAGGTGGTGCCGCCATGCACCATGTAGAGCGAGATCGAATAGCCGCGCTTGAGCATATAGGCCATTTCCTCGGCCTCTTTCCTGCCGTCCGTCTCGTGATGCTCCTCGCCCCATTTGTCGAACCAGCCCGCCCAATATTCGCCGACCATGCGCAGGCCGTCAGGGCGATAGGCCTCCAGCTTGGCGACCGCATTCTCAGCACCACCCGACCCGAAATTCACCACCGACGGAAGATTGGGCAGCGATCCCTTGGCCAAATCGCCCGCCTGGTTCGACGTGAACAGGATGCCGTCGCCCAGCCCGGCCCGCTTGTAGCTCGCCTCCAGTCCGCGCAAATAGGCCTGGTCGTCGCCGAACGCGCCATATTCATTCTCGAGCTGCACCGCGACGATCGGCCCGCCATTCTTCAGCAGCAGCGGCTTCACCTCCTGCGCCAGCCGCATCAGCCAGCGATCGACCGCGGCGGTATATTGCGGGTCGGTCGAGCGCAGGAGGAGCTTGCGATCCTTGAGCAACCAGGACGGATAACCGCCCAGCTCCCATTCGGCGCAGACATAGGGGCCGGGGCGCAGGATGACGTCCAGCCCCTCGGCCTGGGCATCGCGGATGAAGGCGACGATGTCGTTCTGGCCGCTGAAATCATAGACGCCCGGACGCGGTTCATGCGCGTTCCAGAAGGAATAGGTGGTGATGGTGTTCAGCCCCATCGCCTTGGCCTTGCGCAGACGATCGCGCCAATAGGCGCGCGGGATGCGGGTATAGTGCATCTCGCCCGAAATCACCTGATGTGGCTGGCCGTTGCGCAGGAAGCCCTTGCCCTTCACCTCGAAACTGCGGGCCGGTCCGTCATTGGCGACAGGTGCCTGGGCATAGGCGGGCGATAGGGCGGTGGCCGCCAGAATCGCCAAGATCATCGGTCGGGACCATCGCGTCACGTCACTCTCCCACTTATCCTCTCAGATGACGCGGGCGATTCCCTATGATTGGGAATGCCCGCGCCACGTCACCGCCATGGGTGCCATGCCGGACAGGGGTTCGTCAAATTGTCTGACGAATAGAGGAGCGTGCGTGGGCCGCCGGTCAGGCAGCGCGGGACAGCGACCGAGGCATCGCCATGGGGGCGGGGTGCGTCGCCAGCCGGAAACGCCCGACCTGATCGCTCATCGCGCTGGCCTCGCCGACCAGTTCGCGCGCGGCGGCGGTCGCTTCCTCGACCATCGCGGCATTTTGCTGGGTCACCGCATCCAGGTCGCCGATGGCGATGGTGATCTGCGACGCGCTGCTCGCCTGTTGCTGCGATGCGCCCGCGATGTCGCCGATCAGGGCTGCCATCTCGCTGACCTGCGCGGCGATACGCTGCAGGGTCGCACCGGCCGCGTCGACCTGCTGCACACCGGCGCGAATCTGCGTATCGGACGCACCGATCCGCCCCTTCACATCCTTGGCCGCATCGGCCGAGCGCTGGGCGAGCGCGCGCACCTCGCTCGCGACGACCGCAAAGCCCTTGCCCGCATCGCCCGCGCGCGCCGCCTCGACCCCAGCGTTCAGCGCCAGCAAATTGGTCTGGAACGCGATGCCGTCGATCACGCCGATGATCTCCGAAATCTCGCTGGAGGTGCGCTCGATCCCGCTCATCGCGTCGATCGCCCGTTGGACGACCATGCCGCTTTCGGCCGCATTGCTCTGCGCGGAGGCGGCGACCTCGGCCGCCTTGGAGCCGAACTGCGCGGTTTCCTGGATCGCCTCGGTCACCTGGCGCATCGCGGCGGCGGTTTCCTCCAGCGAGGCGGCCTGATGCTCGGTCCGGCGCGACAGATCGCCCGCCGCCTTGCCGATCTCCAGCGCCGCGCTGTGAACCCGCCGCGCGGACTCGTCGACCTTGCTGATCGAGCCGCCCAGCATTTCGGCCGTTTCATTGAAGTGCAGACGAAGCGGCTCGTAATCATCACGAAAGGGTTTGACGATGCGGTGCGACAGGTCGCCATTGGCGAGGCGCGACAGCCCGTCGCCCAGCTGGCCGACCATCGCCATCGTTTCACCCATTTCCTGGCACAGGACCAGCACGTCCTGCGGGGTCAGGACATTCGCGGGGATCAGCGTAACGAGCAGGCGCACGATGGTGCCCCGGCTGTCGGTGTTCAGCCACTCGAATCGCGCGAAGCCCTCCTTCAGCGCCTGTCCGACACGTTCGGCCACATGCTCTTCGGTGGGACGCCCATCCGCCTGGCAGGGGGCCGAAAAGGTCACGGGCGATTTGCCAAGAATTTCGGAAAGCGGCCGGTCATAGACCCGCGCCGAGGCGGGGTTCGCCGAGACGAACTTGCCCCCCGAGAATAGGAGCATCGCATCGGGAGACAGATCGAACACGGCCCTTGCCATGCGATCATCGACATTCGCTTCCTTCTTGCCCAGCCAACCCATCGTATCGCTCATTCCTTCGCTACGGCCGTGTCGCCCCCGATCGACCGACCCATTCCGCTCTTGGGCAGTCACCATAGCGATCGAATCTAAAGGATCGGTTAGACACTTTGTAAGAACGGTGCCGACCGAAAAAGCGTTTGTGCCCCCTGCACGAGGCCGCCATGACCGCATCATGCGCCGCCTGCTCCTCCCGTTCCACCGTCCGGTCCCGGCCCTGATCGCGCTGCTCGTTTGCGCACAGCTGCTGTTCAGCTGGCGACTGACCACGCCGCACAAGCTGGTCTTCGACGAGGTTCATTATGTGCCCGCCGCGCGCACGCTGTTGGCGCTGGAAGGACCGGTGAATATCGAGCATCCGCTGCTCGGCAAGGCGCTGATCGCGCTGGGCATGATGATCTTCGGCGACGATCCGCTGGGCTGGCGCGCGCTGTCGACGCTGGCGGGTACGGCGGTGGTCGCGGGCGTGTTCGGCATCGTATGGCTGATGACCCGGCGAACCCGTCCCGCCGCGATGGCGGGGGTGCTGACGCTCGTCAATTTCATGGTGCTGATACAGGCCCGGATCGCGATGCTCGACGGCTTCATGGCGGCGTTCGTCGTGCTGGCGGTCGCCGCCATGGGCTGGGCAATGCGCGGCTCGGCAGCGCAAAGCCGGTGGCGGTGGACGCTGGGCGCGGTCCTGCTGGGCCTGGCGGTCGGGACCAAATGGGCGGCGGTGCCTTATCTGGGCTATGCCGCGATCGGCTTCGTGCTGATGAAGCGCGGGGACGCCAGCCGCTGGCCGGGCCTCCATTGGTGGTCGGCCTGGGGGCTGCTCGGCCTGGGGGCGGGACTGGCCTATGCGGCGACCTTCGCGCCCGCCTTTTTCTACACCCATGATCCGATGACGCTGGGCCGGCTCCTGCCCTTCCAGGCCGAGATGTATGCGCGCCAGACTCAGGTCCTGCCCCCGCATACCTATCAGTCCAGCTGGTGGAGCTGGCCGGTGATCGGGCGGCCGATCTGGTATTTCTACGAGGTGGCGGACGGGGCGCAGCGGGGCATCTTCCTGCTCGGCAATCCGGTGGTGATGTGGGGCGGGCTGGTCGCCGTCGCGGCCTGTGCGCTGGGCTGGCTGCGCACACGCGACATCCGACTGGGTTTTGCGGCGGCCTTGTGGATCGGCGGCTTTGCGGTGTGGGCGATCATCCCCAAATCGCTGGGATTCTATTATTACTATTATTTGCCCGCCATCTGGCTGTCGGTCGCGCTGGCGGTGGCGATCGACCGGTGGCGCGGGGTCCTGCGCGATTGGGACGAGGCGTATCTGGTCGCGGCGGTGTGCCTGTTCGTCTATTTCTACCCGATCCTGACCGCAGGCGCGCTGGCCGGGCCCCGATCCTTCCTGCGCTGGGCCTGGTTCACGGATTGGCGGTAGGGTTTAGTAGCGCCCCCACACAAAGCGCGACGACAGCGCGTAATTCCACACCGCGCCGACCAGCACGCCGATCAGGGCCGAGAGCGCCCATTCATTGGCGCGTGCGTCGTGCAGGAAGGCCGCCACGCCGACATTGGCGATCGCCCCCACCGCACAGACCAAGCAAAAGGACACCCAGCCGTCGAGCAACGGCTTGAACCCGGTCAAGCGCCGGTCGCGATAGGTCAGCGCATTGTTCAGGAAGAAGTTGAACGTCATCGCCGCCGCCACCGCGACGATCTGGCTGGCAAGGAAGGTCGCGCCGAGCAGGACGAAGAACAGGCTGAGCACCGCCATGTGCACGCCCACCCCCAGCACCCCGATCGCCGAGAACATGGCGAAGCGCACCGGCACCACCTTACCGAAGCGGCGGTCGTACAGCGCGATCAGATATTCCATCGCGACGACATGATCGAGCTTCGACTCGCCCTCGGTCCGCAGTCGGAACACATAGGGCATTTCGGCGGCACGAAGGGGACGCGGCGAGGCGCTCATGATGTCGAGCAGGATCTTGAAGCCGATCCCCGACAGATGCGGCACCGTCGCGCGCGCGACATGGGTGCGGACCATGAAGAAGCCGCTCATCGGGTCGGACAGGTTCACGTTCAGCACCCGCTGCGACAGCTTCGTGGCAAAGGCCGACTTGGCCACCCGGTCGCGGTCCCAGTCGCCCGTCCCGCCGCCATCGACGAAGCGCGAGCCGACGACGATGTCGAGATCACCTTCCACCTGCAACCGGTCGAGCATCTTGGGCAGCAGCGTCTCATCATGCTGCAAATCGCCGTCGATCACCGCCACCATCGGCGCGGCGGTGGCGCACATCCCCTCGATACAGGCGGAGGACAGGCCGCGCCGTCCTATCCGCTGAATCACCCGGACGCGGGGATCGACTTTGCCCATCTCGCGCGCGGCATCGGCAGTGCCATCGGGGCTGTTATCGTCGACGAAGATCGCCTCCCACCGCCGCCCGGCCAGCGCCTGGTCGAGCTTGGCGATGAGCACGGGCACATTGGCGCGCTCGTTGAAGGTCGGGATGACGACCGCGAGTTCGAGGAGCGCGCTCATGGGCGTCAGAGGCGTTCGAGGATCGCGTCGGCCATGGCGCGGGTCGACAGGCTGCCGCCCAGATCGCCGGTCCGCGCGCCCTCACGGATCGCACCTGCCACCGCCGCGTCGATCCGGTCGGCCGCCTCGGCGTGGCCCAGCGAGTGGCGCAGCATCATCGCCGACGAAAGAATCGCCGCGCACGGATTGGCCTTGCCCTGCCCGGCGATATCGGGGGCCGAGCCATGGATCGGCTCGTACAGCCCCTTGCCCGTCGCTCCCAGCGCGGCGGAGGGCAGCATCCCGATAGACCCGGCGCACATCGACGCCTGATCCGACAGGATATCGCCAAACAGATTCCCGGTCAGGATGACGTCGAACTGGCCGGGATCGCGCACCAGCTGCATCGCGCAATTGTCGACATACATATGGTCGAGCACGACGTCGGGGTAATCCTTCGCCACCTCGATCACCACGTCGCGCCACAGCTGCGAGGTTTCGAGCACATTGGCCTTGTCCACCGACAGCAACCGGCGACGGCGGCGCATCGCGGTCTCGAAGCCGACGCGGGCGATCCGCGCGACCTCTTCCTCGTCATAGCGCATCAGGTCATGACCTTCGCGCAGCCCCGCCTCGGTGGTGCCGCGCCCCTTGGCACCGAAATAGACGTCGCCGGTCAGCTCGCGCACGATCACCATGTCGATGCGCCGCGCAATGTCGGGGCGCAGCGAGCTGGCATCCTCCAGCCCCTCGAACAAACGCGCGGGGCGCAGGTTGGCGAACAGGCCGAACGCCTTGCGCAGGCCCAGGATCGCCTGTTCCGGGCGGTGCGCGCGCTCGAGATTGTCGAAGCGCGGATCGCCGACCGCCCCGAACAGCAGCGCATCGGCGCGGCCCGCCACCTCCAGCGTCTCGGGCGGCAGCGGATGCCCGGCGGCTTCATAGGCCGCCCCGCCCACCTTGGCCTCCTCGAAGGTCAGGCCCAGGTCCAGCGCCTCCAGCACGCGCCGCGCTTCCGCCGTCACTTCCGGGCCGATGCCGTCACCGGCGAGGATCGCGATCAATGCCATGGCTGGCCCCTTATTACCTATGTTCGGAGCGCCCTTTGCCTTAGCGGGCCCGTGTCACGCAACCGCCCTTTTGAACCGATCGAACAGCCGCGCACGGGCGGGCATCGGATCGTTGCGCAGACCGGCTAATATATCGCGCGCCAGGAAATGCGCGGTGATCCGCCCGGCGGCGAATATTTCGGGCCAGTCCCCCACCCCGCCCTCGCGCAGAAAATCGGGCAACGGAAACAACTTCGTCTCATAGCCGAACGCCGCCCCCACCGACACTGCCGCGCCGCTCTTCGGACTCACAAAGGCCAGATCGTCCGTCCCACCGGTGACCGTGCACCGCTCCAGATCGAGCCCGAAGCCCAACTGCCCCAGCAGCAGCAGTTCGTAGCGCACCAACGCCCCCGCCCAGCCGCGCGCCGAGGGCGCCGACTCGATCGCGGTCAGCACCGCGTCGAGCGCGTCGTACAGGACGGGATAAGGCTGCTCCTCGGGCAGTGCAGCGGCGGTCAGCGCGCACAACCACTCGATCCCCGCGGCGGCCAGCGGCTCGCCATGCAGCCCCGCGCGGCTATGCGCCGGCTCGATGGTCAGCGCGGCCAATTGCTCCACCGTCCGCGCCCGCCACTCGCCGACGATGCCGTTCCCGGGTTGCAGCACCGGCCTGAGCGCCCGCGATCGTCCGCCCCGGACATAGCCCGGCTGCACCCCGTCTTGCCGAGTCAAAGCCCGCACGATCGCCCCATGCTCGCCATGCGGCCGAACCGACAGGATGATGGCGGGGGCGACCCGGTGCATGGGAAGGGATGTAGGGGTGAATGGGGCGGGATGCTATGAGGGATGGCGATGGGAACTGCGATCGGGCTCGGCCCGTTTGTGCGTTGGAGGAGGGGCAGTTCATGTTCTCGCCAGATCGCCAACGCGCTATCCGTCGTCTGCTGAACGACCTGGAATGGCAATTGTTCGAGCGAGCGCTTACGGCGACATCACGGGCGCTGCGTCGGGTGGCCGACGATAAGATTGCAGCAACGTACCGAACCATCGATGCCTATATCGCTATGCTTGGCAAACTGCTTCATGAAGAGGCCAACGCGATCGCTGACAAGGACCGAGGACCTTACGCACGACCGCTAACAGCTTCAGAACAGCGCATCGTTGTTGAAGCCTATGGCCATGATCCCGATCCCCGGCGCATCCGTATCGTACGCGGTCCCGGCCTGTCGCTGGTCGCGGCGGGGGCTTTTTTAAACGGAAACCCGGCGATCACGGTTGGCAATACGATCTATGCCAAATCCAGTTTGAAATACCTTAACCATGCGGAATGGACAAAAAGCGAACTGGGCATCGAGCTGCTTGTGCATGAATATTCGCATGTCGTCCAATATCACCGATTGGGCTTCGCCAATTTCGGCAAGCGCTATGCCCGTGAGCTGAGGGCCGCGAATTATGACCCGGACAAGCTATACGACTATAATCATCGCAAGACGAATTTCGGTTCGGAAACCCTTGAGGGCCAAGCCGAGATGGCGGGTAACTTAGCTCGGGCGCGTCGGCATTCCGATCCCAAAAGCCTCGCCGAGCAGGCTATCCTGAAGCGACGCATGACCGGGAGCGGTGTATATGGGCTATAAAGTTGCCGGCTGCATCGCCTTGCTCATCATGGCGTCCGGCTGCAAAAGAGAAATGGACATCGCTATATCGGAATCGCCAACCTCGCTGACATTCAAGGCAAGCAGGGGTAACAAGTCTAGTTGCATTGACGACGTCGCAATCTACAAATCGGATGACCAGTTAAACCCGTTATGGTCGATCGGCGCGCCCGCCGGAGCGAAATGCCGCTCCGAATTTCGATATGGTGAGGTTCCGGTAGGTTTCGTCGCAAGCGGACAGCCTGCCAAGCTTATCGCCGGTCATGCCTATATCGTCACCATGCGTGGCGCTGGTATCGTTGGACAAAGCCAGTTCACGAAGCGGTTTTAATTCAGTAGCAGGCGCGCCCTCACCGGCTATGATAAAAGTCGTACACCTGTTGCGCGACCGCCTGGCTGACCCCAGGCGCCTTCTGCAAATCCTCCAGGCTGGCATTGCGCACCGCCCGCCCCGTGCCGAAGTGCATCAACAGCGCCTTCTTCCGCGCCGGGCCGATGCCGGGCACTTCGTCGAGCGGGCTCGCGCCCATGGCCTTGGCGCGCTTGTCGCGGTGGGCGCCGATCACAAAGCGGTGGACCTCGTCGCGTAGCCGCTGGAGGTAGAAGAGCAGCGGCGCGTTGACCGGGAGCATCCGTTCGCTGCCGTCCATCATGTGAAAGACTTCGCGCCCTTCGCGGCCGTGATGCGGGCCCTTGGCGACGCCGACCAGGCAGACATCCTCGATGCCCAGATCCTCCAGCACCGCCTTGGCCGCATTGAGCTGGCCGCGCCCGCCGTCGATGAGCACCAGGTCGGGCCAGGTCGCGTCGTCGCGATCCGGATTCTCCTCCAACTGGCGGGCGAAGCGGCGGCGGAAGACTTCGCGCATCATGCCGAAATCGTCGTTGGTCGCCGCCTCGTTCCCCTTGATGTTGAACTTGCGATACTGGCCCTTCTGGAAACCCTCGGGCCCCGCCACGACCATCGCGCCGAGCGCGTTGGTGCCCTGGATATGGCTGTTGTCGTACACCTCGATCCGCTGCGGCGGTTCGGACAGGTCGAAGAAATCGGCGACCTCGCGCAGCAGCTTGGCCTGGGTGGTCGACTCGGCCAGCCGCCGGTCGAGCGCCTCGACCGCGTTGCGCTTGGCCTGGTCGAGCAGGCGGCGGCGGTCGCCGCGCTGCGGCACGGTGAGCTGTACCTTATACCCGGCCCGCTCGCCCAGCGCCTCGGTCAGAAGCTCGCCTTCGGGTAGGTCGCGGTCGAGCAGGATGGTCTTGGCGGGCGGCACTTCCTCGTAGAATTGGGTGAGGAAGCTGGTCAGCACCTCCTCCTCGGGCACGTCGTTGGTGTGCGCGGGGAAAAAGCTGCGATGCCCCCAATTCTGGCCGCCGCGAATGAAAAAGGCCTGGATGCCCATCACCCCCTCGCGATTGGCCAGCGCGAAGATGTCGGCGTCACCCACCCCTTCCGCATTGATCGCCTGCGTCCCCTGGATGAAGGTCAGCGCCTTCAACCGATCGCGCAGGATCGCGGCCAGTTCGAAGTCCATCGCTTCGGCGGCGGCCTGCATCTGCGCGCCGAGCTTGGCCTGGACCTGGGTCGACTTGCCGCCGAGGAAGTTCTTCGCATCGGCGACCAGCTCGGCATAGGCGGCCTCGTCGATTCGGCCGACGCAGGGCGCCGAGCAGCGCTTGATCTGATAGAGCAGGCACGGCCGGTCGCGCCCCTTGAAGAAGCTGTCGGTGCAGGAGCGGAGCAGGAACAGCTTTTGCAGCGCGTTCAGCGTGTTGTTGACGCTGCCCGCGCTGGCGAAGGGGCCGTAATAATTGCCGACCGCGCGCCTGGCGCCGCGATGCTTCTGGATGCGCGGAAAGTCATGGTCGTTGCGCAGCAGAATGAAGGGAAAACTCTTGTCGTCGCGCAGCAGGACGTTGAACGCCGGGCGGTAGCGCTTGATGAGCTGCGCTTCGAGCAGCAGCGCCTCGGCCTCGTTGTTGGTCGTGACGATGGTCATCGACCGGGTCTGCGACACCATCCGCTGGAGCCGCTTGGGCAGGCGATCGACCTGGGTGTAGTTGGCGACGCGGTTCTTCAGCGCGCGCGCCTTGCCGATATAGAGGACGTCGCCGCGCGCATCCTGCATCCGGTAGACGCCGGGCCGCAGCGGCAGCGTCGCCAGCACGTTGCGGATCGCCGCCACCCCCGCCTTCAGATCGGGCGCATCGGCCCCGCGCAGGGTGAAGGTGGATTTCTCTTCGTTGAAGCGGTCGACGGGAGGCTCGGACATTGGGTGCGATTTAGGGTCGCGGGGGGCGGATCGCTACCCTGCGCGACGGCTTTGGTTCACGCGAAGTCGCGAGGACGCGAAGGTTTTTCGCGCGCAGAGGACGCAGGGATAATTCCTCCCCTGCAAGGGGAGGGGGACCAGCGAAGCTGGTGGAGGGGTGTAACCGCTGAAGGTGATACCCCTCCGTCAGCCCTTCGGGCTGCCACCTCCCCTTGCAGGGGAGGAATTGAGCTTAGCCCTGCGCAAACAGCTTCGTGCCCATCACGCCGATCACGGTCAGGACCATGAAGCCCGCCTGGATCGGCGCGATCTTGTCACCGAAGACGATGGCCCCGCCGATCACCACGCCGACCGCGCCGAGCCCGGTCCACACCGCATAGGCCGTGCCCGCCGGAAGCCCGCGCATGGCGAGCGCGAGCAGGCCCATATTCACGAAGCTGAGGATGATCGGCACGCTCGATGCCTGCCAGGTGGCGACGGTCGCCGCCCATTTCAGGCTGAGCGCCCAGCAAATCTCGGTAATCACGGCAATGCCCAGAATGACCCATGCCATCGGAGCGTCTCCTTTGTCACGGGCTCGGCGATATGGGCATCGTCGCCGGAAACCCGAAAGAGACGGCGATGCGGCCCCGCTCGTGACGGGGATATTTGTTGTGGGGTTCGCCCCCTCCACCGCCGAGCTTTGCCCGGAAGTCCCCCTCCCCAAGTCAAGCTCGGGGAGAACCCAGAAACGACCGAACCGCGCCTCGGGCCAACCCGAAGCGCGGTCCTGTCTCCGCCCCTAAGGCCGATCAGTTCGGGCGACCGAGCCCCGAAATGGTGCGGTCGATCATCGCGCGGTCCGCATCGGCCGAATGATGCTCGGCGATCAGCAGACCGGCGGCCTTGGCGGCAGCCTCGGCGGCACGGGCACGAACCTCGGCCAGCGCAGCACGCTCGGCGGCAGCGATCTTGTCCTCGGCCATCTTGGCGCGACGCTCCATCAGCGCCTCGGCATCGGCCTTGGCCTTGCTGAGCAGCTGACCCGCTTCATGCTGGGCCTGGGCGCGCATCGCCTCGGCATCGGCATGGGCGGCCTTCGCCTTGGCCTCATATTCGGCCTTCAGCGCTTCGGCTTCTTGACGCAGCTTGTTGGCTTCGTCGAGCTGGGCGCGGATACCGGCAATCTTCTGGTCGAGTGAACGACCGATCATCGACGGAACCTTCTTCACCAGCATGCCGATCAGCACGACCAGAGCGGCGAGCGCCACCCAGCCGGTCGAATCGAAACCCAGTGCGGTCGGGCTGGCGGCGTGATGCTCGGCTTCGGCGGCGGCGACCGTGTTACCGGTCAGGCCATCACCTTCGCGAATCGGCTTCTGCGTCATGCCCTCGGCCGACGCGGCGTCGGCCAGGTTCTGCGCGACCAGCGCATCGGCACTGGCCGCAGCGCCGTTTGCGGAATGATTAGCCATGCGCGCTCACCTTTCGCACCGCATCCGCCGCAGCATCCTCGCCCACCTGGACGCCGGACAGCTTGGCGACGAGATCGCGTGCGGCCTCGGCCGCCACGGTCTGAAGATTGGCCATGGCCTCGACCTTGGCATTGGCGATCGCCAGGTCATGATGACCCAGGCGTTCGGCCAGGTCGGCATCCGCCGCCTTGACCTGCGCCTCGAAGGCGTGGGTGGCCCGCGCCTTGGCAGCGTTGGTTTCGGCCATCGCGGCGACACGGGCGGCGTCCATTTCGGAGCGCCATGCCGCCTCGACCCGATCGGCCTCGGCACGTGCGGCCTCCGCCGCCGCCAGATCGCCGGCGATACGGCCTTCGCGAGCGTCGACGGTCGCCTGAATCTTGGGCACCATCCCACGACCGACCACAAAATACAGCAGGCCGAACGTGATCAGGAGCCAGAAGATCTGCGACGCATAGGTCGCACTGATCTGTGCTATCTGGGGCATGGAGTCCTCGTTGCCATATCAACCGGGCGCATCGTCAGCGACACGCCCGGCCGATCCGAATGATTAGGCGACGAACACCAGGATGATCATCGTCACGAAGGCGAGCAGGCCCAGAAGCTCGGCACCGGCGAAACCGATGAAGAGGCGGCCCTGCTGGCTGTCCGCCGCGCCCGGATTGCGCAGCGCGCCTTCGAGGAACTTGGCGAACACGTTGCCCACGCCGAGCGAGGCGATGCCCATGCCGATAGCGGCCAGACCGGCACCGATCAGCTTCGCGGCTTCTGCGTCCATTTCAATCACTCCAGTTCAAAAAGGGTCGTTTGGGTATTCAAGTCGGCGGCGCGCCCGCCTGCCCGATCTGGCCGTACCGGATCAGTGCAGGTTGACGGCGTCGTTCAGATAGACCGAGGTCAGCAGCGCGAAGACATAGGCCTGGATCGCGGCGACCAGCAGTTCGAGAAGCGTGATGCCGATCATCAGCAGGAAGCTCGGCAGGGTGATGAGCGCGGCATAGCCGGGGCCCATGTTGATGCCGTTGATGACGAAGGCGGCGAGCACCTTCAGCAGGATGTGCCCCGCGGTCATCGCGACGAACAGTCGCAGACCCAGCGAGAAGGGGCGCACCAGGAAGCTCATCAGCTCGACGACGAAGATCAGCGGAATCATCAGCTTGGGCGTGCCGTGCGGCACGAACAGCGCGAAGAAGTGGAAGCCGTGGCGGCCGAAGCCGACGATCAGCACGATCGCGAACGAGATCAGCGCGAGCACGCCGGTCACGGTCACATGGCTGGTCACGGTGAAGGGGTGGACACCCTTGATCACGCCGAAGGGCAGCAGGCCCAGCACGTTGGCGAACAGGATGAACATGAACAGCGAGAAGACGTAGGGCAGGAAGCGCTTGCCTTCCGGCCCGATATTCGAGGTCAGCATCGAATTCACGAAACCGGTAAAGCCCTCGACCGCCGCCTGCCAGCGCCCGGGGACCAGATCGCGCTTCATGCCGCCGATCATGAACACCCACAGCGCGACCAGCGTCGCCACCATCCACAGAGCGGAATTGGTGAAGGAAAGGTCGTAGCCGCCGACCACCCAGTGCTGACCGAGCACCGGCTCGATCAGGAACTGGTGCATCGGATCAATCTTGCCGCCCGATTCTGCCGCCACGCTGCTTCGTTCCCACATATGACGAACGCCCGGTTACTCCGGGCGCTCACCAGAAATCCGAATGATCTGCCTGAACGCCACACCGATCCCCAGGAACAGCATCACGATCAGGGCCCAGGGTGCGGTGCCGAACCAGCGGTCGAAGAGCCAGCCGATCAACGCACTGCCGACAAGACTTCCGATCAGCGCGGAGATCACGCGGCTGCCCTGGGAATAACCCCTGTCGGCGTCCACCTTCACCCCCTGCCGCGCTGCGCCTTCCGCTTTCGCCTGAGCCAATCGCTGATCCAGCGCGGCCAGACGCGGATCGTCCGCATCGCCAAAGTCCTGTCCGGGTTCCTTCTCCGCCACGCAGCCACCCTCACCTGATTTCGTCACCGAAGGGGAGAATGCGCGCGAACGGCGAGCGACCCCGCCAAGGCGAGGCCCGTTTAGAAAGCGTGTCTTCCCAAGTCAACCGCTTGGGGGTCAGGTTGTGACAGATGTGTTAAGGGTTGTGTCCGGGGAGTGACAGGATGGCGTCCCTATCTCCTATTCTTCTCCCCTCCCGCAGGCGGGAGGGGTCGGGGGAGGGCTGGCGCTTTCCGCGAGTGATACTGCCTGTTGGTCGCCGGAGCTTAGCCCACTCCTCACACCGCGCATTCGATCGCGACCGGACTCCCCTCCCCCAGCCCCTCCCGCCTGCGGGAGGGGAGGAAGAGGGATTACACGCAGGCCGAGGCACGCTCCGGTGCGGCGCCGGTGCGGGTCTTCCATACGCCTTCGGGCGTCTTGTACTTCTCGCCGCTCGCGGTCTGCGCGATCAGGTTGCAGCCGCTGGTAAAGGCCATCTGCTCCACCGTTGCACCACTCGCCTGCGCCTTCTGCGTATAGGCGGCCTTGCGCTGGATGTTGATGCTGTTGACCAGCGTGCGCAGCGCAGGGGTCGCGGCACCGACAATGCCCAGATAGCCGTCGGGCTGCTCACCCACCAGACCCTCGGCGCGCGCCGCCGCATAGGCCGGATCGCGCTGCGCCATCGCCATGCCCGACACGCCCAGCAGCGCCACCGCCCCCAGCGTCAGGATGATCGTCTTCGTCTTCATCAGAATATCCCCGGATTCTGCTGGATCAGCGATTTGGCCTCGCCATCCAGGCGATATACCACTTCCTGCGTCACATTGATGTTCAGATTGATCTCGATCGGCTTTTCCGGCGCGGAGATGTTGACGCATCCTCCGCTCATCAGGGTCAGCGCGACCGGCATCCATCGTGTCGCATCCAAGATCGGCATCCTTACCAGCATTTTCAATCCTGTTACGGTCATGGCACGGTCTCGCTTGCGGCAGGCTGAATAGGAGTGGTGGCGGGTTTGACGGGCGTGTTGGCGGGCGGGGCGGCGCGCTTGTTCTGCTCCTCGAGCAACGCGGGCAGGTTACGCTGGATCAGGCGGCGCGGGTCGTAGAAGGACTGCGCCGAGTCGAGCAGGCCGCGGAAGGGCGCCTTGATCCGCACATTGAAGATGAAGTGCAGCTTCTGCAGCCGCCGGATCAGGAAGTTCGACTTGGCGCCCTTGCCCTGACTGATCCCGGCAAAGCGGACATCGGTGACCATCTCGCCCGCCAGCGGTCCGTTCATGTCGATGCGCAAGCTGCGATAATTGAGCGAACGCAGCGCCCCGAACGCCAGATTGCCCCAGATACCGAGATCCTTCTGACTCAGTTCCCCCAGATAGGCGATGCTGCCACCGCCCTGCCGCACGACCAGCCGCCCGCCCTCGATCCGCCCGCCGCGTTCGTCGAAGATCATCGGCAGGGTTCCGTCGAAGACACCGGTGGCGTTCAGATTCTGGAAGTCGAACTGGAGCAGGAACTGGTCGGCGGCGGCCCCCTCGACATGGAAGGTCATGCGCCGCTCGACCGGCTGCGAAAAGTCTAGGAGCGTGGGGTCGAGCGTCAGCTGGCCGCCCGCGAACGGCCAGCGTCCGCTTTCCACCTTCACCCGCGCGCCGGACAAGGTCTGGTAGCGGATGACGCCGTTCGTCACCTGGATGCCCGGATTGATCGTCTTGACGGTCGCCACCTGTCCGGGCGCGCTTTCCAGCGCCAGCAGGTCGGTGAAATGAATCGTCCCGGCAATGCCGCTGACCGGACCGAGCGCGGCGGCAAGATCGATCCCCTCGGTGCCGAATTGCCCGGTCGAGCGCACGCCGCTGGCATCCCAGACGATCCGCCCCGTGCCCGAAATCGGCCCGCGCACATCCTCGATCACGCCCTTGGTCACCGGGGTGAGCAGTTCGGGCTGGAACTCCTTGGTGAAGGTGATGCCCGGCACGCTCAGATCGGCATCGCCCGCGCCCTTGTCGAGCGCATGGGTGATGGTGACATCCGCCACCTTCACATTCTTTGTCGGCTCGAACAGGGTGCCCTTGGCATCGATCCGGCTGCCCGCCAGCGTCAGCGTGACGTCGCGCGCCGCCATCGGCAGGAACCGTGGCGAATCGGCGCGGGCGTCGCGCACCTGAAGCGCGCCGGTCAGGTTCAACACGCCCCCGGCGAGCCGCCAGTCCCCCGCCGCTTCGCCCAGCAACAGGGGCACCTGCCCCACCTGCCCTGCGCCGCCGGTGAACTGCCCCGCGATCCCTTGCGAGGTGACTCGGCCGGTCAGCGTGGCCGCGTCGATCCGGGTCGGCGACTCGGGGCGGCCGATCAGGCTCTTCACCTCGGTCAGGGCAAAGCTGCGATCGGCCAGCGCGAAGCGGGTCGTCCCCGCCGACAGCCGCAACGGGCTGCTGCCGATCATGCCCGTCAAGCTCGTCGCGCCCAGCTGCACGCCGCCGCCGATCCGCATACCGTCGAGCCGGACCAGCGCGCCGTCCAGCGGACAGGCCCGCACCGCCACCCGCGCCAGCCGAAGTCCCGACAGCGCCAGCCGGTCGATCGCCAGCGGCTGGCAGGTGGGATTGATCGCCAGCCGCCGACCGCCGTCCCAGCGTGCGGCGATGGGCAGGACCAGCCCGTCGATTCGCCCGCCGCTGATCGGCCCGGACAGCGACAGCCGGGTGGTCACCTCGGTCGTGCCATTGCCCGCCGCTGAAAAGACGACGCGATCCAGCGCCAGCGCCGCGCCACCGGCGGCATAGCGCGCCATCGTCGCCGTGCCGCGCATCGGTTCGCGCGGGCCCGCCTGTTTCAGGGTGGCGCGAATCGCGGGCAGGCCACCGCCGCCCATCGCCAGCGCGGTATCGACCCTGATCCCGCGCGAATCGTAGATCAGGCCATCGCCGCCGCCGAGCGCGACCCGGCCGCCGCTGTTCGACGCCAGCGTCAGGCTGGGCACACGGATGGAGAGCCCCTGACCGCGCGCGCCGGTTTCCCGGTCGAGCGCCAGCTTCAGGTCGGCGGCAAAACCGCGCCCGCTCCGCTCCACCGCCCGCAGCACGGCGTCCGCCACGGGCCCCACCGGCGTACCCGCGGTTGCCCGGCTCCAACCGTTCACCTGGGCGAGTATCGCGGGCGCGACCTGCGCGCCGCCCATGCGGACATGCCCGTCGAAGCGCATCGCCTGCCCGACCAGATAGCGCCCCGCGATCCCGACGCGATCGGCGCGCCACTGCCGGGTCGTCACACCCCGCGCGGTCAGGTCAAGCCGTCCGCTGGTCGCCGCCGCATTGCCGGTAAAATCGAGTCGCCCGCTCAGCGCCGCCGTCGCCGCAACCGGATGACGCAGCGCGCCGCCCTCCAGCACGGCCTGTCCGCGCCACTGGTCGAGCGCGGGCTGCAGGGTGACGTCGACCCGCGCCGCCAGGTCGCGGGCGGTCACCGCGCCGCAACGCAGACCCGCGAGCCGCACCGGCCCGCTCAGACTCGGCCGCTCGCGCACCACACGCACCCGGAGCGGCGCGGCGAGCCCGGTCATGACGCAATTCCCGATGGCGAGCCGCGGCGCCACTACCCCGAGCCGCCCGCTGAACCCGTCGCTCAGCACGCCCCGCCCGGTCAGGCTCAGCCCGACCACGCCATGCGGCGTCTCCAGCCGGATGCCGCCATCGCGAACATCCACGTCGAGCGCGGGCAGCGCAAAGGGCTTGCCCGAGGATGGGCCCATCAGTTTGTCGAGGGCGCCCAGGCTGATCTGTCCTTCGATCAGCCGCCCATGCAGGCGAACCTTGCCCGCGCGCACGCCGGTCACCATCGGGCCCGACAGGCCGATGCGCGTGCGCGTCTCCAGCCAGTCGGCGACCAGATCGGGCTGGCGTGGATCGCCGATCACGACGTTGGTCAGCCGCTGTCGACCGAACCCCAGATCGCTGATCGTATAGCGGGCGGGCACGCCGCGCCGCGCCAGTTCGCGGTCGATCGCCCCGCCGGCCAGCGACTTGCGATCGATCCACAGCGCGACAAGGGCGACCAGCAGGATCAGCGCGACCGCGATCAGGATTCGCTGAAGCCGCCGGAACCGCCTGACGGGGCTCTTGCGCGTTTCGGCTTCCTCGTTCGCGCCTTCGACCCCGATCGTTCTTCTCCCGTCCTTCCCCAGCGTCATAGCCTTGGGCCGACGCGCCACGCAATCGCACGAGCCCCGGCGACAGTTCCCGCCGCCTGCCCTATGCTGCCCTCGCAAGGGGGAAAGGGGCACGATGCGCGACATCAGCGACCAGCAGGCCGATCATAGCGGGCATCGCGGGCGCCTGCGGGAGCGATTACTGGCGGGCGGCGGATTGCTCGACCATGAACTGCTCGAATATTTGCTGACCACCGCCATTCCCCGGCGCGATACCAAACCGATCGCCAAGGCCTTGCTGCGCGAATTCCACGATATCGGCGGGGTGCTGACCGCCGATCCCGTCGCGCTGCAGCGTGTCGACGGGGTGGGTGAGACGGCGGCGGCGACGCTGAAGATCGCGCACGCCTGCGCGCTCCGGCTGGTCCAGGCGGAGGCGGCGAAGCGCCCGGTCCTGTCCAACTGGCAGGCGCTGCTCGACTATCTCCATGCCGACATGGCGCATCACGGGGTGGAGCGGTTCCGGGTGCTGCACCTCAACACACGCAACATGCTGATCCAGGACGAGCTGATGGGTCAGGGCTCGATCGACCAGGCCCCGGTCTATGTCCGCGAAGTGATCCGCCGCGCGCTGGAGTTCGGATCGGCGGCGGTCATCCTGGTCCACAACCATCCCAGCGGCGACCCCTCGCCCAGCCGCGCCGATATCGACGTGACCCGCGCCATCGCAGAGGCGGGCAAGCGGCTGGGCATCACGGTGCACGACCACCTGATCATCGGGACATCGGGGCATGTGAGCCTGCGGGCGCAAGGGCTGATTTGAGGGCGGATTTGCCGGGCTGCGGCTCGCCGACATTGGAATGCCGCGCGCCGGGGTGCTAGGGCCCTGCCCCATCACGCGAACGAGGAATACCACATGCAGGTCTGGACCGGGCTGGGCAATCCGGGGCCGCAATATGCGATGCACCGCCACAATGTCGGCTTCATGGCGATGGACGCCATCGCCGAGGTGCACGATTTCGGCCCCGTCAAGAAGCAGTTCCAGGGCTGGACCCAGGAAGGGCGGATCGGCGGGCAGAAGATTCTGCTGCTCAAACCCGCGACCTTCATGAACGAGAGCGGCCGGAGCGTCGGCGATGCGCTGCGCTTCTACAAGCTGGGGGTCGAGGCGCTGACCGTCTTCCACGACGAACTCGACATCGCGCCGTTCCGGGTCAAGGTGAAGACCGGCGGCGGCACCGCCGGGCATAACGGCCTGCGTTCGATCGACCAGCATCTGGGCCCCGATTTCCGCCGCATCCGGTTGGGCATTGGCCATCCGGGGCATAAGGACCGGGTGACCGGCTATGTTCTGGGCAATTACGCCAAGGCGGAGATCGATCCGCTGTCCGACCTGCTCGGCGCGGTGGCGGCGGAGGCGCATTGGCTGGCGGAAGGCGATGACGTGCGCTTCGTCAACGATGTCGCGCTACGGCTGGGAGAGGCGGCATGAGCGTCCGCCGTCTCTTCGCCTCGCTCCTCTACGAAGGCCGGCTCGACGATGCCGACCTGCTCGAGGAGATCGAACAGAGCTGCCGGGCGCTGGCCGAGGACGATCGCGCCGGGCGGCGCTGGAGTAAGGAGCATGGCTATCGCGGCTATACCAGCTACGCCTCGCTCAACGACCTGCCGATCCGCGATCCGGTCTTTGCCGACCTGCGCAAGAAGCTCGACCGCCATGTCGCGCGCTTCGCCGAGGAATGCGCCTTCGATCTGGGCGGGCGCAAGCTGAAGCTCGACAGCCTGTGGGTCAATGTCCTGAAGCCGGGCGGGCATCATTCGGCGCATATCCACCCGCATTCGGTCGTATCCGGCACGCTCTATGTCGCGATGCCCGAGGGGTCGGGCGCATTGAAGCTGGAGGACCCGCGCCTGCCGATGCTGATGGCCGCGCCGCCGCGCCGCCCCGATGCACCCGACGATCTGGCGACCTTCGCCACCGCCACGCCCGGGCCGGGCACCGTGCTGCTCTGGGAGAGCTGGTTGCGGCACGAGGTCGTGCCCAATGGCGCCAAGGGCGAGCGGATCAGCGTCAGCTTCAACTATCGATAGAAACGGTCACGACGACGCGCCGCATACCCGCGACGAGCCGAAAAGTTCCAACGCTCCGTCGATGATTAGGGGCGCTTCGTCGCGCCGATATCGAGTGATTAACCTGTTTAGGCTAGGGAGACAGGGATCGCAGCCCATCCAGGATCGGACGTTACACCCCATGGTCGAATTTTGTGTCTTCACCTTTGGCATGTTGGCGAGCTTCGTCCTGTCGGGTCTTGGCCGGAACAAGAAGGCGCAGCGGGCCAATCCGCCGATGCTCCATTATATGGGCCTGGTCCTGATGGGCTTTTCCAGCGCGCTCGGCCTGCTGTTGCTCGGCTGGGCCGCCGCGATGATGGTCGGGGTCGCCTGACGCCATAGGCCGACGCGCCGCCATCGGTTGAGAAATATCGTCATCGCCGCTAGAGGGGCGCTTTCCCCTTGATCCACAGGATAAGCGACGCATGGGTTTCCGCTGCGGCATCGTCGGCCTGCCGAATGTCGGCAAGTCCACCCTCTTCAACGCGCTGACCGAAACGGCGGCGGCGCAGGCCGCCAATTATCCGTTCTGCACGATCGAGCCCAATGTCGGCAACGTCGCGGTCCCCGATCCGCGCCTGTACCAGCTGGCCGAAGTGGCGGGCTCGGCCAAGATCATCGAGACGCAGCTGGCCTTTGTCGACATCGCCGGGCTGGTGCGCGGCGCGTCCAAGGGCGAAGGGCTGGGCAATCAGTTCCTGGGCAATATCCGTGAGGTGGACGCGATCGTCCACGTCCTGCGCTGCTTCGAGGACGGCGACGTGACTCACGTCGAGGGCAAGGTCGATCCGATCGCCGATGCCGAGACGGTCGAGACCGAGCTGATGCTGTCCGACCTGGAAAGCCTGGAAAAGCGCGTCCCCGCCTTCATCAAGAAGGGCCAGCAGGGCGACAAGGAGGCCAAGATCGCTGCCTCGGTGCTGGGCCAGACGCTGGAGTTGCTGCGCGACGGCAAGCCCGCACGGCTTACCGTGCCCAAGGACGAGGAGGAAGCCCGCGTCTTTTCCCAGGCACAGCTGCTGACCGCCAAGCCCGTCCTCTATGTCTGCAATGTCGAGGAATCGAACGCGGCGAACGGCAACGCCCATTCGGCACGCGTGTTCGAGAAGGCCGCCGCCGAGGGTGCACAGGCCGTCGTCGTATCAGCGGCGATCGAGGCCGAGATCGCGACCATGCCCGCCGAGGATCGCGGCGAGTTCCTGTCCGAGCTGGGCCTGTCGGAAACCGGCCTCGCCCGCGTGATCCGCGCCGGTTATGCGCTGCTCGACCTGCTCACCTTCTTCACCGTCGGACCGAAGGAAGCGCGCGCCTGGACCGTCCATCGCGGCGCGAAAGCACCCAACGCCGCAGGCGAGATCCATAGCGATTTCGAGCGCGGCTTCATCCGTGCCGAAACCATCGCCTACCCCGATTATATCGCCTTCAAGGGCGAAGCCGGTGCCCGCGATGCGGGCAAGCTGCGCGCGGAGGGCAAGGAGTATGTCGTGCAGGACGGCGACGTGATGCTATTCCGCTTCAACGTCTGACCCGATTTGTGCCGGTTCGGTCCTACCGACCGGCACATTCCCTCTTTGCACGGCGAAAGCGGATCGATACGCCTGGCGCCATGATCCATGTTAGCTCTTATCGTCGCATCATCTATAGCAGCCGCTCGGTCGGCGCGGATGGGCGCGCCGATCATCAGGCGATCCTGGCAACCTCGCGCCGGAACAACGGCATGGACGGGATTTCGGGCATCTTGTGGATCGGCGACGGCCAGTATCGCCAACTGCTCGAAGGTCCTGCGGACAGCGTCGGCGAGGTGTATGAGCGGATTGCGAAGGACCCGCGTCACACCGACATCGTCGTCCTGGACGACCGCATGATCGATTCGCCCGAATTCGGCGAATGGGCGATGGCAGGCCTGCCGGGCGATCATCCCCGGGACGCCGCCGAGCGCCTGCGCCTGCTGCTGCGCAACGCCGCCCCTGAAATCCGGCGCTTTTTTCCGGTCGACTGACCCGCATCACGCGGACGACGGACTCTCATCGGCGCTCTCGCCACTGTCATGAGTCGGCGCTATCGGGCGGTTTCGAAAGGAACCGCTGCCCGTGATCCGACTCCCCCTAACGGCTCTTGCGCTCGCCCTGCTGGCGGGTTGCGCCTATCCTCACACGCCCCCCGCCCTCTCGCCGGTCACCGCGCCCGCTCCCGCCCAGGCGGCGGCGACGGTCGCGCCGCTGGAAGAGCGGGCACCGGTCACCATCCTGGTGTCGATCGATGGCTTCTGGGCCCCGTATCTCAAGCGCGGGCTGACACCGAACCTGTCGCGGCTGGCCGCCGGGGGCGTCAGCGCATCGATGCGCCCGTCCTTCCCGTCCAAGACCTTTCCCAATCACTGGACCCTGGTGACCGGCGTCGTGCCGGACCGGCATGGCATCGTCGCCAACAGCTTCACCGACCCCGCGCATCCGGGGGAGAAGTTCACCATGTCTTCCGATCAGCCCTATTGGTGGGACGAGGCCGAGCCGGTCTGGGTCACCGCCGAGCGGGCGGGCATCCCGACCGCCACCATGTTCTGGCCCGGCTCCAACATCGCCTGGGGCGCAACCGCGCAGGACGAAGAGGAGCATGGCGCGTCCACTGGCGGTACACGTCCGCATGACTGGCAGCAGTTCAACGCGAATGTAAACGATCGCCAGCGCGTCGATACGATCATCGATTGGCTGCGCCGTCCGGCCGCGACCCGGCCGCGCTTCCTGACCCTCTATTTCGACGAGGTCGACGGGGCCGGCCATAAGGGCGGACCGGACTCGGTGGAGGTGAACAACGCGCTCAAGGCGGTCGACCAGGCGATCGGGCGACTGGTCGCAGGGCTGGACTCGCTGCACCAGCCCGCCAATCTGATCATCGTCGCCGACCATGGCATGGCCGCCACGTCGAGCGACCGGATGATCGTGCTCGACCAGTTCCTGGACCCAGCCGATTACGAGCTGTCTGAGGACGGCCCCTTCGCGATGATCCGCGCCAAGCCGGGGCATGAGGCCGCGCTGGAGGCGCGCCTGCTCGGCCACCGCGACCATCTCGACTGCTGGCGCCGGCAGGATATCCCGGCGCGCTTCCATTATGGGCGCAATCCCCGCATCGCTCCCTATTTCTGCCTAGCCCAGGCGGGGTGGACGATCAGCGCCGAGCCGCCCAAGAAGCCGTTCCGAGGCGGCACCCACGGCTATGACAATCAGGACCCGAGCATGGCGGCGCTGTTCATCGCCAATGGCCCGGCTTTCCGATCGGGTGTGACGCTGACGCCGTTCGACAATGTCGATATCGCCCCGCTGATCCGCGACCTGATCGGCCTGCCGCCGGGACAGGGACTGGACGGCAATGATGCGCCGTTCCGCCGCACCTTCAAACGATAAGGATGAGAGGATGACCTGTCTGGAAGATATCGCGGTCGGCGACGTGGCGCGTTTCGGATCGTACCGGGTCGAGCGGGAGGAGGTGCTGGCCTTCGCCAAGGCCTATGATCCGCAACCGTTCCACCTGTCCGAAGAAGCGGCGGCGGCAACCCATTTCGGGCGGCTGTCGGCCAGCGGATGGCATACCGCGTCGATGGCGATGGCGATGATCGTCGCGCATTTCCGCGAGACCGGCTTCCAGAGCCTCGGCTCGCCCGGCGTGGACGAACTTCGCTGGCTGAAGCCCGTCTATCCGGGCGATACGCTGCATTGCGAGACCGAGGTGCTGGAAACGCGGCAGTCGGCCAGCCGCCCGGAGATGGGTTTCGTGACCAGTCGCTGGACGGTCCTCAATCAGGACGATGTGGCGGTCATGACCATGCGTCCCACGGTCATGATCCGCACCCGCGGCGCCTGATCAGCGCCGTCCGCGTCCGCCCGGTCGGCCGCCACGCCAGCCGCCGGGCGTCCCGCGATTGCCGCCGCGCCAGCCCTCGGCCCGTGGCGGAGGTGGTGGGGCTGGCCTGACCGCCCCATTGCCTCGCCAGCCGCCGGGCACCTCGCCCCGCCAGCCGCCCCGGCCCCATCCGCGCCACTGGTCGCGAATCGGCCCGCCGCTCCACGCCCCGCGCCGCCCTTCCCAATAGGCGCGCTGACCGTCGTTCCAGCGATAAGGCCGACGATACCGGTCGTAGACATAGACGCCGGTGCCCGGATAATAGAAATTGTCGTACCATCCAAACTAGGACGGCGCGTAACCATAGCCCCCGCCATAATAGCCGGGCGCATAGCCGCCGCCATATCCCGCCGCGACCGACCCAACGCTATAGC
>NZ_LDTE01000123.1 GCF_001476905.1 Sphingomonas sanguinis | reverse complement strand
CCCGCCTGCGGGAGGGGAGGTGCGTGGGGCGGGTGCTCGACTTTGTGGCCGAGCCCCCTGTAGATGGCGCGATGAGCCCTGGTCCGTCCGCTTATCCGATCGATCATGTCCTGCACGGTGCAGGCGGCGCGCCGGCACTGCTCGACCGGGATGGCGGGCTGACCTACGCCCAGGCCGAGGACGTGGTGGCGCGGTTGGCCGGGTGGCTGGCGGCGCAGGGGTTCGAGCCCGGCGCGCGGGTGGCGACATGGTTGCCCAAGACCCGCACCGCCGCGCTGATGCCGCTCGCCGCCCCGCGCGCCGGGCTGGTGCACGTGCCGATCAACCCGTTGCTCAAGCGTGCGCAAGTCGCCCATATCCTGGCCGATAGCGGGGCGGCGATGCTGCTGACCCATGCCCCTCGCGCCGCCACGCTGGAGGAGGGCGACGTGCCGCCTGGCGTGGCCGTGATGACCGAGGCGGGGCAGGGCGACCCGCTTCCCCGGTCGGCGGCGGACCCCGGGGCGCTGGCGGCGATCCTCTATACCTCGGGCTCGACGGGGCGGCCCAAGGGGGTGATGCTCAGCCATGCCAATCTCTGGTACGGTGCGGTGTCGGTCGCGCAATATCTGAAGCTGACGCCCGACGACCGGGTGCTCGGCGTGCTGCCCTTCAGCTTCGATTACGGCCAGAACCAGCTGCTCTCCACCTGGGTGGCGGGGGGCGCGGTCGCGCCGCTCGACTATCTGACGCCGCGCGATGTGGTGAAGGCGGTGATCCGGCATGGCGCGACGACGCTGGCGGGGGTGCCGCCGCTCTGGACGCAATTGCTGGGCGCGGAATGGCCGGAGGAGGCGATCGCTTCGATCCGGCGGTTGACCAATTCGGGGGGCGCGCTGACCCCGCGCCTGGTGCGGGGATTGCGGACGCTCTTCCCGGCAGCGGAGCTGTACGCGATGTACGGACTGACCGAGGCATTTCGCTCGACCTATCTCGACCCCGCGCTGATCGACGCGCATCCCGATGCGATCGGACGCGCCATTCCCTTTGCCGAGGTGATGGTGCTGCGCCCCGATGGCAGCCGCGCCGCCGCCGGAGAGCCGGGCGAGCTGGTCCATGCCGGACCGCTGGTTGCGCAAGGCTATTGGCGCGATGCCGAGCGGACGGCGCAGCGCTTCCGCCCCGCGCCGGGCCATGAGCGCGCGGTCTGGTCGGGCGACACAGTAGTCGAGGGCGAGGACGGCCTGCTCCGCTTTGTCGGTCGCGACGACGAGATGATCAAGGTCGCGGGCAACCGCATCAGCCCGCAGGAAATCGAGGAAGCCGCCCTCGCCGGGGACGAGGCGCGCGAGGCGGTCGCGTTCGGGGTGGCCGACGAGGCGCAGGGGCAGGCGATCGTACTGATCCTGGCGGGCGACCCGGCACGCGAACCCGAGCTGCGCGCACGGTTGAAGCGCGACCTGCCCAATTTCATGCAGCCCACGCGCATCGAATGGCGCGAGGAGCTGCCGCGCAACGCCAATGGCAAGCTGGACCGCGCTGCGCTGCGCCGGGCGCTGGCCGACAAGGATATAAGATGACCAAGCCGATGGGCCCGATCCCACCCGAATTCGCGCGTCAGAAGGATATGCTGACGATCGCCGGGCAAAGTGCCGCCGAATGGCTGGCAGGGCGCGACGGTCCGGTCTTCGTCTATGATCCGGCTATCGTCGCCGCTCGGGTGGCACGCTTTCGCGCTGCCTTCCCGTCGGTCGACCTGCATTATGCGATCAAGGCCAATCCTTTCCAGCCGCTGCTGGACGCGATGGCCGGACTGGTCGACGGGTTCGATGTCGCCTCTGCGGGAGAGCTGGCGAAGGTTGCCGGACTGGGCAGGCCAGTCAGCTTTGCGGGGCCCGGCAAGCGTGACGCGGAACTGACCGCCGCGATCGAGGCCGGCGTCACGCTCAACCTGGAGTCGGAGGGTGAGGCGACCCGTGCCCTCGCCATCGCCGACCGGCTGGGCCACAGCCCTCGCCTCGCCGTGCGCGTGAACCCCGATGTCGAGCTGCGCGGATCGGGGATGAAGATGGGCGGGCGTCCTTCGCCCTTCGGCATCGATGCAGCGCGGGTGCCCGCGCTGGTCCGCAACCTGGTGGCGGCAGGCGCGGACTGGCGCGGCTTTCATATCTATGCGGGCAGCCAGGCACTCGACCCGCAGGCGATCATCGATACGCAGGCCGCGACTTTGGCGCTCGCCGCCCGGCTGGCGGAGGAGGCTGGCCATGCGCCACCGCTGGTCAATCTGGGTGGTGGTTTCGGCGTGCCCTATTTCGCGGGCGACAGGCCGCTCGATATCGAGGCGGTCGGCGCGGCGCTGGAGCAGGGGCTGGCCGCCCGTCCGGCCATCTTGCGCGACAGTCGTTTCGCGATCGAACTCGGCCGCTGGCTGGTGGCGGAATCGGGCGTCTATCTTTCGCGGGTTGTGGATCGCAAGGACAGCGGCGGCGAGACCTTCCTGATCCTCGACGGCGGACTGAACCACCAGCTGGCGGCCAGCGGCAATTTCGGCACGGTCGTCCGGCGCAACTATCCACTCGCGCTCGCCCATGCGATGGGGGCGGGGCCGGTGGAGACGGTGTCGGTCGTCGGCCCGCTCTGCACCCCGCTCGACCGGCTGGGCGACCGGGTGGCGCTGCCCGCGGGCGCGGTCGGGGATATCGTCGCGATCTTTCTGGCGGGGGCCTATGGAGCCACCGCCAGTCCCTCGGCGTTTCTGGGGCATCCGCCCGCCGGGGAAGTCCTGGGCGATGCGGAACAGCCATAACGCTATGTTCACCTCTTCGATGGCATAGCGATCTTGCGCAATTTGCCTTTCATCTCCGTATCCTGGGGGGTGAAGGGTTCAGGAGACCCGTTCGCATGGCATCGTTCGCCCGCCCTCTCTTGCTTTCCGGCCTGCTCGCCTCGACGCTGACCGGCTGTTCGACGGGCCCGGCGAAGCCCGAGCTGCCGTCGGCCGGATTCGTGGCGCGCAAGGAGCAGCCGGGCGACGAATATGTCATCGGCCCGCTCGACACGCTCAGCATCTTCGTGTGGCGCAATCCCGACCTGTCGGCCAAGGTGCAGGTGCGCCCCGACGGCCGCATCACCACGCCGCTGGTCAACGACATGCCCGCCGTCGGCAAGACGCCCGCCATGTTGCAGGACGACATGAAGAAGGCGCTGTCGGAATATATCTCCAACCCGATCGTGTCGGTGATCGTCGAGAATTTCGCCGGGACCTATAGTCAGCAGGTGCGCATCGTCGGCGCGACCGAGCGGCCTGCCAACATCCCCTACCGTGCGAACATGACCCTGCTCGACGCGATGATCGCGGTGGGTGGGCTGAACCAGTTCGCGGCCGGTAACAAGGCCAAGCTGGTCCGCACCGATCGCGAAACCGGCAAGCAGCGCGAATATGCGCTTCAGATCAACGACCTGCTGCGCAAGGGCGATTCCTCGGCCAATGTGCGGCTGGAACCGGGCGATGTCATCATCATCCCCGAATCGATGTTCTGAGGCAGCGCGGCCGTGTCGAGCATTCAGGACGAAATCCGCATCGCGATCCACGCCATATGGATCAGGCGCTGGCTGGCGCTGGTCGTGGCTTGGGCGGTGTGCATCCTGGGCTGGCTGTTCGTTGCCCAGATACCCAGCAAATATGAGTCTCGCGCGCGCATCGCGGTCCAGAATACCCAGATCCTGCCCGACGGCATGGCGACGAGCCAGACCAGCGGTACGGACTCGGTCGACCGGGTGCGTCAGACGCTGATCTCGGCGATCAACCTGCAAAAGGTGGTGCGCGGCACCGATCTGGCCAGCACGGTGTCGAGCGATGCCGATGTCGCCGCGCGCGTCGCGCAACTGGCCCAGGCGATCAAGATCGAGAACCAGCAGGACACCATCTTTCAGCTGACCGTGACGCAGGGCAGCCCGAAGCTGGCCCAGCAGGTCGCGCAGAAGCTGATCGACATCTTCGTCGAATCCAATCTGGTCGGCGATCGCAACAATACCAGCCAGAGCCTGACCTTCCTCGACAAGCAGTTGAGCGAGCGCCAGAAACAGCTCCAGATTGCCGAGGCCAAGCGCGCGCAGTATCAGAACCAGTTCATGGGCGGCCTGCCCGGCAGCGGATCGGTCGCCGACCGCATCGGGCTGGCCCGCTCGCAAATGGCGCAGGTCGACAGCGACCTGGCGGCGGCGCAGTCCAGCGTCGCGGCGGTGCAGGGACAGCTGGCGGGCACACCGCGTACCGTCGGCGAGGGCGGCGGGGTGGCCGGACCCGCCAAGGTGCGGCTGGCGACCATTCAGGGCCAGCTCGCCGATGCGCGGGCGCGCGGCTATACCGAGAACCATCCGGACGTCATCGCGCTGAAGAACCAGCTGGCGGCGGCACAGGCGGCGGCCAAGGCCGAGCCCGCAGGCGTCGGGGCGGGGGGGCAGCCCAATCCGCTCTATATGTCGCTCCAGTCGATGGCGGCCGAAAAACAGTCGCAGCTTGCCAGCCTGAAGATCCGCAAGAGCCAGTTGCAGAACGACCTCGACCGGCTGAACGCCAGTCTGGCGACCGACCCCGAACAGG
Source organism: Sphingomonas sanguinis (assembly GCF_001476905.1). Taxonomy (GTDB): domain Bacteria; phylum Pseudomonadota; class Alphaproteobacteria; order Sphingomonadales; family Sphingomonadaceae; genus Sphingomonas; species Sphingomonas sanguinis_B. The sequence goes on along the minus strand of NZ_LDTE01000123.1, from coordinate 4,216 downwards.
CGGCGGAGCAGGGCGCGAACGACCGCGATTATCAGGTGCTGAAGGACAGTTACGACCAGCTGCTGCGCCAGCGTGAGCAGGTGGCCTTGCGCGGTCAGGCACAGAACCAGACGGATTCGATGCGCTTCACCGTGATCGATCCGCCGACCTATCCGCGCGCGCCGACCGCGCCCAATCGCATCCTGCTGCTGACCGGCGTATTTCTGGCCGGGCTGGGGCTGGGCGTTGGCTCGGCCTTTGCCCTGTCCAAGCTGCGCCAGACCTTCACCACGCCCCAGTCGCTGCAGCGGACGCTGGGTCTGCCGGTAATCGGGGCGATCGGGGAAGTCGTCACCCGCGGCCAGGCGGTGGCACGGGCGCGGCGCATGAAACTGTTCCTCGGCGGGACGGCGGGGTTGGGCGCGGCCTATGGGATGGTGTTGGCGATCGAGTTATTACAACGGGGATTGGCCGCGTGAACAAGAGCGTGAAACCCCCCAGATCCCGACGGGAACCCTCGCTGCTAGAACGCGCGGCGAACATCTATGATTTCCAGTCCTATGTGCGTGGGCCTGTGCCTGATGCCGTGCAGCCCGAACAGGCCGCCGAACCGGTGGTCGAGCGCGCGCCGGAATGGACGCCCCCCGGTATCCTGCCGCCCGAGCCAGTCGCGGCGGCCGCGCCCCCCGTATCGGACGAGGACGACCGCGCCTCGCTGAGCGGGATTCCGGCCGAGTTCCTGGCCTCGCCCGACGACGACGCCTTTCTGGCGAGCGAATATAATCCCGGCTTTTCGGATGTCGCGACCGTCGACCGCGCGATGCTGGCGGAGAACGGGATGATCGTCCCCGGCGCGCCGATCGGGCCGCTGGCGGAGGAGTTCCGGCTGGTCAAGCGTCAGTTGATCATCACCAGCCAGCGTCTGGTCGAGGGCGGCGATGCCGACAAGGCGCGCGTCGTGCTCGTGTGTTCGGCACGGCCGCAGGACGGCAAGACCTTCTGCTCGGTCAACCTGGCCCTGTCGATGGCGGCGGAGCGGGATACCGAGGTGCTGCTGGTCGACGCCGATGTCGCCAAGCCGGACGTGCTGGCGCGCCTGGGCCTGGCCGAGGGGCCGGGGCTGCTCGATGCGCTGGTCGATACCAGCATCGATGTCGAGTCGCTGGTGATGCGCACCGATGTGCCGCATCTGTCTGTCCTGCCCTGCGGCACCAAGACTGCCAGCGATACCGAGCTGCTGGCGTCTGCGCGCACCCGTAACGTGCTGCAGCGGCTGTTGTCGGCCAATCCACGTCGTCTGGTGATCTTCGACTCGCCGCCCGCGCTGGCCGCGTCGCCCGCCTCGGTTCTGGCGATGCTGGCGGGGCAGGTGATGATGGTGGTCCGCGCCGACCGCACGCCCGAGAGCGAAGTGTCGGCCGCGATCGAACTGCTCGACGCCTGCGAGCATATCCAGCTCGTCCTGAACAGCGTCGCCTTCGTGCCGGGCAGCCGTCGCTTCGGCTATTATGGCGGTTACGGCAAGGATGTGGCGAAATGAAGCGGGCGGGCCCCGTGCTGGCCGGTGTCGTGGGCGTGCTGGCGGCATGGCCGACCGCGCTTGCGGCGCAGGCCCAAGCCGGGGCCGCTGCCGCGCCGACGCTCGATCCCGGCCCGGCGCAGGAGGCTGCGGCCGGCGATGCGCCGCCCGGCAACGCACCCGCCGCCCCGTCGCGGCCGCGCACGCGGGTGTCGCCCTATGTCGAGATCGGCCAAATTCTGAACGCCGACCTGAACCGTGGCGATGTCGTCACCTACACGACGCTGGCGGCGGGCGTGAACGCGCAGGTGCAGACCGCGCGAGCGCAGGGGCAGGTCAGCTATCGCTATGAACGCCGGATCGGCTGGAGCGACCAGGCGGGCGGCGGGGACATCCATAGCGGCCTGGCGCGGGGGTCCTATCGCGTGACGCCCGAACTCAGCCTGGAGGGCGGGGCGCTGGCGACGCGGACGCGGGCGGATATCCGCGGTGCGGCACCGGGCGTGCTGGTCGGCGATGTCGGCAACATCTCGCAGCTCTATTCGGCCTATATCGGCCCGTCGCTGGCGACGCGCGCGGGGCCGGTGCAGATCGGTGCCAATTACCGGCTGGGCTATACACGCGCCGATACGCCGGGTCTGGGCGGGCTGGCACCGGGGCAGCCGCGCCTCGACTATTTCAGCGACAGCTGGAACCAGGTCGCCACCGTCAGCGCCACGGCGCGCCCCGGTGCGATCCTGCCCGTCGGCCTGTCGCTGAACGGCGCGTATAATCGCGACGATGCGGGCCAGTTGTCCCAGCGTTACGAAGGCTGGTTCGCGCGCGGCGACGTGCTGAAGCCGATCTCGCCCTATGTCGCGCTGACCGCCGGGGTCGGTTACGAAAAGATCGAGTCGAGCCAGCGCGATGCGGCGGTCGATGCCAATGGCCGCCCGGTCCTGGACGGGCGCGGCCGCTTCGTCACCGATCCGGCCGGACAGCGGCGCATCGCCTATCATACCGAGGGTATCTATTACGACGCGGGCGTGATCTGGCGCCCCAACCGCCGCACCTCGGTGGAGGGGCATGTCGGCGAGCGGTACGGCTCGCTCAGCGTGACCGGCACCGCGCGCTATCAGGCGTCGCGCAGCATCGTGCTGCAGGCCGCGCTCTATGACGGCATCCAGACCTTCGGTCGACAGCTGAACAATGGGCTGGCCAACCTGCCCACCAATTTCATCGAGACGCGCGACGCCTTTGGCCAGCAGTTCAACGGCTGCGTCTTCTCGGCGAGCGGGACGACGCCGGGCGGGTGCCTGAACGACGTGCTGCAATCGGTCCAGACCTCGGTCTATCGCTCGCGCGGGCTGGATGCGACCATGTCGATCGCGCGAGGCCGTTCGACCCTGGGATTCGGCCTGGGCTATGCCAATCGCCGGTTGTTCGCCCCCGATGGCGCACCCGGGATCGTCGTCACCGGTGCCGAGGACCAGAGCTACTACGCCCAGATTTTCTTCGGCCATGCGCTCGGTCCCCATTCGGGGCTTAACGTGAATGGCTTCGTTAACTATTATGCCTCTAGGTTGGCGGGGGCCGAGGATGTGGTATCGCTGGGAACAACCGCCAGCTATTACCGCAACTTCGGACGGCTCGGAACAACCGCGTCGGTTGGATTGTACCACTTTCAGGTCGGCGACCTGACCAGTGCCCTGTCGGCACAGGCCCTGGTCGCCGCACGGTATCAATTCTGACCGGCCGAAAGGCACGATGATGTACGAGACCCATTTCGGGCTGGGCGAACGCCCGTTTCAACTGACGCCGGACCCGCGTTTCTGGTTCGAGACGGCCACGCACGGGAAGGCGATGGCCTATCTGGGCTATGGGCTGGCGCAGGGTGAGGGCTTCATCGTCATCACCGGCGATGTCGGTGCGGGCAAGACCACGCTGGTCGGCCATCTGGTCGAAACGCTTGATAGCCGCCGCCTGCGCGTCCTGCACATCGTGTCGACCGCCGTCGACCCCGACGACCTGCTGCGCGTGGTGGCGGGACAGTTGAGCGTGGACAGCCACGGCCTGAGCAAGGCCGCGCTGCTGAGCGCGATCGAGCGTGCGCTGAACGGTATCGCGCGGGACGGTCGCCGTATCCTGCTGATCGTCGACGAGGCGCAGGCGCTGCCGCTCGCCTCGCTCGAGGAACTGCGCATGTTGTCCAACTTCCAGGCGGGGGGGCATGCGCTGCTCCAGATCCTGTTGGTCGGACAGCCCGAATTTCGCGAGCGCCTGCTGGGCTCGGCCGCCGTCGAGCAGCTGCGCCAGCGCGTGATCGCTATCCACCATCTCGACCCGATGGAGCCCGATGAGGTTCCCGAATATATCGCGCATCGCCTGGCGGTCGCGGGCTGGACCGGTCGTCCCGATTTCGCCGCCGATGCCTTTGACGCGCTCTATGCCGCGTCGGGCGGGGTGCCGCGTCGCCTGAACGTGCTGGCGGGCCGCGTCCTGCTCCAGGCCGCTATCGAGGGTGTCGAGCTGATCGGCCATGAAACGGTCGAGAGCGTCGCCGCCGACATGGCTGCCGATATGGGAAGCGAGCGTGTCGAGGCGGCTCCGGCCCCCGCCGCGCCGCCGGTGACCCCGGCCGCCCCCGCGCCGCGCAACGGCGCGCTGTTCGGGGCCGGGACGCTGGGCGCCGCCACGCTGAACGGAGCCGCGCCGATGAGCGGTACGCTGCGTTCCGGC
>NZ_LDTE01000122.1 GCF_001476905.1 Sphingomonas sanguinis | reverse complement strand
AAGGACAGGACAAGGGCTACGATGCCGACCGGCTGCGCCGTTCGCTACGTGATGCCGGAGCCGTTCCCGTCATTCCCGGACGGCGAAACCGCAAACGCACGATCCGATATGATAAAGACAGATACCGCGGCCGCCACTTGATCGAGAACGCCTTCTGCCGTCTCAAGGACTTCCGCCGTGTCGCTACCCGCTACGATAAACTCGCCGTCAACTTCCTCTCAGGCGTCGCCATCGCAACCGCGCTCGCATTCTGGCTCTGATTGAGTCTCAGCCCTAATTCGGCTTCTGATCAGCCCGGAAATAGCATGCCAACTGAGCGTCCCTCCGGGGTGGTGGCCGGCGCATCGTCGATGCGACCGAGCCAATCGACGCGGCCAGCCTCGTCTGCCACGGCTGCTGATCAGAATTTTGCGCGTCAGCTCGATAGCTTGTTGGTAGGACATGCGACCCTGGACAATGCGGCGGTGACGGGGGTCCGAGCGATCGACAAATGTCACACGACGTTCGTAACGACTAAAGGCGATACGAACATCGATTGGACCAAGGCTGGCAACCTCGCCCCGCGCGATGAAAATGGGCGAGAGATAAACCGACTGCCGTCTGCGACCGGATGGCATGACATGTCCGTTCCGCTCGGTGAGTTGCCCGAACCGGCAGGTAATGTCGCCAACCGTTCCAGCGGCGCGTTCGGACAACTCGCTACCGAATGCGCTTGATCGAGGTTGGGATGTGCCGTCCGGCGTGCATTTAACGGATGGCAGTGCCGTCGTCAGGATACCGAAGTCCTCGTTGAGATGCGCGCTTAATGCTGCGGCGCTGCGGGCAGGCGCTCCGCTTTGTTGGTTTCCCTGCCCGCCAATCATCCCTATGTGACAGCCATCATGTCCGAATCCCGTTCCGCTGATCCGGTGACGCCTGTCACCGCCGAACCCCCTGGCGCGCCGATCGGTTTTGTCGAGTTCGTCCTATTGATCGCCGCACTGATGGCGTTGACCGCGCTCGGTATCGACTCGATGCTTCCCGCGCTGCCCGCCATCGGCGAGGCGCTGGGGGCTTCGCCCGCCGCGCGGCCGTTTGTCGTCACCGCCTTCCTGATCGGGTTCGGGGTGGCGCAGCTGGTCCATGGGCCGCTGGCCGATCGCTATGGGCGGCGGCGGGTGCTGATCGTTGCGCTGATCATCTATATCGTCACCAATGGACTGGCGGCGGTGGCGGCGAGTTTTCCGCTGCTGCTCGCCGCGCGGGTCTGTGCCGGGGCGGCGATCGCGGCGACGCGGGTGGCGACGGTGGCGCTGGTCCGTGACTGCTATCACGGCCGCGCGATGGCGCAGGTCATGTCGATCGCTTTCATGGTGTTTATGATCGTGCCGATCCTGGCGCCCGCGTTCGGCCAGCTGGTGCTGCTGTTCGGCAACTGGCGTCTGATCTTTTGGGTGATCGCGGGGCTGGCCACGCTGGTGCTGGGATGGTTCGCGCTGCGGATGCCCGAGACGCTGGCGCCTGAGGCGCAACTGCCCATCTCGCTGTCGCGCATCGCCAGCGGTTGGCGCGAGACACTGAGCGATCGGATGTCGCTCGGCTATACGCTGGCGGCGACGGCGCTGATGGCGGCGCTGTACGGCTATCTCAATTCGATCCAGCCGATCATGGCGGTGACCTTCGGACGCGAAAAGCTGCTCGCGCTGATCTTTGCCACGACCTCGGTCACCATGGCGGCGGCGAACCTGCTCAACTCGCGGATCGTCATGCGGCTGGGCACGCGGCTGATCAGCCATAGCTCGGTCGCGATCCTGATCGCGGTGGCGACGGCCCATCTGGTGATTGCACGTTTCGGCGGGGAATCGCTGATCGTATTTGCGGTGCTGCAGGCGATCACCATGGCGTGTTTCGGTCTGGCCACGTCCAATTTCTCGGCGATGGCGATGGAGAATATGGGGCGGATCGCCGGAACCGCCTCCAGCGTGCAGGGCTTTGCCAGCGTGACCATCGGCTCGCTGGTCGGGGCTGGCATCGGCCAGGCGTTCGACGGGACCACCCAGCCGCTGACCCTGGGCTTCCTGATCGCCGGGATCGCGGCCTTTGCCTTCGTCTTCGTGACCGAGCGCGGACGGATGTTCCGCCCCGCTTGAGGCGGCCTGAGGGCAATCGGGGAACCGCCCGGCCAACCCCACCGTTCCACCCTCCACAGTTCAAGAGGAGGCAGCGATGGGCGGACATCAGGTTCCCAGCCATGGACCCGGCGATGATGGCTGGGACGAAGAAGGCTATGACGAAAGCCAGCGGGCCGAAATCCTGGAGGTGACGCGCGACGGCCCCAGCGACGGCGTGCTGCTGACCGATCTCGAACCCGATTTGGGCGACGACAGCGTCGAGGACGAGCCGATCGGCGAACTCGATATGGACTCCGAAGAGGTCGGGACGAGCGACGCCTCGGTCGATATGGACGCCGAGGATGTCGACGAAGACGATCTCCAGGAGGATTTCGAGGACGATACGGTTGCGGACGGCGATATCGACGAGGCCGATGACGCCGCGCTGCGGCCATGATGCGGTTGCCTGTGGCCCTGTCGGCGGGAGGGTTGGTGCTTATGGGCTGTTCGACGCTGCCCGACATGCGCGCGGGCCTGCCGCCGATGGTGTCCCGCAATTTCCAGTGCGACAATGGCAGCCGTTTCTGGGTGCGCTTCGACAATCGCAATGACAGCGCGTTGATGCGTCTCGACGACGATTTGGAGATACGCTTGGCGGGGCAGCCCGTGGCCTCGGGTATCCATTACGCCGGCTTCGGCCATGACCTGCGTGGTAAGGGGGGTGAGGTTGTTTTGACACGCCCCACCGGCGATTCTCTGCGCTGCACCGCGATAGGTTGATCGGCCAAGGCGGAATAGCGGCCGAAAAGTGGCGGAAAACCGCCATTGCCGCATTCCGCCCCCATTTGGTTCATCTTTGTGACAGGAACTGTGGTTTTCCTGACACAGGTCCCGACAAGGCGACCAAAAAAGTCGAATGTCGTGCAACCCATGACGATTTTACCGGTTAAGCGGGCCTGGGCTGAGCGGTTCGATCCGGCGCCCCACATAGAAAAAAGAAGGGTATCTCGTATGCGTAAGCTTTCCATCGTCGCCGCTGCGGCGGCTGCGTTCGTTGCCGTGCCTGCCATGGCTCAGGACATGAACACCACCGACACCGCGGCAGCTCCGGCGCCTGCAGCGACCGCTCCCGACGGCACCCGCGCCTTCGGTATCGAGCCTTATGTCGCGATCATGGGCGGTTGGGAGCAGTTCGATCGCCAGTCGGTCGCCGGCATCCCCGCTCAGCCTAAGGGCTACAACCTGGACGGCGCGCTGGTCGAGGGCATCGTCGGTGCCAACATTCCGCTGGGCCCCGTGTTCGTCGGTGCCGAGGGTTCGGTCGCCAAGGGCGTGTCGGGTGACATCGACTGGCAGTATGGCGCCTATGGCCGCGCGGGCTTCCGCGCCGGTGAGAGCGGCCTGTTCTACGGCAAGGTCGGCTATCGCTGGAACAACTTCCACAACTTCGCTCCGGGCGTCGCTGGCGACCTGAAGCGTGACTATCACGGCACCGTGTACGGCGTCGGCGCCGAAGTTGGCCCGAAGGACATCGGTCTGGGCGGCCTGACCGGCAACTCGGGTCTGCGCCTGCGCATGGAAGTTTCGACCTTCGACGACGCGCATTCGTTCCGCCCGATGGCGGGTGTCGTCGCACACTTCTGATCCCTTTCGGGGTCCAGTTGGCGTAAAGGAATGGGGTTCGGCAGCGATGCCGGACCCCGTTTTCTTATGTGTGGTCGATGCCCATATCGTGGCGATGGTCGGACGGGTGAAACGCAAGGCGGGTCTGCTGGCCGCCGCCGAACGGATCGTGGCTAGCGAAACGCCGGTCTGTGCGCTGTGCGAGCGGCCGCTGGGCGTGAAGGTGGAGTGGCACCACCCGGTGCCCAAGAGCGAGGGCGGTCGCGAGACCGTGCCGGTGCATCCGATCTGCCACCGGACAATCCATGCGACGTTGAGCAACGCGGAACTGGCGCGGGGCTATTCCGACTTTACGGTGCTGCGGGGACACCCGGATATGGTGCGATTCCTGCGTTGGATTGCCGGAAAGCCGGCCGATTTTCATGCGCCGACGCGGGCGGCGAGATGGTCTTAATTTAATATCGCATTGTCTAGATAGTTTACAAATTCGGTAGTATCAGCAAAGTAATTTCTAAACGTAATTCTCATATTTTCAAAAGTGTCGGCCCGTACAAGGACGACATCAGCAGCGCCTTCGTTCTCAAGCTCAACTTGGTTGTACTTGTCGATTGCCTGGCCAACGGAATCATATGGCATTACCTGAAGGTCGCTGCTGTTCTCTGCGTTTTCTTTTACAAAAGGAAAAACAAGAATATTATTCTTCTTAAAATCAATGTTGACAACTTTAGAGTTTACGCGGCGAAACAGCTGTAGAATTCGCGTCTGCTCTTCTAGGGCTGAGACTC
>NZ_LDTE01000121.1 GCF_001476905.1 Sphingomonas sanguinis | reverse complement strand
GCGCGCGGCCCTGGCGGCGGGTGGCCGGATCGGCGCAATCGATCTGGGTGCGGTGGCGCATGGCAAGGGCATGTTCGCCACTCTGCCGCTCTCGCCTGCACAGGTGGAATGGCTGCGCGATCGGCACGGCATCTACATGGCGGGGTCCGGCCGGATCAACATCGCCGGGTTCAACACGACGGCGATCGGGCGTTTCCACGCGGCGCTGCGGGACATGGCGGCAAACGGCGTGGCGTAAGGCGATACGGTAAGGGCGCGCCCGGATCGCCGGGCGCGCCCTTTTCGCCTAGCGGGATGGGGGCCGGACGATCCCGGCCCCCTGCCCTTACTTGCCCGAATGGACGATGCGGTTGACGAGATTCTCGATCCGCTCCTGACGGCCCGAACGGGGCTTCGGATCGATCGCCTGTTCTTCGGCAAGGTCCGCGATCCCGGCGAGGTCCAGCCCAGCGATCTTCTGGCCGAAATCACCGTCCCAACCGGCATAACGCTCGGACTTGATCGCATCCAGACGGCCGTCCTCGATCAGCGCGGCGGCGTTCAGCAGGCCCTTGGCCACCACGTCGATCCCGCCGACATGGCCGTGGAACAGATCGACCGCATCCATCGACTGGCGACGCACCTTGGCGTCGAAGTTGAAGCCGCCGGTGGTGAAGCCGCCCGCGCGGATGATCTCCAGCACGGCCAGCGTCAGCTCCTCGACCGAGTTGGGGAATTGATCGGTATCCCAACCATTCTGATGGTCGCCGCGATTGGCGTCGATCGATCCGAAGATGCCCAAGGCGCCTGCGGTCGCGATC
>NZ_LDTE01000120.1 GCF_001476905.1 Sphingomonas sanguinis | reverse complement strand
GATTGGGTTTGGACCCTAGCCTGTGAACCGCGCCAAACACTCTTCCCCTGAAAAAAGGGGTCTTGATGAGCCTTAACCGCGTAGAGGCGCCCGGGCTAATGTCCGTAGTGGCAGCACGGGAATTAGGACGCCGTAACTACGTTTTGTACGAGTTTGCGAGCAAGCCGCATTACACGTTTCCTGGGAATCGGTGAGGCTGAGAAAGCCTTCCATTCGCTCACGTTCGCCATCAGGCAACACCAGCCGCATCAACGTGTGGGAACATTTGAGGGAATGGACATGCACAGCAGCCAAAAATTGGCTGAAATCCACCGCTTAGAGTGATCGCGGTGGCGGAGACGGAGGGATTCGAACCCTCGGTACGGTTTCCCGTACGACGCTTTAGCAAAGCGTTGGTTTCAGCCACTCACCCACGTCTCCGGCTTGCGGCGAGGTGCGGCTATAGCGGGGCCGGGGGAGGCAATCAACCGGGGTTTGAGGGGATTTTATGCGGAAAATCGACTAGGGCCTGTCCCGTCATTCATTGCACTGCAAGGCGCGGGCTGGTTAACGTCGGTCATCGGTCCGCCGGGGGAGTTGAAAAGTCATGCGTATCGTCTGTCACACCCTGTCGCTGCTGGGTGGTCTTGCGCTGATCGCCGCTGTGCCCGCGGGCGCGCAGGTCCGCACGATCGATCCCAATCAGGGCATCGACAGCGACCTGGGCACGCAGCCGTCGCGCCCGCCCGCAACCACCACGCCACAGGACCAGCGCAACAGCCCGGCGCAGGACGACACCATCCCCTCGACGCCGCCGGCCCAGCAAACGCCGGTGATGCCCCCCTCGACCGTCCCGGAAACCCGTGCGACGCAGACCACGCAGGCGGCCGACACGTTCGAGCGTGACGACCTGCTGGCGGCGGGCGAAGGCGTGTTCGGCAAGGGCGCCGAAGGGCTGGCGGGCATCATCGAGCGCATCCTGAAGGAACAGGGCCGCCCCAACGCCTATATCGCGGGGCGCGAGGCTTCGGGCGCGTTCGTCGTCGGGCTGCGTTACGGCTCGGGCGTGATGACCCATAAGGTCGAGGGGCAGATGCCGGTCTATTGGACCGGGCCGTCGCTCGGCTTCGATATCGGCGGCGATGCCAACAAAGTCTTCGTGCTGGTCTACAACCTGTATGACACCGAGGAGCTGTTCCACCGCTTCCCGGCGGCCGAGGGGCGGCTCTATTTCGTCGGCGGGTTCGCGGCGACCTATTTGCGGCGCGGCAATGTCGTGCTGATCCCGGTGCGGCTGGGGGTCGGTTGGCGCGCGGGCGTCAATGTCGGCTATATGAACTTCACCCACAAGGCGCGGTGGCTGCCCTTCTGATAGGGGCCTGGGGATAGGGACTTTCCCCCTTATCCCCGCACCAATAACCGATAGGGCTCGCTGACCGCGATGACCGGCACGTCCCAGGGATGCGCCGCCAGCAACTGTTCCGCCAGCGAATCCACATCCGCGTCCGCGCCATAGATCGCGGTCAGGATGACGGTCGGCGACCAGCTCGGCTCGCCGACCGTGCCCAGCGTCGGCACCGCGCCGTCGCCGGGACGGAAGCCTTCATAGCCGAGCGCCAGTTCCACCACGTCCCGATAACGTCCGAAATCGCCGAGCGGCGGGGTGCGCAAGATCCCCAGCAGCACGGCGGCGGTGGCGTCCCGCTCGACCGCGCCGGGATCGCCCGCTATCATCGCCGCCAGCGTCTGGGGCGCGACGGGGCAATGGACCCGGATGTCGCGCACCCACCGGACTGCCCTCATCCGAAATCGACCGCCTCGAAACGCAGCGGCTGGCCGGTCGGCGCGGCGGCGATCTGGTCTTCCCACATCGCGACCTCGCCCCGGATGATCGTGCCGATCGGCTTGCCGGTCAGCTCCATGCCCGTGAAGGGCGACCAGCCACACTTGGACTGGAGCCACTGGTCCTCGATCGTCCAGCGCTTCTTGAGGTCGACGATAGTGAAGTCGGCGTCGTAACCGGCCGCGATCCGCCCTTTGCCGACGATGCCGAAGATGCGCTGCGCCCCCGCGCTGGTCAGCTCGATGACCCGCTGGAGCGACAGGCGGCCGTTCGCCGCATGGTCGAGCAGCAGCGGCAGCAGCGTCTGCACGCCCGGCATCCCACTGGGGCTGCCCGGATAGGGCTTGGCCTTTTCCTCCAGCGTGTGCGGCGCATGGTCCGAGCCGATGACGTCGGGCACGCCCTGGTTCAGCCAGTGCCACAGCCCGTCGCGATGCGCGCCCGAACGGATCGGCGGGTTCATCTGCGCCAGCGTGCCGAGGCGCGGATAGGCCTCCTCGCCGGCCAGCGTCAGATGCTGCGGCGTGACTTCGCAAGTCGCAATGTCCTTGTGCTGGGCGATATATTCCAGCTCGGCGGGCGTGGTGACGTGCAGGATGTGGATGCGGCGCTTCGCCTCGCGCGCCAGGCGCAGGATGCGGCGGGTGGCAAGTAGCGCGCTCTCGTCGTCGCGCCAGACCGGGTGCGAGGCCGGATCGCCCTCGATCCGCTCGTCGGCGCGGGCGTTCATCCTGTCCTCGTCCTCGGCATGGATGGCGACGCGGCGATGGCCCGAGGCGAGCACTTCGGCCAGTCGCGCATCCTCCGACACCAGCAGGTCGCCGGTCGAGGCGCCCATGAAGATCTTCACCCCCGCCGTGCCCGGCATCCGCTCCAGCTCGGCCAGGTCGCGGGCATTGTGATTGGTCGCGCCCACGTAAAAGGCGTGATCGCAGAACATCGTCTTCGCGCGGGTCAGCTTGTCGGTGATCGCCTCGGCCGAATCGGTGTTCGGCTTGGTATTGGGCATTTCGAACACGGCGGTGACGCCGCCCATCACCGCCGCACGGCTGCCAGACGCCAGGTCCTCCTTGTGCATCAGGCCGGGCTCGCGGAAATGCACCTGGGTGTCGATGACGCCGGGCAGGATGTCGAGCCCGGTACAGTCGATCACACGACCCGCATCGCCCTTCGCCCCGATCGCCACGATCCGACCGCCACGCACACCGACATCGGCGCGGACCGGGCCGCCGGGGGTGTGGACGGTGCCGCCGGAGAGAAGCAGATCGAAGGTCATGACAAACGGGCCTTTCGCAGAGGGTCCCGCCCTCCTACCTTGCCCGCATGAGCGATACCACCCCGACGACGCGCCCCGGAACCACCCTGACCGACCGCCGCCTGATCCGCGTGGCGGGCGACGATGTACGCGGCTTCCTGCAAGGGCTGGTGACGCAGGACGTCGTCGGGCTGACTCGGCACGCGCCGCGCTGGGCCGGGCTGCTGACGCCGCAGGGCAAGGCGCTGTTCGACTTCATCCTCTGGGCCGAGGGCGAGGCGGTGCTGATCGATGCGGAAGCGTCCCAGGCCGAGGCGCTGGCGCGGCGGCTGGCCATGTACCGGCTGCGCCGCGCGATCACGATCGAGCCGGTCGAGGGGCTGGCGGTGCATTGGAGCGCTGGGGCGAGCGCGGATACGGACGGCAAGCCGCACGATCCGCGCCTGGCCGAACTGGGCCGACGCTGGCTGGCCCCGGCGGGTGAGGCGGCGACCGGCTGGATCGCGCATCGGCTGGCGCTGGGCGTGACCGAGGGGGGCGGCGAACTCGGCGCGGGTGAGACCTTGTGGCTGGAATGCAATGCGCGCGAACTGAACGGGGTCAGCTTCACCAAGGGCTGTTATGTCGGCCAGGAAAATACGGCGCGGATGCACCATCGCTCGAAGGTCAACCGGCGACTGGTCGTCGCCCCCTTGGGCGAGCCGGGCGATCGGACGCGGGCGACCTATCCTGCGCTGGGACTTATGGTGGAGCATCGCCGCGTCGAGGCGCTGGGCGATGCGGTGCGGCCCGCATGGCTGGTCGCGGCGCTGGCTGAAGAGGAGCGCGGCTGATCCGGCCGACGTCTATCGGGCGGAGGACAGGGCCTGATTGATCCGTTGCGTGGGGTCGGTCAGCATATGACCGACCTGCACCGCGATGGTGGCCGCCGCGGCGAGGCCGAACAGGCCGATCGCCCCGAATTGCAGCGCGCTGGAGATGGAACGGCTACGCTCCATGCGCCGGGCTGCGTCGATCTCGCTGACGAGCCTCTGACGGGGATCGCGCCGGTCACCATCGACCTCGCGCTGGGCGGGGCGGCCCTCCAGCCGGGGTTCGTTGACCAGCACATCCGCGCTGATCACATCCTGAGTCCGAATGCCCGAGAAGCGGTCGCGCCGCCAGATCACACGGCCGATCACCACCTGGCGCCCGCGCCGGATATCGACATATTCGCCCGGCTCCAGCGGGTCGTCGCAGGCCAGCATCATGCCGCGCGACGAGATATTGTGGATGCACGCATCGCCCCAGCCGCGGACCGACTTCATGCGACAGGGGATCAGGACCTGCCGGCGCGCTTCGCGATTCTTATAACCCGGCGCGGCCCGTGGCATCGGCGTTCCTTCGTGGTGAAGGACTTGTCCATATTGGACAGTGCCGAAAAAAGTGTGAATCCCGGAGACCAGGACGTCAAAAACGGCCTGACCGATCGGGAATGGCAGGCAGGACCGGCGCGGACGATCGACCGCTTGGCTGTGCCTTTCACCAAAACTTGGTCCAGCAGGACTGAGTCAGCACGGCACCGGGAAAGTCCTGGACGAGGCCCCGGATCGAACGTGGACATAAAAAAAGGAGGCCGGCTTTCGCCGACCTCCCTCTTTTCGCAATCAGCCTTGGCTGAGCGTGGCTTACTGGCCAGCGCCCGGACCGTAGGTGATTTCCACGCGACGGTTCTGGACCTCGCGGACGCCGTCCGCAGTCTGAACGCGCAGGTGGTCGCGGTCTTCGCCGAACGCTTCGGTCGCAATCGAGCCATCGGGGATCGAACGCGACGTCATGTATGCCTTCACCGCATCGGCGCGACGCTGCGACAGACCCATGTTGTACTTCGGCGTACCCGACGTATCGGTGAAGCCTGCAACCATCACGCGGGCATTGCCGCAGCTCTGGTACTGGGTGATCGCATTGTCGAGGATCGACGCCGCTTCCGGGGTGATGTCCGACTTGTTCCACTCGAAGAACACGATGAACGGACCCGGCGAGCACGGCACGGCCTCGGGAGCCGGCGGCGGGGGAGGCGGG
>NZ_LDTE01000012.1 GCF_001476905.1 Sphingomonas sanguinis | reverse complement strand
TCGTCGGCAGCGTCAAATGTGTATAAGGGGCAGCATGGGAACAGGCTCATCAGTGCCAGCTTGCGCATCGCCGCGGCACCCAAGGGCATCGGCGCGACGCTGAAGGAGATCGGCGGCGCGATCCGTGACATGCCGCTGCCGATGCGCAAGCTGGCACTGATGAGCCTGTTCCAATGGTATGCCATGATGGCCTATTGGAATTACGTCATCTACGCGATCGGGCGGTCGGTATACGGCACGGCGGACGCGACGTCTTCGGGCTTCCATGCCGCGGTGCTGACCAATGGCGAGGTCGCCGCCTTTTATAACGGCGTCGCCTTTGTCGCGGCCTTTGCGATGGTGCCCCTCGCCAAGCGGATTGGGGCCGCGCCGCTCCATGCGCTATGCCTGATCATCACCGGCATCGGCATGATGGTGATGCCGCACATGACCAGCAAGGCGATGCTGTTCCTGCCCGCGATCGGCATCGGCCTGGGCTGGGCCAGCATGATGGGCAATCCCTATGTCATCCTGGCAGGATCGATCCCGCCCGAGCGAACCGGCGTCTATATGGGCATCTTCAACATGATGATCGTCATCCCGATGCTAATCTTCGGCGTGACGCTGCCGCTCTTCTATCAAAGCTGGCTGGGCGGCGATCCGCGCAACGTGCTGACGCTATGCGGCGTGCTGATGATGCTGGCCGCCGTCTCCGTCTATTCGGTGCGTGCCCGCAATGCCCGAGGGCTGCCGCTCGGCGCGGCCCCGCAAGCCTGATCCCCTTTCCCCTCCTGTTTTCCCGAGGTTTCATGACGATCACTCCCGCCCATTGGTCGGCCGACGCGCTGGCCGGGATCGCCGCGCAGGACGACGCGCGCATGCCCATCTTCGGCCCCGCCGACGTGGTGCCGATCCTGCCGACCCACGACCTATGGGACATGTGGCAGATCGCCTATGCCGATGGCCGAACCGCCTTTTTCGGCGGACGGAGCTGGTGGTTCTTCCTGGCGACGCCGCGCTTCGACGATCCCGAGTTGCGGCATGACGCCGCGCGCATCCGCCTGACCAGCCACGGCGCGGACGGCTGGCGCGATCATGGGGAGACCTTTGCCGACGGCTTCACGCCGGGTAGCCGCGAATGGTCGGGCTCGGCGGTGTTGGGGGAGGACAACACGACCCTGACCATGTACTTCACCGCCTCCGGGCGGCGCGGACAGCCCCGCACCTTCGAGCAGCGCTTGTTCGAGACGGTCGGCCGCTTCCTGCCCGATGAAGCGCGCACCGAAGGGTGGAGCGAACCGGTCGAAAGCGTCGCGGCGGACGGGCACCACTATATCGTCGCCAACCAGGCCGAGCCGGAAAATGGCGGCATCAAGGGCTTTCGCGATCCCGGCTATTTCCGCGATCCGGCGGACGGGGCGGAATATCTGCTGTTCGTCGGCTCGGCGGGCTGGGTCGCCCAAGATATCGACGGCGTCGTCGGCGTGGCCAAGCGCGAAGGCTATGGCTGGGCCATCCAGCCGCCGCTGATCGAGGCGCTGGGCGTCAACAGCGAGCTGGAGCGCCCGCATATCGTCATGCAGGACGGCCGCTATTATTGCTTCTGGTCGACGCAAGGGAAGCGCTTCGCCCCCGGCCTGGGCGCGCCGACCGGGCTTTACGCCATGGTCGCCGACCGCTTTGCCGGGCCGTGGCGACCGGTCAATGGCACCGGCCTGGTCGCGGGCAACCCGGTCGCCGAGCCCACCCAGGCCTATTGCTGGTGGGTGACGGGCGAAGGCGATGTGATCAGCTTCGTCGACTATTGGGGCATGAGCGGCCGCGACGCGAGCGACGATGTGCCGCTGCGCCGCGAACGCTTCGGCGGCACCGCCGCGCCCTGGTTCCGCCTGAACTTCGACGGCGACCGGGTGACGATCGCGTAAACTCCGCGCGGTCAGGCTGGGCGGGACATTTCCAATAGGCCGGGAGCGGTAGGGCATGGCGGCGCATCACGCCCTACCGTCGCGCTTTCAGAGCCGCAGGCCCATACCGACCCCGAAGACCAGGGGATTGAGGTTCAGCTTCACCTGCTGCGTACCCGCCGCCGCCGTATCCAGGCGGACCATGGTGCCCATATCGATATATTTGACGTCCAGGTTCAGGAACAGCGGGGGCGTGATGTCGACATCCACCCCGGCCTGCGCCGCCCATCCGACGCTGTCCTTCATCCCGACATGGGTCCGCCCGACGGCCGCCTGCAGCCCGTCCGAGGCTTTTTCGTTCCAGAAGACCGTGTAGTTGATCCCCGCGCCGAGATAGGGGCGGACATGGGCGGTCGGGGTGAAATGATATTGGGCGGTCAGCGTCGGCGGCAGCACCCAGGTCGTCGCCAGCGTGCCGATGCCGCCGGTGGTCCCGCTGGTGCCCTTGGCGCTATGTTTGGTCGTGGAGGCGATCAGCTCGAAGCCGAAATGGTCCGTCGCCATATAGGTGGCATCGACTTCCGGCATTACGGCATTGCCGACCGCCAGACGCTCGTTCGGAAAGGCGGGCGTGATGCCCCCCGAATCCTCATTGGGCACGACGGTGATGGCCCGGACGCGCAGCAACACGTCGCCCGCTCGAATGCCGACGCGGGTCGTATCAGCGCTCTGCGCCAAGGCGGGCGTGGCCATCACAGACCCCGCCAGCACGGCCAGCACCATCGCGACCTTCATGGGGGTGTTCATCGCTCAGTCTCCTTGTCCGAATGGGATGGAGACAGGCTAGGTCGATGGCGGGAAGCGACCTTTGACGAAGGACAAGCGCCGATTTGACCGTGGTCAAAACCGGTCGGATATGGCCTCCGCCGGTACTGCTCAGGCGGTTTCGCGCGGGATCAGTTCCGGGTCGAGCACCACGGACCCCGCCTCGCGCCCGGCGATGCGCGCGAACAGCGCCTCGACCATCGCCTGGGCACCTGCGGCGATATCCTGGCGGATGGTGGTGATGCGCGGCACCGCCTGCGCGGCGAGGGGAAGGTCGTCATAGCCGATGACAGGGAGCATGTCGGGCACCGGGATGGACCGGTCGGCCAGCACCCGCACCGCTGTCATCGCGATCATGTCGGACGCCGCGACGATGCCGTCGATCGAAAGGCGGCGGCTTCCCTCATCCGGCGCTCCCTCTTCCAACAAGGTGTCGATATGCGCCCCGATCTCCTGCTCCATCACATCGGAGGCCAGATGGGTGGGAAGCTGGACCGGGCCGCCCTCCAACCCGGCCTCCGCCATAGCCCGCGCCACGCCGTCATGCCGTTGGCGGATTTCGGGCGCGCCGATATCGCCGAGAAAGGCAATGCGGCGGCAACCACGCTCGATCAGCCGCCGACCCGCCAGATAGCCGCCCAGCGCATTGTCGGTGCCGACCGCCGCATGAACCTGATCGGGCAGCGTCACGCCCCAGGCGACCAGCGGGCGATAGCGGCGCGCGACACGCTCGATCGCGTCATATTGGTCGGACTGGCCGATCAGCAGCACGCCGTCGACCATGCCGCTGTCCACTACTCGATCCAGCCAGTCGGCCGCCTCCGGGATCACGCGCGACAGCATCACGTCGTACCCATTTTCGGTCAACGCATCGGCGAGATGGCCGAGCATGGTCATGAAGAATGGGTCGGACAAATGCTGACGCCGGTCATGGCCCAGGGGCACGACGATGCCGATCACCCCGGTACGGCGGGTGCGCAGCCGGCTGGCCATCTGGTTGGGGCGAAAGCCATGTTCGTCCGCCAGCGCTTGAATCCGCGCCCGCGTTTCGGGATTGACCAGCGCCTTGCCCGCCAACGCGCGCGACACCGTGCCGGGCGACACGCCCGCCATCTGCGCCAGATCCGCGATCGTTCGCACGCGACGATCGCCGCCGCCCGTGATATTGTCTGTCATGAGCGAGTGCTAACCGGACCTTTTGCCGCCGGACAAGCAGCCAACGGCAAATCCGGCCCTTTCCTTACATGGATCAACGATATTCGGCGGTGACGTCGATCTTCCAACCCTGCAACGCGACCACCCGCTTGTTCTCGCAGACGGGCACGCCGATCACGCGCATCCAGCGCTGGTTACCCGCCATGCGCAGACCCGCATCGATCGTAAACCCGCGCCGGTGGCGGATCGCATAGGACCTCAGCCGCTCGACGGCGGAAAGCGACTCGCTTTGATAGAGAGGCAGGACGGCCAAACGCTCGGGCATCTGATCCCGGTGCCAGTCGAAGATATTAAACACGCCGGTCGACCAGCTCAGTCGCAGCGTCGACAGATCGCAATGCCAGCGCCCGATCCCCCGCGCGGCCAGCCATTCGTCATCCGCCGCGGCATAGTTGACATCCGGCGCATCGAGTCGGCCCAAATCGAAACGCTGCCCACGCTCGAATAAAGGCCAGCTATGATTCAGCGCGAGTGGTTCGGCGGGTTTCATCGGACACTCCTCGAAGCCTGTGATCATAGGCTCGCAGAAGTTAATCCTGATTTAAATCAATTTCTGAATCGAAAGCCGCCCCCGGGTCTCCGTCCCCGGGGGCAACGCCGATCAGACCTTGTCGGTCAGTTCCGGCACGACGGTGAAGAGGTCGCCGACCAGGCCGATATCGGCGACCTGGAAGATGGGGGCGTCCTCGTCCTTGTTGATCGCGACGATGACCTTGGAGTCCTTCATCCCCGCCAGATGCTGGATCGCGCCCGAGATACCGACCGCGACATAGACTTCCGGGGCCACGATCTTGCCGGTCTGGCCGACCTGATAGTCGTTGGGGGCATAGCCCGCATCGACCGCCGCGCGGGATGCGCCAACGGCGGCGCCCAGCTTGTCGGCGAGCGGGTCGATCAGCGCGTGGAACTGCTCCTCCGAGCCCAGCGCGCGACCGCCCGAGACGATGATCTTGGCGCTGGTCAGCTCGGGGCGCGCGTTCTCGGCCTTCTCCGCACCGACGAAGCGCGATTTGGCCGCGTCGCCGGTGGAGGCGACCGCCTCGATCGTGCCCGAACCGCCCTCGGCCGCCGCCTTCTCGAAGGCGGTGGTGCGGACGGTCAGGACCAGCTTCTTGTCGCTGGTCTTCACCGTCGCGATGGCGTTGCCCGCATAGATCGGCCGGGTGAAGCTGTCCGGCCCCTCGACCGACAGGATGTCGCTGATCTGCATCACGTCGATCAGCGCGGCGACACGCGGCGCGATGTTCTTGCCGGTCGTCGTCGACGGCGCCAGGAACGCGTCGTGATGGCCCATCAGCTCGGCGATCAGCGGCGCGACATTCTCGGCCAGCGCGTTGGCATAGGCTGCGTCGTCGGCGACATGGACCTTGCCCACGCCCGCGATCTTGGCGGCCGCCTGTGCGACACCGTCCACGCCTTGGCCCGCGACGATCAGGTGCACCTCGCCCAGCTTCGACGCCGCCGTGACGGTCGCCAGCGTGGCATCCTTGACGGTCCCGCCGTCATGCTCGACCCATACCAGCGTCTTCACTTGGCCACTCCCAGTGCTTTCAGTTTCTCGACCAGTTCATCGACCGAGCCGACCTTGACGCCCGCCTGCCGCTTGCCGGGCTCGGCAACGTGCGTGATCGTCAGGCGCGGCGCGACATCGACGCCATAGTCGGCGGCGGTCTTGGTCGCCATCGGCTTGGACTTGGCCTTCATGATGTTAGGCAGCGACGCATAGCGCGGCTCGTTGAGGCGCAGGTCGGTGGTGACGATCGCGGGCAGCGTGAGGGCCACCGTCTCCAGCCCGCCATCGACCTCACGGGTCACGTTGGCGGTCTCACCGTCGATCTCGACCTTCGAGGCGAACGTGCCCTGCCCCCAGCCGAGCAGACCGGCCAGCATCTGGCCGGTCTGGTTGTTGTCGCCATCGATCGCCTGCTTACCCAGGATGACTAGGCCCGGCTGTTCCTCCTCGACCACCTTGGCCAGCAGCTTGGCGACGCCCAGCGGTTCCACCGGCTGGTCGGCGGTGATGAGGATCGCCCGGTCCGCACCCATGGCGACCGCGGTGCGCAGCGTGTCGGCCGCCTTGGGCTCGCCGATCGAGACGACGACCACTTCGGTCGCCGCCCCCTTCTCCTTCAGCCGGATCGCCTCTTCCACCGCGATCTCGTCGAACGGGTTCATCGACATCTTCACGTTCGCCAGATCGACGCCCGTCCCGTCCGCCTTCACACGCGGCTTCACGTTATAATCCAACACCCGCTTCACGGGCACGACGATCTTCATAACCAGTCTCTCAATCAGAAGCTGAAGCGGCCGCCGATCGACGCCACGAATGCCCGCGCATTCTGCACCTGGCCGTTGGTCAGGATCGGCGTCTGTACCGCAGTTCCCGCATAGGCCGCGGTCCGGCGGTCGATGCTGGCATTGGCGAAGTCGATATAGCTGCCCGCCGCGTCCAGCGTGAAGCGCGGGGTCACCTTGTACGAGCCGCCGATCGAATAATTCCAGCGATTGGCATCCGGCACGCGCGCATCGCGATTGCCATTCTGGGTCGGCGTAATACCGCGCTGCGCACCGGCGCGCAGCGTCAGGCGATCCGTGGCCGCGTAATCGAAACCACCGGCCAGCGAGAAGCTGTTCTTGTAATTCTCCGGGATTGCCTGATTGATCGGCGCACCCAGGCGGATCGCGTCGAAATCGGCCCAGGTGAAGCGTACCGCCTGTGCGTTCAGGGTCAGCTTGTCGGTGGCGCGGAAGCGACCGGCGACGATGATCTGCGCGGGCGTGTAGAAGGTCGCGGTCGCACCATCAATCGTCCGGTTCTGTGCCGCGAGCGGGCCGAGGAGACCACCGACTTCGAGGCTGCCCTTCAGATTGTGCTTGATCCGCGACTTGTAGCTGATGCCGACGGTGGCCCAGTCATTGTGCAACTGAACACCCGCGGTCCACCCCAGATCCCAGCCATCGCCCTTCAGCCGCTGGAAACCATCGGGCAGCGCCGAGGACAGGTTGGGCAGCGCGTTGCCCAGCTCGGCCTTGGTATATTGGACGTTCAACGCGCCACCGACGCGCAGCCAGTCGAGCAGCGCCACGCCGACCGAAGGCTGGATGTCGATCGTGCGCAATTCGGTCTTCAGTGCGCTGTACCGCGCCCAGCTGGTCGCGTCATACTCGGTGGTGAAGCTGTAGGGCGAGGTGACCGCCAGGCCGACGGCAACCCGGTCGCCCAGCGGAACGGCGACCGCCCCCGAGGGCACGACACCGCGATTGATCGGATCGCTCGACACGCGGTCGCCGCCGACCGGCTGGAAGGTGCCGCCCGGACGACGGATCAGCGTGCCATTGTCGACGACATCGCCCTTGGGAATGATCGCCGAGGCGCCGATCACGGCCTCGCCGCGCTCCATGCCAGCGATCGAGGCGGGGTTCCACCACAGCGACGACGCACCGGTATCGGCACCCTCACCCGAAAAGGCGCGGCCCTGTCCGCGAGTCGACTGTTCCTGAAGATAGAAGGCCTGGCCATAGGCGGCCCCGGCGAAGGCGAAGGAGGACGAGACGATGGCCGTCGCGAGCAGCGGCGCCTTGAAGGACTTGGTCATGAGCATACTCCCCGGAGTTATTCTATGATTGGACGAAGGGTCAGCGGATACGGGTCCAGGTCTGCGTCTTGCAGAGCGGAACGAAGACGCAGCCGCGCACCTTCAGCGTGTCCGGCCCCTCGGGCGTCAGCTTGGCGCTATAGGTCTTGCCGTCCTCGGCATTGTAGATGGTGCCACCGTTCCACGCCGCGCCATCAACCGAAAAGCCCTGCAGGATGAGCAGGTTCTTGATCGGGCGGCTGCGCAGCTTGGGATCGCGATTATTCTGGTCGGTCAGGTTCGGATTGGAGCGCAGCCCTTCGGACGAAAGGATACGACCGCAGACCGAATTGCCGCACTTCTGGATTTCTACAACACCGCCGCGCGTCTGGGTCTGCCACCGGCCCAACACCGAATCCGCATTCGCACCAGCTCCGGCAAGGGTCATGGCCATCAGGGTCATCAACATGCCTATTCTCCTCTCCATGCCCGTGGTCCGGGCCAGAGCGCCGGTTCTGGCCGGTCGCCCCAAATTCTTTGGCCTTAATTACCGTATACGTTCACCTTGTGACGCATAGGGCAACGACACATCATGCGTACGATGCCGGTAGCGCGCAATCAAGCGCAACCGGCATCGCTTCGTTTCAAAATGCTTCCAGCTCCAGCGCCATGGTCGAGCGCTTGCCCGACTTGATCGCCAGGAACGCCGCCGTCGCCTGGGGCAGGATACGGTCGAAGAAGAACCCGGCGGTGGCGAGCTTGGCCTTGTAGAAGCCCGCCTCGTCGGTGCCTTCGGCCAGCCGCTCGGTGGCGATCCGCGCCGACTTCAGGAAGCAATGCCCGATGCCGACCAGGCCCAGCAGGCGCAGATAGTCGGTCGCCGCCGCGCCCGCTTCCTCGGGGTCCTTCATCCCCTTTTGCGCAATCATGCCGGTGCTGAGCTGCAAGGCGCCGAAGGCCTGCTGCATGCCCGCCGCCCAGCCGGTGATCGCCTTATCGTCATGCTTGACCAGCGCCTCGACCTGCTCGGACACGGCATGGAAGAAGGGACGCATATAGCGGCCCATATGCGCTGGCATCTTGCGGCCCACGAGGTCGAGCGCCTGGACGCCGTTGGTGCCCTCATAGATCTGGGCGATGCGGGCGTCGCGGACGAACTGCTCGATGCCGTGGTCGCGGATATAGCCGTGGCCGCCATGGACCTGCACCGCCATGTTCGCCGCGTCGAAGGCGAGATCGGTGAACAGCGCCTTCACGACCGGGGTCAGCAGCGCGACGAAATCCGCCGCCCGCGACTGGTCGGCCGGATCGATCGCATGGGCTTCGGCATCCAGACCGCGCGCCGCCCACTGACCCAGTGCACGGCAGCCTTCGGCATAAGCGCGCATGGTCATCAGCATCCGGCGCACGTCCGGGTGGACGATGATCGGGTCGGCGGGCAGGTCGGGACGCGCCGCCCCGCCCAGCGCCCGGCCCTGCAAGCGGTCCTTGGCATAGGCGACGGCCGACTGATACGCCACCTCATTGATGCCCAGGCCCTGGATGCCGACCGAAACGCGCTCGGTGTTCATCATGGTGAACATCGCCGCCAGCCCCTTGTTCAGCTCGCCCACGACCCAGCCCTTGGAGTCGTTGAACTCCAGCTGGCAGGTGGCCGAGGCCTTCAGGCCCATCTTGTGCTCGATCGCCGCGACGCTGACACCATTGGCGGGGCCGACCGAGCCGTCGTCCTTGGGCAGGTACTTGGGCACCAGGAACAGGCTGATCCCCTTCACTCCCTTGGGCGCATCGGGCGTGCGCGCGAGGACGAGGTGGATGACATTGTCTGTCAGGTCATGGTCGCCCGCCGAGATGAAGATCTTGCCGCCGGTCAGCCGATACGAGCCATCCTCCTGCGGCTCGGCGCGGGTGCGCAGCAGGCCCAGATCGGTGCCGCAATGCGCCTCGGTCAGGCACATGGTGCCGGACCATTCGCCCGAAATCATCTTGGGCAGATAGAAGCTCTTCAGGTCTTCAGAGCCATGACCCATCAGCGCGGTGGTCGCGCCGTGCGTCAGGCCGGGATAGAGGCTGAACGACAGGTTGGTCGCGCAGATCATCTCCTCGACCAGCTTGTTCACTGCCTCGGGCAGCCCCTGCCCGCCATATTCGACCGGCGAGGCGAGCGCGGCCCAGCCGCCTTCGCAGAACTGGCTATAGGCTTCCTTGAACCCGGCGGGCGTGCGGACGACGCCGTTTTCGAGCTTGCACCCTTCGATATCGCCCGTGGCGTTGAGCGGCAGCAGGACCTCCTGCGTGACGCGCGCCGCCTCTTCGAGGATCGCGTCGTACAGTTCGGGACCGAATTCGTCCTGGCCCGCGACGGGGCCGAACTCGTCCTCCTTGAACAGTTCGTGGAGGACGAAACGCATGTCGCGCAGCGGTGCGTTATAGACTTGCATGGGATTATCCTCTCCCGATCAATTGCGCAGCGGCTTGCCGGTTTCGAGCATATGCTCGACCCGCGCCTGGGTCCGCGCGTCCTTGACGCTTTCCATGAAGGCGGCGCGTTCCAGCTTGAGCAGCTGATCCTCGCTCACCTCGTCGATGATGTCGGCCTCGCCGCCGGTGACGATGTTCGCCAGACGGCCCGCCACCACCACGTCGTACGGCGTGGCGACGCCCTTCTTCGCGAAGTCGGCGACAGCGCCGTTGAAGGCGACCCGTCCGGCCGCACCCGGCAGGCGGAAGACCGGCTTTTCGGGCGGCTGATAGCCCTCGACCAGCGATAGCGCCTTCTGCTTGGCATCGGCCAACAGCCGGTCGCGGTTCATGGTGATGCCGTCGTCCTTGCGGAGGTAGCCGAGGTCCTTGGCCAACGCCGCCGAGCGCGACACCTGCGCGGTCGAGATGGTCTCGAACGCCTTCATCGCGGCGGGCATCGGGCCTTTCGGCATCTTGGGCGACTTGGCGAGGCGGTCGATCAGCTCGCCATTGCCGCCCCAGCCGGGGACCAGACCGACGCCGGTCTCGACCAGCCCGATATAGCTTTCCGCATGGGCCTGGATCGCATCGGCATGGAGCAGAATCTCGCATCCGCCGCCCAGCGCCATGCCCGCAGGCGCGGCGACCACCGGGAAGGGCGCGTATTTCAGCGCCTTGTACGCCTGCTGCCCCGCGACGACCAGCTTGTCGACCTCGCCCCAGGCCGCGATGTTCACCGCGAACATGGCGAGACCGAGGTTCGCGCCGGCCGAGAAGTTGCTGCCCTCATTATAGATGACCAGCGCCTTATACTGGCTCTTCACCAGCGCGATGGTCTTCTGCAGGAGCGACAACACCTGCTCATCGAGCGCATTCATCTTGCCGGTGAACTCGAACGCCACCACACCGTCACCGACATCCCAGGCAGACGCCGAACCGTTCTTGAGCAAAGGTTCGGAGCGCAGCTTGATGTCCTCAAGCAGCAGCACGCCCTCGGCGCGGACGACATCGGCATAGTCACCGCCCAGCGTCAGATACTGACGCTTGCCATCGACCACGCGGTAGAAGGGGCGGTCGCCCGCCGTCTCCAGCAGCGCCGGAACGGGTTTGCCCTCGGCGCGCAGCCGCTCGGCCAGCTTGCCCGGACCCATGCGGTCGATCAGCTCGAACGGGCCGAACTTCCAGTTATAGCCCAGCTTCATCGCGTCATCGATCGCGACAATATCGTCGGCCGCCTCGCCGACCAGCCCGGCGGCATAGGACAGGACCGGGCCCAGGATCGCCCAGGCGTAGTCGCCGACCTTGCCCGGCGTCGCGACGAGCGCGGCCAGATCCTTCTCGGCGCGCCCCGGCAAACGCTCCGGCTTTTTCTCGGCGCGATATTCGCCGGTCTTCAGGTCGATCGCCTGCTTGGCCTTGGTGCCGTCGGGCTTGCGGTCGAGGCGGTAGAAGCCGCCCTTGCCCTTGCGGCCCGTAAAGCCTTCCGCGATCATCTTGTCGACCAGCGGCAGCGGACGGATCGTGTCGAAATAGGCATCGCCCTCCGGCAGCGTCGAGGACAGCGACTTGGCGAGCAGCGGCATCAGGTCGATGCCGACCAGGTCGATCAGCCCAAAAATGCCGGTCTTTGGCACGCCCATCGGACGGCCACCGATTTGGTCGGCCTCCTCGAGGGTCAGACCCTGGTCCATCGCCGCGTTGATCGCGACCGCCAGCCAATAGGTGCCGATACGGTTGGCGATGAAGCCCGGCGTGTCCTTGGCGCGGACGATCCGCTTGCCCATGCGGTGATCGACGAACTGCGCAACCTTGGCAGCGACACCGGCATCGGTGTGCTCCGACGTCACGATCTCGATCAACCGCATATAGCGCGGCGGATTGAAGAAATGGGTGATGAGGAAGTCGTTTTTGAACTGCTCCGACCGCCCCTCGACCAGATGGCCGAGCGGGATGGTCGAGGTGTTGGACGACACCGCCGTGCCGGGACGCTTCAGCGTCTCCAGCTTGGCATAGAGCGCCTGCTTGATGTCCAGCCGCTCGACCACCGCCTCGACGATCCAGTCGCATTCGGCGACACGGTCGAGGTGATCCTCGATATTGCCCGTTTCCACCAGCTTGGCGGCGGCGGGCGACATGAAGGGCGCGGGCTCGGTCTTGAGCATCTTCGCGACGGCCCCCTTGGCCACCGCGTCGCGATCGGCGCCGTCCTTGGGCACGATGTCGAGCAGCAGGACGGGCACACCGGCATTGGCGACCTGCGCCGCAATGCCAGCCCCCATCACGCCTGCACCGATCACGCAAACCTTGTTGATCGTCTCAGCCATCATGCACGCTCCAGAACCGTGGCGATGCCCTGCCCGCCGCCGATGCACTGGGTCGCCAGCGCATACTGACCGCCGTCACGCGCCAGCAGCGCCGCCGCCTTGCCGACGATGCGCGCCCCGGTCGCGCCCAGCGGATGGCCGATCGCGATCGCGCCGCCGTCCTTGTTGATCGTCTCGTCCTTCAGGCCCAGGTCGCGGATGCAGGCGATGGCCTGGCTGGCAAAGGCTTCGTTGATCTCGACCACGTCGAGATCGCCCGCAGAGATACCGGCGCGCTCCAGCGCCTTCTTGGACGAGCCGATCGGGCCGAGGCCCATCGTCTCGGGCTCGCAACCCGAAATGCCGACCGCCTTGATGCGGGCAAGGATCTTCAGGCCATGCTTCTTGGCGAACTCTTCCGAGGTGACCAGCACGGCCGCCGCGCCATCGGTTAGCGGCGAGGCGGTGCCCGCCGTCACCGTGCCGTCCTTGTCGAAAGCGGGCTTCAGGCCGGACAACACTTCCTCGGTCGTGTCGGGACGGATCAGCCCGTCTTCGGTGACATCGCCCGCCTTGGTGTGGATCGGCACGATCTCGTCGGCCAGACGACCGGCTGAACGCGCCTCGGCGGCCTTCTTCTGGCTAGCGACCGCGAACTTTTCCTGCTCGGCGCGGGTGATCTGGTACTTGGTCGCGACGTTCTCGGCGGTCTGGCCCATGCCCATATAGGCACCGGGCCGGGCAGCTGCGAGTTCGGGATTGGGCAGCGGGTTATAGCCGCCCATCGGCACCCGGCTCATCGACTCGATACCGGCGCAGATGAACGCCTCGCCCGCGCCGATCTGGATCTGGCCCATGGCGATATGGATGGCCGACATGGACGATCCGCAGAAGCGGTTCACCGTCATGCCGCCGACCGACAGCGGCAGATCCGCCAGCAGGCCGATCAGGCGCGCGACGTTCATGCCCTGCTCGCCCTCAGGGAATGCGCAGCCCAGGATGATGTCCTCGATCTGCGACGCATCGACGCCGGTGCGGTCGATCAGGCCGCGAATCACCTGCGCGGTCAGGTCATCGGGACGAACCCGTGCGAGCGCGCCCTTGCCAGCCTGGGTGAAGGGAGAGCGGGCATAGCCTGCGATCACGATGTTGGTCATCCAATCCTCTCTTTATGGGCTTGCGGCCTAACGTTAAGGTGCGTTACCTACCCTATACGTCAACACAATAAGCAACTCGACCCTAATCGACAACAGGGTATGGTCGAAAAAAGATACAGGAGAGCGACGCGATGACGGCAGAAGCCATCGGAGGAGCCACGACAGGCGGTGTACCGGGTCAGGCAACGGGACGCCCGCTGGTCGCGGAGCCGCGATTGCTGACCGACATGTTCGAGACCACGGTACGGCGGCATGGCGCGCGTCCGGCGATCGACTTCATGGGGCGGATCACCCGCTATGACGAACTGGGCGCGATGGTCGACAAGGCCGCCGCCGGGCTTCAGGCGTTGGGGGTAAGGAAGGGCACGCGCGTCGCGCTGTGCCTGCCCAACATCATCTATTACCCCGTCCTCTACTTCGCGACGCTGAAGGCCGGGGGTATCGTCGTCAACGTCAACCCGCTCTATGTCGACCGCGAGCTGTGCCACTTGCTGGAGGATTCGGGCGCGGAGATCATCGCCACCTGCGACATCCCCGATATCTATGCCCGGGTCAGCAAGGCGGCCGAGAAGCTGTCGGTCCGCCACGTCATCTCCTGCCCGGTCGCGGACGCTTTGCCGACCATCAAGGGGCTGGCCTATCGCCTGTTCAAGCGGTCGATGATCGCCGCCCCCGGCCCCGCCCCGCGCCACCTGAGCTTTGCGCAAATGATGAAGGGCGGACGCGGCCTGACCCCGATTGCCGCCAAGCCCGACGACGTGGCCGTGCTGCAATATACCGGCGGCACGACCGGTAGCCCCAAGGCGGCCATGCTGTCGCACTGGAACCTGATCGCCAATGCCGATGCCATGGTCGTGCACACCGGCGGCGAGGAGATGATCGGCGAGGAGCGCATCTTGGGCGTCCTTCCCCTCTTCCATGTCTTTGCGCTGACCACAGTGCTCAGCTTTGCGATCCGGGTCGGTGCGGAGATGATTCTCCTCCCCCGGTTCGAGCTGGATCAGGTGCTCAAGACCATCGCGCGCAGTCGACCGACCTATTTCCCCGCCGTCCCGACCATCTACAACGCGATCGCGGGCGTGGCGGAGGCGCGCAAGGTCGACCTGTCCGCAATCAAGGCCTGCATCTCGGGCGGCGCCCCCCTGCCCGCCGAAGTCCGTATCGCGTTCGAGAACACCACTGGCGGCAAGCTGGTCGAGGGCTACGGCCTGTCCGAGGCGTCGCCGATCATCACCTGCAATCCGATCATCGGCGAGAACAAGGGCGGCTCGGCGGGCCAGCCCTTCCCCGGCACGATCATCGAGATTCGCGACCGCGACAATCCCGACCGGCTAATGCCGCCGGGCGAGGTCGGCGAAATCTGTGCGCGGGGCCCGCAGGTCATGTCGGGCTATTGGAACAAGCCGGCCGAGACCGAGCAGGTCTTCATCCATGGCGCGCTGCGCACCGGCGATGTCGGCTATCTGGACGAGGACGGCTATCTGTTCATAGTCGACCGGATCAAGGACGTGATCCTGTGCGGCGGTTATAACGTCTATCCGCGCATGATCGAGGAGGCCCTGTACGAGCATCCCGCCGTCGCCGAGGCCGTCGTCATCGGCATCCCCGACGCCTATCGCGGCCAGTCGCCCAAGGCCTTCGTTAAACTCGCCCCCGATCACCACGCCACGCCGGAGGAACTGCGTGTGTTCCTTCAGGACAAGGTCAGCAAGATCGAACTTCCCCGCGAGGTCGAAATCCGCGAAAGCCTGCCCAAGACCCTGATCGGCAAATTGTCGAAGAAGGAACTGGTTGAGGAAGAATTGGCCAAGGCCGCTGCGGCGGCGGTGCGGCCCGTGGGGGAATAGACGGTGGGGGAAAATGAGGAGCTTCGCGGCATCCAGGATGTCGCGAACAGCCTGGGCGTGACGACGCGCACGCTACGTTTCTATGAGGATCGCGGGCTGATCGAACCGCGCCGCGTCGGCACCGCGCGCGTCTATTCCAAGCGCGAGACGGGCCGGATGCAGTTGATCCTGCGCGGGAAGAGACTGGGCTTTTCCCTGCGCGAGATCGAGGAATTCCTGCGGCTGTACGACGCTGACCCACAGCATGTCGAACAGATGCGCGTGCTGGCGGAACGATGCCGCGAACGGGTCGATGAACTCCGCCAGCAGATGACCGCGCTGGTCCAGACCGTCGCGGAGCTGGAGACGATCGAGCGCGAAGCGCGGGAGCGGATCGCGAAAGCGGGGGCGTGATCCAATCCTCCCCGGTACGGGGAGGTGGCAGTCCGCAGGACTGACGGAGGGGGTTGTCGCCAAAGGATGTCCCTTGCGGCAATCCCCCTCCACCATGCTTCGCATGGTCCCCCTCCCCGTGGCGGGGAGGATCGAACTTAAGCCCCCGTCGGCGCGCGCCAACCCAGGCCGAGCGCCTTTTGCAGCGCGACGTAATCGTTGGTCAGCCCGGCGACCGCCTGCGACAGCGACTGCTGCGCCGCCACCCGCTGGCGTTCGGCATCCAGCGTATCGATCAGCGTCGCCGCACCCGCGCGATAACGCTGCTGCATCAGCACCGCCGAGCGATCCGCCGACGCCTTGGCCCGCGCCAGCGTCGCCACCGTGTTCCGCCGCGCCCGGAAGCGCGACAGCGAGTCCTCCGCATCGCGCAACGCCGACAGGACCGCGCCGCGATACCGCGCCTCCGCCTCGTCGCGCGCGCCTTCGGCTTGGCCGACCCGCGCATTGGCGCGACCGAAGTTCAGCACATTCCACTGGAGCATCGGCGCGCCCAGCGTCACCAGATTGTCGAGGTCGGTCAGCGCATCGAGCGAGGTGCCGCCGATGCCGATGATCCCCATCAGGTTGAGGCGCGGGAACTTGGCCGCCTCCGCAACCCCGATCTTGGCGGTTTGCGCCGCCAGATTGCGTTCGGCCGCGCGGATGTCGGGCCGACGCTGGAGCAGCGCGGTGGGATCGCCGACCGCCACCTGCGCGGGCGGCAAGGGCACCTGCCCCGGCTGGCTCAACCGCTGATCGAGCGTGCCCGGCGCCTCCCCGATCAGGATGGCGAGCGCGTTCAGATAGGTCTCGACCGACGAGGACAGCGGCAGGATCTGCGCATCGGTGCTCTCCACCTGGTTGCGCAGCCGCTCCACCTCCAGCTGCGAGGCGGTGCCGTTGTTGAACCGCTGGAGCGTCAGGTTCAGCGTGTCGCGCTGCATCCGCGACGCGTCACGCGCCAGGATCAACCGCTGTTGCGCGTCGCGGAGCCCCACATAGGCTTGGGCGACATCGGCGCTGAGCGAAACCTGTGCGTCGGCGACATTGGCCTCCGCCGCCTCGGCACTGGCGCGCGCGGCCTCGACGGTGCGGCGACGCCCGCCGAACAGGTCGATCTCCCAGCTGGCATCAAAGCCCAGGTTGAAGAAGTCGACATTGGTGCCGCCGCCGGACCCGCCCGACGCACCGCCATTGGCACCACCCTGCCCGCCGCCCTGCTCATTGCCGCCGCCCAGATTGAGCGCGGGCAGATCGGCATGGAGATAGGTGGCGCTGGCATTGGCGTTCGGCGCCTGGTTGGCGCGCTCCAGTCGCAGCGCCGACCGCGCCTGCTTCAGCCGGGCCTGCGCCACCGCGACGTTCGGGTTGGACTCGAGCGCCCGCTCTTCCAGCCAAGTCAGCATGGGATCGTTCAGCGTCGTCCACCAGTCGGCGACCGCGGGGGCAGTCGTCGCCAGCGTATTGTCGGCGCGCGCGAACCCGGCGGGCGGGGTCGCGGCCGAGCCGATGGCCTTGGGCGGCCCGGCATAGTTGGGCCCGACGGTGCAGGCCCCCAGGAGGAGAAGCGGGATGAGGGAAAGCTGCTTGCGCATCATGGTTCTCAATGCATCGCCACGGGGCCGCCCTTGGGCAGCGGGCGGAGGAACAGGACAAGCGGCATCACCATGATGATGCCGACGCACAGGATGAAGAACAGGTCGTTATAGGTCATGACCAGCGCCTGTTGCTTGATCGTATTGCCGATCATGCGCAGCGCCGCGTCGCTGCTGCCGAACTGCTGGGTCAGCGCGTCGACCCAGCCCTGGGTCGACCCCGAATTGGCGGTCAGCGTTTCCTCCAGACGACGTTCGTGCAGGAAGCTGCGCTGATCCTGCACGGTGGCGATGCCCGCCAGGGCGAACGAGCCGCCCAGGTTGCGCGCCGCGCTGAACAGCCCGGCGGCATCGCCCGCCTGCGACGGCGGGACGGACGAGATCGCCGCCTGGTTCAGGAACAACATGCCCAGGATCGTGCCGACGCCGCGCAGCAGCTGCGAGTCGGTGAACGAGCCGCCGGTGGAGTCCGCGGTCAGCACCGTGTCGATCCCGGCACTCAACGCCATGATGCCCAGCCCCAGGCCGACCGCGATACGGATATCGACCTTCTTGATGAGGATCGGGGTGAAGGGCATCATGATCAGGCTGGGAATGCCGCTCAGCAGCACGACCTTGCCCGCCTGGAATGCGTTATACCCGGCGATCGAAGCGAGGAACTGCGGGATCACGTAGGAGGTGCCGTAGAGCACCATGCCCAGCACGATGCCCATGATGACCACGCTGCCGAACTGGCGGTCGAGCAACAGTTTCAGGCGGATGACCGGGCGCGAGGCGACGAACTGGCCCGCGAACAACAGGCCGAAGCCGAAGATCGACAGGATGGTCAGCTCGATGATCTCGCGCGACTCGAACCACTGCTCGCGCTGCCCCTCTTCCAGCACGACGGTCAGGCCGCCCAGTCCCAGCGCCAGCCCGGCAATGCCCAGCCAGTCGGCCTTCATCAGCTCCGACAGATGCGGCTTCTGGTGCGGCAGGCCGACCAGCAGCAGCGTGACGAGCAGCGCACCGACGGGCAGGTTCAGGAAGAAGGCATAGTGCCAGCTGATATTCTCGGTCAGCCAGCCGCCGATCAGCGGCCCCATGACGGGACCCAGAATGGCCGTGACGCCGAAAAACGCCGTGCCGATCGGCTGCTGCTCGCGTGGCAACCGGGTCGCGATAATGGTCAGCGCGGTCGGGATCAGCGCGCCGCCGGTAATGCCCTGCCCCGCGCGTCCGATGATCATCATCGTCAGGTTCGTCGACAGGCCGCAGACCACCGAGAAACCGGTGAACAGGATCGACGCGATCAGCAGGAAGGTGCGCAGGCCCAGCAACCGCTCCAGCCATGCCGACAGCGGGATGATGATGATCTCGGCGACCAGGTAGGAGGTTGCGATCCACGTCCCCTCGGTCCCGCTGGCACCGATCTCACCCTGGATGGTCGGCAGCGCGGAGTTGACGATCGAGATGTCGAGCGTCGCCATCAGCGCACCGATGCTGCCCGCCGCGACGGCGAGCCAGGCGGTCAGGTCGGCTTTTGCCGGCGCGCCGCCCCCCTGGGCGGCCGAACCGGCCTTATTGCCCCGAATGGGGGCGGCGGCGGCGCTCACCGGCCCTGCGCCCCCTGCCGCGCTTCGTTATGCTGGTCCTGCTGCTCGGCGATGCGCTTCAGCGCGCCCTTGGCCGAGCGGGTATCGACCGTCACGTCGACCGACATGCCGGGCACCATCAGCGCGCGGGTCTGCGCATCGGCGTCGACCGCGATGCGGACGGGCACGCGCTGCACGATCTTGGTGAAGTTGCCGGTCGCGTTCTGCGGCGGCAGCAGCGAGAATTGCGCACCGGTGCCCGGCGCCACGCTCTCGACATGGCCCTTGATCTCGACACCCGGCAGCGCATCGACCTCGATCTTCACGGGCTGGCCGGGGCGCATCAGGCCCAGCTGCGTTTCCTTGAAGTTCGCATTGATATACAGCTGGTTGACCGGCACGATCGACATGGTGCGCGTGCCCGCCTGCAGGAACTGGCCGATGCGCACCGTCTTGTTGCCGACCCGGCCCGCGATCGACGCGCGGATCGTGGTCGAGCCCAGATTGACCTCGGCGGCATCCAGCTGCGCCTTGGCCGCCTGGCCCTGCGAGCGGGCCTGATCGACCTGCGCGTTCAGCGTACCGATCCGGCGACGCGACGCGGACAGCGCGGCATTGGCCGCCGCGACCTTGGCATTGGCCTGACGCGCCTGGTTCTGCAGCTGGGACAGGCGTTCGCGGCTTTCCGCACCCGATGCGGCAAGCGGCGTGTAGCGCGCAACCTCGGCCTGGGCGAAGGCGGCGTCGCTCTGCGCGGCGCGAAGATCGGCTTCGGAGCGGTCGATCGCGGCCTGCTGTTCCTTGATCTGGGCCTGCACGCCCTCGGCATTGGCGCGGGCGACGCCGATCTGCGCCTGGATCTGCGCGGTCTGCGCGCGGTAATCGCGGGTATCGATCTGGAGCAGCGGCTGGCCCACCTGGACGTTCTGGTTTTCCGCCACGAACACCTTGTCGACATAGCCCGAGACCTTGGGCGCGACGGTCACCGCATCGGCCTGGATGAAGGCGTCGTTGGTCGCCTGCATATACTGGCCGACGCTCTTGTAGTTCGCGTACCAGAAGACGCCGCCGACGATCGCGACGGCCGCCACGACCAGCAAGATGATACGGATACGCCGCTTCTTGCCAGGCGAGACGGGAGTGCTGTCCTCCGCCTCGGCGGCGTCGTGCGTGCCCTCGTCCTGCCCCTCATTCACTTGGTGTGCGTCGGCCATCCCGGCCTCCCTGTCGATGGAATCAATAGAACTCGATGGTGCATTTGCTCGCACTTGCACAATAAGGCAAGACCATTTATTGAGCTACCTCATATTATGCATGATCTTCAAACCCTGGCCCTCCGCTACAGTCAGATTTACCTGCGCTTCCATCGGCTGCTCGACCGGCAAATGGCGGCTCAGGGCGCGTCGCTGGCGCGGACCAAGATGCTGCATTTCATCGCCAACAATGCGCCGGTGCGCGCCGCCGATGTGGCCGAATGGTTCGATCTGGCGCCCCGCACGGTAACCCAGGCGGTCGACACGATGGAGCGCGACGGGCTGGTCGTGCGGGTGCCCGACCCGGCGGACCGGCGGGCCAAGCGGCTGGACATTACGGACCACGGCGAACATGTGCTCCGTCAGACCGAGCCACTCCGTCGCTCGCTGATATCTCAGGCCTTCGGGCTGCTGACCGATGCGGAAATCGCGCAGTTCGCGCGGATTCTCGACAAGATGGAACAGGCGATCGAGGAGCCGGTTGCGGCGGAAGCCTAGGGCGGGTGATCGTCCTCCGTCGCTCAACCCTGCCCCCATCACTGCCCTGCCCTTTGGAGAATGACGGGATCGGCCGTCCCGCTCAGCATCCCTCCCGATAGAATTTCAGCGCCGCAGGCGGGTCGGCCGGTCGGTCGCCTTGTGCGGCGCAATAGGCGGCGCGGACCGCCACCCCCAGCGTTCCGGCGCGGAACGGCTTGGCGATGCAGCCGATGACCAGCGGATGCCCCCCGCGCTCCGGACAATTGCCGCTCAGGAAAATGCAGGGAATGCCGCGATCGGCCAGCAACTGCGCGGCGGTAAGACCGCTGTCGCCGTCAGCCAGCTTCACATCGCACAGCGCCAGATCGGGCCGTTCCGCCTCCGCCAGGCTCATGGCTGCGGCGACCGTGTCGGCGATGCCGATCACCCGGTGGCCATGAAGCGTCAAGGCATCCTCGACCAGCATGGCGACCAATGCCTCGTCCTCGATGATCAGCAGATTGAGCGGATCGTCGGCGGCGGTGTCCGCGTTACCCGTCGTGTCAGTGCCCGCGTTCGCCGCCATCATGCGGCATGACCAAGATCAGGCACCCGTCATCCTCACTCGTCACGGTCGCACGCATTTGGTGGCAAAGCCGCGCCACCAGTCGATCCTGTTCGACCAGACCCGCGATCCGTCCCCATCCGACGCCCTGAAACGTGATATGCAGCATTTCGTTCCCGCCCTGCATGACAGCGGCAAAGGTGATGGCGGGCGTCCCTACGGGCTGCGCCATCATCGCGTCGAGGAGCAGTGCGGCGGCGACCGCGCGTTCCACGGGCACGGCGACCGAGCCGTCCGCCGCGATGGGCGCGTCCGGCCCCTCGCTCCGCACCTGGGCGATGACGTCGCCGAACAGCGCGGGCAGGTCGACCAGGCCCGGATCGGCGGTGGCATAGAGCGGGCGGTGTGCGCTCGCCAGCACCTGCAACCGCTCCGCCGCGCGGCGCAAGGCCGACCGCGTGTCGGGATCGGCGGCTTGTCGCCCCTCATGGGAGACCAGACCGATTGCGATCTGCAGAGCGTTGCGCACCCGGTGGTTCAACTCCGCCAGCAACCGTGCCTGCGTGTCGAGTCCGTGGCGCAGCGCCTCCTCGATGCGCAGCCGGTGCTGGGCCAGTGCCGCATAATGGCACAGCAGCGACAGGAGCCGCTGCTCCTCCTCGTCAAAGGGGCGCGCCGTGCGTCGCCCGAAACCCAGCGTGCCTAGCATCTCGTCACCATGCAGCAGCGGCATGCACAAATAGACTTGGATGCCCAGCGTACGCACGAAATCGGTCAGCGACTCGTCCACCTGCTGGATATCGGTCAGGTGCAGCGGCCGCCGGTCCCGCATGACCAAACCGCTGATCGACATGTCGACGTCCAGCATCCCCATCGCCTGTCGCTGCGCGCGGGTCAGGCCACCCGACGTATCGAGCCGCACGACATCCCCGTCGCGCCGGAAGTGGAAGAACACATCGAGGCGCAGTTCGTCACGGATCAGCGCGAACAGCGAGTCGATCATCGCAGCCGGATCGTCGGCCGCCATCAACCGCTCGGTCGCGGCGGTCACCAGCGACAGATAGCGGCGCGCATCGGCGGGATCGATGGCCGCCACCGCACCATCGGCGTTCACCGGCAAGGCAGAAGCCGAAATTGGGGAGGAAGGGGGAGACACAGATCGCAGGATAACGAGACCGGTTTGTCGGACCAAGGGCCTTCGGCCCCCGATGCGGCGAACCGCACCATGCCGATGGCGGGAAGGGAAAACCCCTCCCGCAAAAGGGCTTAGCGGGTGATCACCGCCGACTGGTCGACCGGCACCACCGGCAACCAGACACGGCTGGCATTGGCACCGCCGCGCTCCAGCGTGATCGTCGCCTTCTTGTAATCGCTGGCCTTGGCCGTGAAGATATTGGGCACGAAGGTCTGCGGATTGCGGTCATAGAGCGGGAACAGGCTCGACTGGACCTGGATCATGATCCGGTGCCCAGGCTGGAACACATGGTTCACGGTCGGCAGGCGGAACTTATATTCCTGCACCTTGCCCGCCGGGATCGCGGTGGGGTTGGCGAAGCTGTTGCGATAGCGGCCCCGGAAGATGTCGAGGCTGATCGGCAGCTCGTATCCGCCCATCTTGGGATCGATCGCATTTTCGGGCGGAAGCACGTCGATGATCTTCACCACGAAATCGCCGTCGGTGCCGGTCGTGCGCGCGAACAGGTCGGCGATCGGCGCACCCGATACGCGCACCGCCTTGGTCAGGACCGGCGTCGTATAAGTCACGACATCGGTGCGGCCATCGGCATGTCGTTGGTCGCTGACCAGCCAGTCGCCCCAGCGGCCGTCGTCGAAATTGACGGGCCGCGACAGATGCGGGACCGGGTTGGCGGGATCGGAGACATAGGCGTCCGCCCCCGTACCCGGCTTGTCGAAGCTCAGCCCCTTGTCATCCGCCAGATAGAGCGGGGTCAGCGGCGTCGCGCAGCCGCTCTGGCAGGCGAGCGGCCACTGGGTCAGCTTGTCCCAGTGGTTCTCGCCGGTGTTGTAGATGGCGGCGCTGGGCAGGTTGGCGGCGGGGCCGTCCTTCAGATACTGATTGAACAGCGGCAGGACCATGTCCTCGCGGAACTGCTTGGCGGTGTCGCCATTCCACTGGAACGGCCCGAGATTGGTGCCGGTGCGATTGATCTGGCTGTGCCGCCACGGGCCCATCACCAGGAAGTTGTTGCCCAGCTTGCCCTTGGCCTTCAGCGCCTCCCACGAGGTGATCGCGCCGTACATGTCCTCCTGGTCCCACAGGCCCTGTTCCCAGATGGTCGGCACGTTGGAGGGGTTGGCCGCCAGCAGCTTATCGAGCGCCTGGCCCTGCCAGTAGAAATCGTACGAAGGATGCTGGACGATGCGCTGCCAGAAGGGCAACTGGTCATAACCCGACTTCTTCGCCCAGTCGTTCGCCGAGCCATATCGGAAATTCTCGTAATCGTCATAGCCGCCGCTGGATGGCGCCTTGCCCTCGCCCTTGTAGCCGGTCTGCGCGCCGATCCAGCCGATATTGGCGAGGCGGAACGCGCCGTAATGGAACCAGTCGTCGCCCATCCAGCCGTCGATCATCGGGCTTTCGGGCGCGGCGACCTTCAGCGCGGGGTGCGGGTGGAGCAGCGCCATGACGACGGTAAAGCCCTCATAGGACGATCCGATCATGCCGACCCTGCCGTTGGATTCCGGCACATTGGCCTTGTTCACCAGCCAGTCGATCGTGTCGTAGGCATCGGTTGTGTGGTCGACCTTGGTCGCGTTCAGCGGTCCGATGACCGGACGCGTCACGACATATTCGCCCTCCGAGCCGTATTTGCCGCGAATGTCCTGATAGACGCGGATATAGCCCGCCTTCACGAACTCCTCGTCCGCCAGCGGCAGTGCCTCGATCATCTTGGTGCTGTCCGACCGCTTGGCGCGACCGGCGGCGTTATAGGGCGTGCGGGTCAGCACGATCGGCGCGTTCACCGCGCCCTTGGGCGCGACGATCACGGTGTACAGCTTCACCCCGTCGCGCATCGGGATCATCACCTCGCGCTTCACATAGTCGCGCTCGGCCACATTGGTCGGCGGCGTGAATTTGGCGGGAATGTCGCTGACCGTGGAATCGGTGACCACCTTGACCGGTTCGCTCGTGGTCGGCGCCTGCTGCGCGGTGGCCGGTGTCAGGATGGCGAGCGTGCTCACCGCAAGCATCAGGTTACGGACGTTCATGAAAACGGACCCCCTCTTGGACCGGTTGATATGCCATGGTGCCGCGACATCGGGCCCAGGGCAACTGGCAGATTGCCCATGATACATAGTATCATTATGGGTGCAAGCGGGTGGTCCGGTATCGCTACACTTTCCTTTCTGCGCGAGCGTCCATAGAAAGGTCTGACAAACAGGATGGGGCAACTGCCCCGGCCATCGGGGAGGAACCCACCGAGTGACGACCTTGCAGCGACGCGGACCCGCTCATAGCGCTTTGGCGCGGGACATCGGTGTCGCCATCGTGACCGGACGGATACCCACCGGCTCGACCCTGCCGGGCGAGGTCGATATCGCCGAACAGCGCGGCCTGTCCCGCTCGGTCGTGCGCGAGGCGCTTCGGATGCTGTCGGCCAAGGGGCTGGTGGTCAGCAAGCCGAAGGCGGGCACGCGGGTGCGTGAACGGCATGAATGGAATTTGCTCGACCCCGAACTGCTCGCCTGGATGTTCGAGGGGGAGCCGCCCGCCGGTTTCGTCCAGAGCCTGTTCCAGTTGCGCCTGATCGTCGAGCCCGCCGCCGCCGAGCTGGCTGCGGTCAAGCGCGACACGCGCCAGCTGTCGCGCATGGGGGCCGCGCTGGAGGCGATGGCCGACCATGGCCTGCATACCGAGCAGGGCCGCGCCGCCGACCAGCTGTTCCACAACATCATCCTGGAGGCGACGGGCAACGAACTGCTGGTCAGCCTGTCGGGCAGCATCGGCGCGGCGGTCCACTGGACCACGCTCTACAAGCATCGCAGCACCAAGCTGCCCCGCGACTCCATGCCCGAGCATCGCCAACTGTTCGCCGCCATTGCGGACTCGGACGCCGCCGCCGCACGTGCCGCGACGATCGTGCTGGTCGACCAGGCCCGCGAAGACACCGAACGCGCGCTGGCGCGGTGATCTCCGTGGCCTATCGGACCTAAGCGGCCGAACGCCCCTCGCCCAATTTACCGTGCCACATCATGGCGGCGCGTCCGGCCAGATGACGCATCTCCTGTAACCCCGCGAAATCGGCGCGGCGGTGGGTCAGGCGGTGCAGCCAGCCGCCCAGGTCGTGCGAGGCGATCTCCGCATCCACGCTGGCGCGTCCGGCGGCGCGGCGCGCGGCTTCGATGACGTCGATCGACTGTCCGCTTTCCACCGCCTCGCCGTAATGGCGATGGGCCGCGATCCCCGCCTCGATCCGCTTGGGCAAGGGCGGACCGAAATCGGGGCGAAAGGCAAAGACCGCCAGCAACGCCGCGACACTGCCCGCCACATTGTCGACGATCCGCGCCGATGCGATGCCAAGGCCGGGGTGGAGCATGTCGGTCACGAGCACGAACAGCATCGTCAGGAACATGACGAAGATGGTGTAATTGACCGATCGCAGCGCCATGGTAAGCGCTGCCAGCGCCACTGCCCCCAGCGCAGGCACGATCGGCCCGCCGCCCAGCAGCGGGAACGCCAGCGCCATGGCCCCGCCCAGCAGGCTGCCCAGGATACGCTCCAGCCCGCGCGACCAGGTGACGCGCACGTCCCCCTGTAACACGACGATCACCGCCATCGCCGCCCAATAGGGATAACCGAGCCCGAACACCGCCACCACATAATAGACCGCGACCAGCCCCCCGGCTTGGCGCAACCCCTGCTGGATCATCGCCAGCGAAGACGCGCGGGGCGACCAAGCGTCCTCGGAAAGCGCGACGACCGGCGGCTCGCGGCGACCGGCTAGGATATCGAGCGCATTTCCGAATGCGGCCGCACATCCCCGGAACAGCGGTTGCGGCATATCCGCGCAGAGCCGCTGCAGGACAGTCCGCGCCTCCGCCATCGCCGCCGTCTCCTGCCCTCCGGCCACGAACCAGCTCGCCACTGCCAAGCGACAAGCCTCCGCCACCGCCGATCGATCCTCGACCGATCCCCAGCGATCGATGCACGCCTGGTCGAGCGCCAGCAGCGCGCCGAACATCGTCTCCGCCGCTACCAGTTCGCGCCGCGCCGTCCGCTCGGGACCCGTCTCTCCGTCATAGCGGGTCAGGACATCGCGAAACCGTTCGATCGCCAGGCGGACGGCGCGGCGATGCTCAGCGTGATCGCTATGCCACTGCGCGTCGCGGTGTGCGGCCTCGCGCAGGGCGGCCAGTTCATCGGCCATGTCGAGCAGCCGCGCGCTCACCGCCCGGCTGGCGCGACGCAGCGGATCGAAGGCGTCGATCCGCCACAGGAACGTGATGAGCAGATAGCTCCACACTGCCCCTGCGAAAAAGGCGCTGGCCAGCAGTGACGCTTGGTCAAGGTCGTGCGGAAAACCCACTGCCACGACCGCGACGACCGCCGACAGGGTGCCGACCAGCCCCCCGAACTTCAACCGCCCGGCCAGCGCGGTCACGACGAAGACCAGCAACGGGCCGATCACCATCGCGCCATGCGGCACGAACGACGCCAGCCACGATCCGACCAAGGCGACGAGCGCGCCACCGACCACGAACACGGCCAGCAGGCGGCGACGCAGCCGGTTCGGCCCCGGCGCATCGCACAGGCATGTCCAGAAGGCGGCATAGACCGCCCACCCCCAAAGGCTCTGGCCCGTCACGATCGCCAGGACCAGCGGCAGCCCCACGGCCAGCGCCGCACGCAGCCCCTCCGCATAGTTCCAATGCTCGGGCAGCAGGCTGAACGACCGCAGCTCCAGACGCCGCCCCAGCCACCGGATCGCCCGCTGCACCCCATGTCGATCGACCGGCCGCCCTTCGACATAGGCCTGCTTGGTCACACGCGTCTCCACCGTCCTGCCCTGCCGCTATTCGCCGCTTTTCCGGCCGGGCCCGAACTCGGTCCTCAGTCCGAAGCCGCCGCCCCTCTGAAAACCGAAGGAAATACCTGGGGCAAGCTGGAAACGGAGCGGACGGGACAGCAATCTGTCGGCAGGCGGCGGGTCGGGCATCGGGCCTAACCTCAACGACCGATCGTCCTTCCGTCCGCAGACGACGACTTCACCGGTCGTCGTCGGGGCGGGGCATGACCGGGGAAGCACCATCACGGGACCCGCAATCGGTGCGGGCAGCGACGAGGTGGCGACTTCGGCCTGCTGAACGTCGAACATGAACCCTCCCGGCGAACGGGCGGATCGTAACCGACAACGAATCCGCCTTCAATCTCGCGGGTCGAGCATCATGCCTGGGTCATTCGTCCGGGTCCGTAACCTTCCTTCGCCATGGCCGACGCCAGCCCCGCCTGCGCGCGACCCAGCGCAGGCCCGCCAACACGCCGCCCCCCAGGATCAGCCAGGGAAACGCCGCGACCACCGCCGTGATCAGCGCCGCCAGACTGTTGCTCAGCGTCTCGCCAGCCGAGCGCAGGCTCGCGCCGATCGCCGACTGGTCGTCCGCCCGGTCCTTATAGACATAGCTGATCGTCACCGACGACATGGCGACCCGCTGGGCGAGCCCCGCGCGTTCCTGGCGCGCCGCATCCAGTTCCTCCTGCGTGGTGGCATAGGCGCGCTCGGCCTGGACCAGTTCGCCGACATTGCCCTTGCCGGACCCGATGATCGCCAGCAACCGTTCGGCCAGCGCCTGCTTGGCGCGGACCTTGGCGTCCGCGTCGATCACGCGGCGGGTGACATCCTCTGCCGTCGAGGCGCGCTCGGAAAGGCGCGCGCCACCTTCGCTCGCCAGCGCGTCGAGGCGCTGGTTGATCCCGGTGGCCAGCCGCGCATCGACCAGCAGCAGCGCCTCGTCGCTGGAGACATGCTCCTCGGGTCCCGGCGTATGAAGGGTCGACCGAACGACCATACAGCGCGCGGCCCCCAGCTTGCGGCACAAGGCGAGTTGCGCGCCCTGCACCTGCGCCACGACGGGCCGATCAAAGGCATAGGTGACGGTATAATCATAGGCGATCTGCCGTCCGGCGGGGGACGGTGGCGCGGCTTCCGCCGGCGGCTCCTGCACGTCGAAGGTGCTGAGCTTTTCGGTCGTACGATGGACAGTCGGCTGCCCACACGCCGCCAGCAGCATCGCTGCCCCTATTACCTTCTTACCGCCCATCATCGACACTCTCCCCCTCGGTCGCCGATGGTCGTCGTCCGCCACCCCTTTCGTCAAGGGCATGGCATATTATCGCGCGGGGCGGGCGGCGGGTTCGTGTTCGACCTGGCCCAGATAATCCCGGCGATACCCCTTCAGCGCAGCGAACATACAGGTCGTGCTGGGGCGCGCGTCGGGTCCGTCGGCGTCGATTTCCGATGCCGGGATCAAATAGTCGCCATAGGGCAGCTTGCCCGTCCGCGAATAATGCACGCCCAGCGACTTCACATGGCATTTCGCCGCCGCCCGGGCGAGCGCGCGGTTGGTGAGGAGCGGCTTCTCTTTGGGTGTGGTGGCGCATCCGGC
This sequence comes from Sphingomonas sanguinis, assembly GCF_001476905.1. Taxonomy (GTDB): domain Bacteria; phylum Pseudomonadota; class Alphaproteobacteria; order Sphingomonadales; family Sphingomonadaceae; genus Sphingomonas; species Sphingomonas sanguinis_B. The sequence continues at coordinate 13,358 of NZ_LDTE01000012.1, read as the reverse complement.
CAGAATCACGCCCAGCGCCACGCCATATCCCGCAACCTTCATATCCAGCCGCCCCGCCGTTCAGTTCGTCGCCTCGAAAACGAACGCGGCCCCGACATAATCGCCTTTCAACGGCGCGCGCAGCCCCCGGTTCATCCAATAGGCGCCGGACGCTTGGGCAGGCACGCCCGCAGGCCGCGCCGATCCGTCGAGCATCCTGACCGCATAGGTCCGCGCGGGGTCCAGCCCCTGGGCGTGGATGGCTGCGGGATTGTCGCGCCACATCGAGGAATGCAGCATCTGGAACAGCACCGCCTGCCTCTTGTCCTGCCCGACATACATGGTCGCCGCGGTGGCATTGTCGCCCGTCGGCGACTCCAGCCGATAGAGCGCACCGCGCTGCACCGTCTCGCGGATCGTCTTATAGGCCGCCACCCATTTGCGCGCGGTGGCGAAGTCGGCATCGCCCCATTTGTCAAGGTTGGCACCAATCCCCAGACCGCCCTGCATCGACGACAGGAAACGATAGTCCAGGCTGGTTACGCGGGTGTTCGCCCAATTGGGACTGTCGGTGACCCAGGCCATCATGACGGCGACCGGATAGGCGCGGGTAAAGCCGTCCTGGATGGTCAGCCGGTCGGCGGGGTCGGTATTGTCCGACGGCCAGACCTCGTCGGTCAGCCCGATGATCCCCAAGTCGACGCGACCGCCGCCGCCCGAGCACCCCTCGATCTCCAGCTTCGGATGACGCCGCCGCAGCTCGGAAAGGATATGATAGAGGTTACGGACATAATCGACATAGACGCGCTGCTGGTCGGCGACCGGCTGCTCGGGCCAGCCCGCCTCGGTCCAGTTGCGGTTATAGTCCCATTTGAGGAAGGCGATGTCGTTCTCGCTGACCAGCTTGTCAAGCACGCTCAGCAGGTGGTCGCGCACGTCAGTGCGGGCGAGGTTCAGGACCAGCTGGTTGCGCCCCTCGGTCCGCGGGCGTCCGGGGAAGTTCAGCACCCAGTCGGGATGCGCGCGGTACAGGTCGCTGTCGACATTGACCATCTCGGGCTCGACCCACAGGCCGAAGTCCATGCCCAACCCCTTCACCCGATCGATCAGGGGTTTGAGGCCGTTCGGGAATTTGGTCGGGTTGACCGTCCAGTCGCCCAGACCCGCCTTGTCACTGTTGCGCGCGCCGAACCAGCCGTCATCGACCACGAAGCGCTCGACGCCGATCTTCGCGGCCTTTTCCGCCAGCGCCATCTGCCCCGCCTCGGTCACGTCGAAAGCGGTCGCCTCCCAGCTGTTATAAAGGACCGGTCGCAGCCGCGCCTTGGTTCCATGCGGCAGGATATGCGCGACCTCGAACTGGTGGAAGGTCCGCGACGCGCCGCCCAGCCCGTCGCCCGAATAGCCCGCATAGAAGACCGGCGTGTCCAGCGTTTCGCCCGGCTTCAGCGTCCAGGAAAAGTCGTAAGGGTTATAGCCGCCCGCGATCCGCACCCGGCCCAGATTGTCCGACGCCACGCTGATGCGGAACGACCCTGACCAGGCGAGCGCGCCATACCAGACGGGTCCGTGGACTTCGCTGGTCAGCCCTTCGCGGCCGATCGCGAACCAGGGGTTGTTGCCATGGCCGGTCGATCCCCGACGGCTCTCCAGCACGGTTTCCGCCGCCTCGACGGGTACGACCTTTTGCGTCCATTCGGCGGCGTGGCGGCCGGTCAGATAGTGGAGCCGGTAATCATCCCCGACCGGCAGCGAGAAGACCGCCGCCGCCAGCTGGTCCAACCGCACCGGCTTCGTATCGCCGTTACGTACCTTGGCCGAACGCGCGACGATGCCGGTCTCGGGATCGATGGTATAGGTCAGGGTGACGAACAGCGGGCGGCGGATATCGGCCAGCTCGACGGTCAGCGTCTCGCCGCTCGCCCGGTGGCTGCGATATTTGAGGACCAGATCGCGATTGCCGTCGGCAAACAGCGCCTTCACGCCCGGTTCGCTGACCAGCCCCTCGCCCTGCCCCGGAAATTCCTGCGGCGTGACCGACCCGGCGGGATCGAAGCCCGACAGTTCGCCGGGTCCCTTCAGGACGATGGGATCGCCCGTCTTGACGGGATCGCCGGAGACCAGCGGATCGCCCTCGGCCAGCGCCGATCCCCAATAGAGCGGCTGGAGATAGCCTTTCTCATCCACGCCCATCGCATAGGTAACGCCGCCGCCATCGAGGCGGAACACCCTGGCCCCGGACGGCGCCGTCACCTTTGCCATGACCGGCGTGGCGAGGGCAGCCACCGCCACCCCCGCCCATATTGCGTCGCGCCAGCGCATCAGACTCTCCTGCAAACCTTTGCATTAAGTCTGACATAGTGCGGCGGCGCGATGCAAGCGGTTGTTTCAGAAAGCGACGCGCGCCGACACCCGAACGGTGCGCGGCGCACCGGGATAGGTCCAGACCTGGCTGTACGAGCTCATCGCATAATGAACGTCGAACAGATTGTCGGCTTCGGCCCGCACGGTCAGCGCGGGTGTCACGCCGATCTCGCCCGCGATCTTGGCCTTGGTATAGGCGGGCAAGCGCAGGCCGCTGGCATCGAGCGCCCCTGCCCGGTCGCCGACATAGGTCGCCCCCGCCGAAACCGACCATTCGGTGCCCCAGCCGGTCGGATAGCGACCGACAGCGAACAGCGTACCCGAATGCTTGGCGACGTTCAGCACGTCGGGCGTCAGGAAGGTACGGTCGTCCGCGCGCGCATCGATATAGGCGTAATTGCCCACGATCTGCCACCGCTTGGCAAGGTCGAACGAGGCATCGAGCTCGACGCCGCGGCTCTTCAACGATCCGACCGGCGCATTGTAGTTGGCGTTGACCGGATCGGTGGTCAGGATGCCGCGCTTGTCGATGTTGAAATAGGTCGCCGCGACATTGACGCCCGGCCAGCGCCCGGCGACGCCCAGTTCATAGCCTCGCGCCTCTTCGGGGCCGAACGCCGCGCCTTCGGGATCGCTGGCGGTCGGTCGCCCGCTGCCCGAGTTGAGCAGGAAGGACTCGCCCCAATTGGCGTGGACCGCCACCGTGTCGGTCACCCGGTAGCGCGCGCCGACCCGGAACTTGACCGGATCGCCCGTGGCCCGGGTGGTCAGACCCGTCAGGTTGCGACGCAGCTGCTGGCGATACAGGTCATACCGCACGCCCCCGGTCAGGGTCAGCCGGTCGGTGACGTCCCACATATCCTGCGCATAGATCGCGCCCGACGCCCGCGTCTCCGTCTGGTTCAGGAAGGGCAGCAGGGTCGGCTGCGGCCCGCCATAGACGGGATCGAACACATCGATGGCATAAGGGTTCGCCGCACTGGGATTGCGACGGCGCAGCAGCTCCAGATACCGCAGCGTATAGCCCTTCAAGCCGATGCTGGGATGATGCACGCCCCATGCATCGAAGCGCCCGGCCAGCTCGATCCGTGCCGCCAGATCCTCGGACTCGTAACCCCGCTCGCGCCGTTGCCGCCACAGGGTGCGGTTGTCGACCAGCCGCGACTGGTCGCTCGACAGGCCGCGCAGCGTGGCATAGCGCCAGACCACACCGCCGTTCAGCGACCATTCGCCGCCCAGCGCCTGCTCGCCGGTCAGCTGCAACCGGGTGTTGCGCGCCCGCGTGATCCCGTCACGGGGCTCGCCATAATAACGGTTGCTCGGCACCGCGAGCGCATCGCCGCGGATTGCGGGTACGCCCCGGTCGAAGGCAGAGTCGAAAGTCGTATATTCGGCCAGCGCGGTCAGCTTCGTGCCGACACGCGGCTGCCAGGTCAGCGACGGCGACACCACCCGACGCGACGGGTTGGTGAAGTCACGGTAACCATCCGAGTCCTCGGCCGCGACGACGATCCGCCCCGCCAGCGTCGAGGATAGCGGGCCGGTCACGTCCAACTCGCCACGCCGCGTGTTGAACGATCCGTACAGCACGGTCGCGTTGACCGCCGAGGTGAAGCGCGGCGTCTTCGACACGATATTGACCCGGCCCGCCGGATCGATGTCACCGAACACCGCGCCGGCCGGGCCCTTCAACACCTCGATCCGCTCGGTCGTCGCCGGGTCGCGCGGCGGGGCGAGGCCGCGATTGGCGAGAAAGCCGTCGATATAATATTCCGCCCCGCCATCGGGCGTGCCCAGGAAACCCCGGATCGCGAAATTGTCGAGGAAGCCCCCGCGATTATTCTGCTGGCTGATCCCGCTGAACAGCTCCAGCGCATCCGACAGGCGATAGGTGCCGTTGGCGACCAGCAGGTCGCGCTCCAGCGAACGGCTCGACTGCGACATGCGCCGGGTCAGAAGATCGGACCCCAGGCTGGTATCGCGATCCGACCGGGTGCCGAGCACGACGATATCGCCGTGATCGTCCGGCACCGGATCGCTGCCCTGCGCCTGCTGGGCCAGGGCCGGCGTGGCGGCCAGCACCAGCGCCAGGCATGAGGACGTCAGCCGAAACCCCCTCGGCTTGAAATGAATGGACATGCAATTCTCCCGTGGGAGGCGCGCATATCCGGCGACCAGGTATGTTACAACATCTCTTTAACAAAAATTTCAGGTCAGCGGCCACAACGTCTTAAGCGGCCGGTCGGTATCGGCCAGCGCGTCTTCGGCAATCGTCGCGCCATCGGCGACCAGCGCCTTACCCTGCACGAAATCGCGCATCGCATTGACGCAATCGAGCGAGATCACCCGCCCCTTTCGCAGATACACGACCGAGAAACTCCGCGTCGCCGGGTCGCCGCGCAGCACGGTCCGGTCATGGCCGATCGACAAGCCGACCGTCTGTAGCTTCAGGTCATATTGATTGGACCAGAACCACGGCACCGCATGATAGGCCACGTCGCGGCCCATGATCGTGCGCGCGACGACGGTCGCCTGGTCGTTGGCGTTCTGCACCGACTCCAGCCGGATCACCGCTTCGTCGGCAAAGGCGTTGGCGTGGGCGGCACAGTCGCCGATCGCAAAGACATGGGCCAGACTGGTCCGCCCCTGGGCATCGACCGTCACGCCATTCTCGCCCGCCGCCCCGGCGGCGACCAGCGGCGCGACCGCGGGCACGATCCCGATACCGACGATCACCAATTGCGCAGGCAGGACCACACCATCGGCCAGCCGCACACCGGTGACGGCCCCCTCCCCCTCGATACAGGTCACGCCGTCGTTCAGGCGGACGGTGACGCCATGCTGGCGGTGCTCGTCCTCATAGAAGCGCGACAGCGGCTCGCCCGCGACCCGCGCCAGTACCCGGTCCTGCGCCTCGACGATGGTGACGGCCTTGCCGAACTTGGTCAGCACGGCGGCCGCCTCCAGCCCGATATAGCCGCCGCCGATCACCACCACCTGCTCGACCGAGGGTAGTTCAGCGATCAGCCGGTCGACATCCGCGCGGGTCCGCACGGAATGGACGCCGCGCAGATCATGGCCGTCGCAGTTCAACCGCCGCGCATGGCCGCCCGCCGCCCAGATTAGCGTGCCATAGGCGATCAGCGTGCCGCTCGCGCTGGTCAGGCACCGCGCCTCCGCATCGACCGCGACGATCCGCTCGCCCAGCCGCAGCGTCACGCTGCGCTCCGCCCAGAAACGCTCGGGCCGGATCAGGATACGCTCGAACGGCTTGTCTCCGGCCAGATACTCCTTGGACAAAGGCGGCCGCTCATAGGGCGGGAAATCCTCTTCGCCGATCAGCGCGATCGTGCCGTCGAACCCCTCCTGTCGCAGGGCGATGGCCGCCTGCGCCCCGGCATGGCCGGTGCCGACGATAACGATGTCGTAAGAGGGATGGTGCATATCGGTCATGGCGCTATCCCTAGGATGGATGGACGGCGTCTGCCAATCACCATGCCCCTGTCCCTATGACAAAGCGTTGCGATAGCGAAAGAGCGTCTTCAATCGCGCCGCTGTTGTCGCTAGGGGAAAGCGCAAATCCTCAGGAGATACCATGAGCAAGCTGCACCTCGTGTTCGGCGGCCGCGTCAGCGATCCGCAGACTCTCGATTTCGTCGACCCCTCCGCCCTCGAAGTGGTCGGCATCTTCCCCGACTATGCCAGCGCCGAAAAGGCCTGGCGCGCCGCGGCACAGCGGACCGTCGACGATGCCGAGATGCGGTTCGTGGTGGTGCACCTGCACCGCCTGCTGGAGCCGACGCTGGGCTGAGCCGGATACTGGGCGAGGTCGGGATATAGCCTTCGACCTCGCCCGGATCGAACGAAGCTCGGGCATTACGCCCCCCTTAAGCGTTACGATAACGCCACAGGAGAAGCGGGCGGGCAAAGACCAGCCCGGCGATGAAGCCGCCGATATGCGCGGCGACGGCAATCGCGCCCATGCCCATCCCGGCATAGCCGATCAGCAGCTGGATACCGATCCAGCCCGCCGCCAGCCACAGGACATGGGTGAACTCGGCCGACAGCCCGGCGACGCCCTTGGTCGCCCGCCGCCGCCCGAAGAGCAGCGCATAGGCCCCGACGATCGCGGAAATCGCGCCGCTCGCGCCGATCATCGGCATGGGCGAGGCAGGATCGGGAAAATATTGCGCCAGCGCGGCGGCATAGGCGCCCACCACGTACAGGATCGCGATCCCGCGCGGCCCCAGCGCCCGCTCGGTCTGCGCGCCGCAATAGACCAGCATCACCAGGTTGAACGCGATATGCGCAAAGCCGCCATGGATCAGCGTCGCGGTCAGCGGCGTCAGGATGGTTGGCACCGCAAAGCCGAAATCGGGGGGCAAGGCCGCCCCCTCGAAGCGCAGCGGGATGAAACCGCCCGCAACCGCTGCATCCGGCACCATGCCGGTGACGATCAGGGCCAGCGACACGGCCGCCGTGACGGCCGCGATGGCCGTGGTCGCCCGTGCCGCTGTCCAGTCCATCGGATCAGATGAACTCGATCTTGCTGACGACGTAATAGCGGTCGCCCGACGGCACCGTCACCTCGACCTCTTCGTCCAGCTTGCGCCCGATCAGCGCACGGCCGAGCGGCGAGTTGTAGCTGATGCGACCGGTCTTGGCGTCTGCCTCGGTCTGGCCGACGATCTGATACTTGACCGGCTTGTCATCCTCGTCGAGCAGCGTGACGGTCGCACCGAACACGATCTTGTCGCCCGACAGATCCTTCGGGTCGATGATCTGCGCACGGCTCAGCTTGTCCTCGATGTCGGCGATCGTCGCCTCGACCTGGCCCTGCCGTTCCTTGGCCGCATGATATTCGGCGTTTTCGGACAGGTCGCCATGAGCGCGCGCTTCCTCGATCGCGTCGACGATCAGCGGCCGCTCTTCTTTCAGACGCCGCAGGTCCTGGGTGAGCTTGTCATAGCCCTCCTGGAGCATCGGCATCTTTTCGACGGTCGCCATATTCCTAGTCCCCAATTCTTACGCATTCCCGGTACGGACCGCCCTCCCCAAAGGGACGAGCGGCCCGCCAGCACATCATGTTCTCATGTCGGGATCAGTTGTGCGAACGCGAATAGTAGGATTGCAGGGGACGTACTTCAAGACCACGGCTGCCAGCGGCCGCAATCGCCTTCGCCGCCTCGACGCTGGCGGGCGCCGTGGTGAAGTAGGGAATCTTCTGACCGAGCGCGGCTTCGCGGATCGGCTTGGAGTCCTTCAGGCTCTGCCACCCCTCGGTCGTGTTGAAGATCAGGGTGATGCCGCCGTCCTTGATCCGGTCGACGATATGGGGCCGTCCCTGCGCCACCTTGTTGATCTTCTCGACCGTCACACCGGCCCGATCGAGATAATCGGCGGTGCCGCCGGTCGCGACGATGGCGAAGCCTGCCTCCGACAGCATCCGGGCGGCGGGAACGATCTGTTCCTTGTCGCCGTCCTTCACGCTGATGAAGACCGCGCCTTCGGTCGGCAGGACGGTGCCCGCCCCCAGCTGCGACTTGGCGAAGGCGGTGGTGAAGTCGGGGTCGATGCCCATGACTTCGCCGGTCGACTTCATCTCCGGCGATAGCACCGGATCGACGCCGGGGAAGCGCGCGAAGGGGAAGACCGCTTCCTTGACCGCGTAATAATCGATGTGGCGATCGATGGGCGGCAGATCAGCGAGCTTCTCGCCCGCCATGACACGCGCGGCGATCTTGGCGATGGGCGTGCCGATCGCCTTGGCGACGAAGGGCACGGTGCGGCTGGCGCGGGGGTTGACCTCGATGAGGTAGACCGTGCCGTCCTTCACCGCGAACTGGATGTTCATCAGGCCGCGGACGTTGAGGCCGCGCGCGAGCGCTTCCGCCTGACGCTCGATCTCGGCGATGATCTCGGCCGACAGGCTGTAGGGCGGCAGCGAGCAGGCGGAGTCGCCCGAATGGACGCCCGCTTCCTCGATATGCTGGAGCACACCCGCCACGACGACCTGGTCGCCGTCGCAGATCGCGTCCACGTCCACCTCGATCGCGTCCCGCAGATACTGGTCGATCAGGACCGGGGCGTCGCCCGACACCTGCACCGCCGTCTGGATATAATCCTCCAGCTGCTGCGGGCCGTCGACGATCTCCATCGCGCGACCGCCCAGGACGAAGCTGGGGCGCATCAGCACCGGATAGCCGACGCGCTCGGCAACGATCAGCGCTTCCTCACGGCTGCGCGCGATGCCGTTCTTGGGCTGGTGCAGCTTCAGCTTGTCGACGAGTGCGGCGAACTGCTCGCGGTCCTCGGCCAGGTCGATCGCATCGGGGCTGGTACCCAGGATCGGGATACCGGCCGATTCCAGCGCTCGGGCGAGGTTCAGCGGGGTCTGGCCGCCGAACTGCACGATCACGCCGACCAGCTCGCCCTTCGACTTCTCGACGTCGAGAATGGCGAGAACGTCCTCGGCGGTCAGCGGCTCGAAATACAGCCGGTCCGAGGTGTCATAGTCAGTGCTGACCGTTTCCGGGTTGCAGTTGACCATGATCGTCTCATAGCCCGCATCCGCCAGCGCGAAGCAGGCGTGGCAGCAGCAATAGTCGAACTCGATGCCCTGCCCGATCCGGTTCGGACCGCCGCCCAGGATCACGATCTTCTTGCGGTCGCTGGGGACCGCCTCGTCCTCGGGCTCGCCGAAGGTCGGGGCTTCATAGGTCGAGTACATGTACGGCGTCTTGGCGTCGAACTCGGCCGCGCAGGTGTCGATCCGCTTGAACACCGGACGCACGCCCAGCTTCTGGCGATGCTCGCGCACCTCCTGCTCGGTGACGCCGCCGGTCATCATCTTGACGACCTCGTGGATCAGGCCCGAGCCGCGTGCGATGCCGCGATCCATGCCACGCAGATTGGCCGACTGGAGCGCCAGATAGGCCAGCCGCTTGTCGGAGAAGCCCATCGCCTTCAGGCGGCGCATACCGGCCGCATCCTGCGGCAGGCCGTTTTCCATGACTTCCGCCTCGGCCGCGACGATCTCGGCGATCCGCTCCAGGAACCAGGGATCGTACTTCGCGATCGCATGGACTTCGGCGACGGTGAAGCCCTCGCGCAGCGCCTGCGCCGCGACCAGCAGCCGGTCCGGGGTCGCCTTGGCCAGCGCCGCCTCGATCTCGGCACGGGGCGCGCCGACCAGATGCTCGACATCGTTGAAGCCGCTGAGACCCGTCTCCAGGCCGCGCAGCGCCTTCTGCATGGACTCGTGGATGTTGCGGCCGATCGCCATGACCTCGCCGACCGACTTCATCGCGGTCGACAGGACGGGTTCAGAGCCCTTGAACTTCTCGAAGGCGAAGCGCGGGATCTTGGTGACGACATAGTCGATCGTCGGCTCGAACGAGGCCGGGGTCGCGCCGGTGATGTCGTTCTCGATCTCATCCAGCGTATAGCCGACCGCCAGCTTGGCCGCGACCTTGGCGATCGGGAAGCCGGTCGCCTTCGACGCCAGCGCGGAGGAGCGCGACACGCGCGGGTTCATCTCGATGACGATCAGGCGGCCGTCCTTGGGATTGACCGCGAACTGCACGTTCGAGCCGCCCGTCTCCACGCCGATCTCACGCAGCACCGCCAGGCTGGCGTTGCGCATGATCTGATATTCCTTGTCGGTCAGGGTTAGCGCGGGCGCGACGGTGATCGAGTCGCCGGTGTGGACGCCCATCGGATCGATATTCTCGATCGAGCAGATGATGATGGAATTGTCGTTGCGATCGCGCACGACCTCCATCTCATATTCCTTCCAACCGAGGAGCGATTCCTCGATCAGCACCTCGGTCGTCGGCGAGGCGTCGAGTCCGGCGCGGACGATCGCGATGAACTCCTCGCGATTATACGCGACGCCGCCGCCGGTGCCGCCCAGCGTGAAGCTGGGACGGATGATCGCGGGCAGGCCGACCTTCTCCAGGCCCTCCAGCGCTTCCTTCTCGGAATGGGCGATCGCGGAGCGGGCCGATTCCAGCCCGATCTTCTCCATCGCCGCCTTGAACTTCTGACGGTCCTCGGCCTTGTCGATCGCCTCGGCATCGGCGCCGATCATCTGGACGCCGAACTTTTCCAGCGTGCCGTCATGGAATAGCGCCAGCGCGGTGTTCAGCGCGGTCTGGCCGCCCATGGTCGGCAGGACCGCGTCGGGGCGCTCCTTCTCGATGATCTTGGCGACGACGGCGGGCGTGATCGGCTCGACATAGGTCGCGTCGGCCAACTCAGGGTCCGTCATGATCGTCGCCGGGTTCGAATTGACCAGGACGATGCGATAGCCCTCTTCCTTCAAGGCCTTGATTGCCTGCGTGCCCGAATAGTCGAACTCGCACGCCTGGCCGATGACGATGGGCCCCGCGCCGATGACGAGGATGGAGGAGATGTCAGTGCGTTTTGGCATTACAATTTATCCAAATCGGCGTGAAAATGGGTTTTAACGAATGCCTTTATGGCGTCGATCAGCAGAGACACGGCTACTTGTTTGGCAGTTTCAGCCAGAAGACGCGATGCATCTTCGACCGCCATTAAGACGCCGACTTTCACCTGCAGTAACTTTAGATTGCCGGTTGACCAAAGCGTCTCAGCGACGTCGAGAGCACTTAGCACACGATGGCGTTCTTGCTCATCGACGCCCGGAAGATTCACCCCCCTTACGTACTCTTTGACATCGGCAAATTTATCGGCAATCTCCGCCGCTTCTGGAGAATTATGGTCAAATTGGACAACTCTGTCGGAAGCGGGCGCCACCTGATTCTTGAGAAGATACGATACATCAGGATAGGAATTTTTTATATTGGCAAGAACTTCTGCCATCCAAGGCTTACCGAGTTTGTCAGCCTTGGAATAAGGGCCTTTTACATCACCCATCAAATTTACGAAAAGGTGATGAGCCTGAGATCTATTCCAATGAAAATAATCTGAAGCGAATGGATCGCTTATTATCGAAATTACGTTATTTGCGATGAGATACTCAATCACCTCATCCATATAGGCAGCACTCGGAACTTGCTTATATGCACGACTAAATGCAATCCGAAATTCACCGGGCTTCCTCACCGAAATAAACGGCGATTCATCATCCGCCCGAATGTCGCGCAAGATTGCCGCCAGAATGTAATCAGATCCATTCATCCGGCTTACTTCAGCGCCCCCACGAACCGCTCGAACAGATAGAAGCTGTCCTGCGGCCCCGGCGAGGCTTCGGGGTGGTACTGGACCGAGAAGGCCGGGCGGTCGGTCAGTTCCAGACCCGCATTCGACCCGTCGAACAGCGACACATGCGTCTCGCGCGCGTTCGCGGGCAGCGTCTCGCGCTCGACCGCGAAGCCGTGGTTCATGCTGGTGATCTCGACCAGACCGTCCGACAGGCGCTTGACCGGGTGGTTCGCGCCGCGGTGGCCTTGGTGCATCTTGGTGGTCTTGGCGCCGACAGCCAGACCGAGCAGCTGGTGGCCCAGGCAGATGCCGAACAGCGGCTTGCCGGTGTCGAGCAGCTGGCGGATCACCGGCACCGCATATTCGCCCGTCGCCGCCGGATCGCCGGGACCGTTGGACAGGAAGATGCCGTCCGGGTTCAGCGCCATCACGTCCTCATAGGACGCGGTGGCGGGGACCACCGACACCTTCGCACCGGCCTGAACCAGGTTGCGGAAGATGTTGTGCTTGCTGCCATAATCGATCGCGACGACGTGCGGGCGATCCTGCCCCTCGGCCCCGGCATAGCCGAAGCCCAGCCGCCACAACCCGCCTTCGCGCGTCTCGCCCCAGCCATAATGCAGCTCGGTCGACACGTCCTTGGCGAGGTCCATGCCCTCCAGCCCCGGCCAGGCGCGCGCCTTTTCCAGCAGTGCGGCGATGTCGAACTCGCCGGCGGCCGAATGCGCGATCACGCCGTTGGGCGCTCCGGCGGCGCGGATACGGCGGGTCAGCGCGCGGGTGTCGATGCCCGCCAGGCCGATGCGGTTGTGCCGCGCCATCCATCCGGCCAGGTTCTCCATCGCGCGGAAATTGGACGGGGCAGTCGGGTCCTCGCGGACGATCATGCCCAGCGCGTGCGGCGCGTCCGCCTCGATATCGTCGGGGTTCGCCCCCACATTGCCGATATGCGGGAAGGTGAAGGTGATGATCTGGCCCGCGAAGGACGGATCGGTCATGATCTCCTGATAGCCGGTCATCGCGGTGTGGAAGCACACCTCTCCGACGGCATCACCCTCGACGCCGAAACCGCGCCCCCATAACACGTCTCCGTTCGCCAGAACGAGAACGCCCGTGGCGCCTTCAGGCTTTTCGGGCATGGCGAATGGCTTGGCGTCGGCCATGATCGGCGGGCACTCCTGCTAAAATGTCTGCAATGTCGCTAAGTGGCGTCCGCTAGGCCCATCGGGCGTTCGCGTCAACCGGTTCACGGAATTGGTTCCATCGGCTATCGTCCCCGCCTTTCAGACAAGACGGAAAAAACATGATTCGCGACGACATCAAGGCCGCGCAGGTGGCCGCCATGAAAGCGGGCGACAAGGAAAGCCGCGCGGCGATCAGCCTGATCCAGGCCGCCATCAAGAACCGCGACATCGAACTCCGCACCGGCGACGCACCCGCCGATGACGACATGGTCGTGATCGAAGTGCTGCAAAAGATGGTCAAGCAGCGCCGCGAGTCGATCGCCATGTACGAACAGGGCGGCCGCCAGGAACTGGCCGACGTCGAAAAGGCCGAGGTCGCGGTGATCGAGCGCTTCCTGCCGCAGACGCTGACCGAGGACGAAACGAAGGCTGCGATCGAAGCGATCAAGGCGGAGATCGGGGCGAGCGGCATGAAGGACATGGGGCGCGTCATGGCCGAGCTGAAGGCGCGGCATGCGGCGGTGCTGGATATGAGCAAGGCCAGCGGGTTGGTGAAGGCGGCTTTGGTGTAGTTTGCGGTTGGGGAGTGGGTCTAGTGCGGGGTTTCGATCGCGAGCGCGGCCCCCTCCCCCAACCCCTCCC
>NZ_LDTE01000119.1 GCF_001476905.1 Sphingomonas sanguinis | reverse complement strand
CGACCGGGCGATGGCGATGACGCGGCTCTGATTTGGTTCGCGCGGAGGCGCGGAGACGCGGAGGGCGCATATCCAGCCGTTAGGCTGGCCTAACACAACAATGGTCCGGCAAAGCCGAACGCCGAAATTTACTGAGGTGCTGAAGCGCGCCCGAACCTCTCTGCGTCTCCGCGCCTCCGCGCGAACAAAACAAAAGCCGGTCTGCCGCTCGAAACGACAGACCGGCCCATCGTCACAGCGGCTTTTGCTCCAGCCGCGTATCGACACCCGCTGCCGCCGGTTCGGCCAGTTCCTTGTCCCCGGCCAGCGCGGCATCGGCCTTCAGCAGGTCGAGGTGCATCAGCTTGGCGATGAAGGGGGACACGACCAGCACGACCACGCCGATCCCGATCGAGAACCAGCCGATCCGGGTATAGACCTCAAGCACTTTGTCGGGCCCTGCGCCCTCGCCGCCGGTCGCCTGGGCGATCAGGCCGGCGATGAAGTTGCCCGCCGCCGTCGCCAGGAACCAGGTGCCCATCATCAACCCGGTCATGCTGGGCAGCGACAGCCGCGTCATCGCCGCCAGGCCGACCGGAGAGAAGCACAGCTCGGCCATCGTGTGAATCAGATAGACCAGGATCACGAAGATCACCGGCGTCGGCATGCCCGCATAGGCCGCCGCGCCCGCGACCAGCACCATGAAGCCCGCACCCACGCCGACCAGGCCGATGCCGAACTTGAACGGCGCACTCGGCTCCCATCCGCGCTTGCCCAGGATCGTCCACAGCGCGGCGAACAGCGGGGCGAGCAGGATAATGAAGATCGAGTTGACCGACTGGAAGGCCGAGGCCGGAATGGTCCAGCCCAGCAGCGTGCGGTCGACCGAGCGGTCGGTATAGAGGTTCAGCGACGATCCGGCCTGCTCGAACAGTGCCCAGAACAGGGGGCAGAGCGCGATCAGGAAAAGTGCTGCGAAGATGCGGTCGCGGTCGACCTTGGGCAGCTGGAACACCGCGCGCCACAGGATGAAGATCACGGTGGCGGCGGCGAATACGACCAGCAGCGTGCCGACCGCGTCTTGATGCTGGATCAACTGCCACACGCCCAGCGTGGCGACGATCGCCCCCAGATAGATCAGCCACTCACGCGACAGGCCTGCGACGACGGGTGCGCGCAGCACGGGCAGCGAGGGCGCCTCGCCCGCGCCGTGCAACTCGCGCTTCAGGGCGATGAAGGCGATCAGACCCAGCACCATGCCGACGCCCGCTGCGCCGAAGCCATAGGCCCAGCCCACCGTCTCGCCCAGCACGCCGCACACGATCGGCCCCAGCGCGCCGCCCACGTTGATGCCCATGTAGAAGATCGAGAAGGCGGGATCGCGCCGCATGTCGTCGCGCGCATAGAGCTGACCCACCAGCACCGAGATATTGGCCTTCAGGAAACCGGTGCCGATCACGATCGACGCGAGCGCGAGGTAGAAGCCCTCCAGATAGGCCCCCGTCGCACCTTGCGGCCCCTCCATGACCGCGATCAATATGTGGCCGAAGGCGATGAACAGCCCGCCCGCCAGCACCGCGCGTCTGGCCCCCAGATAGCGGTCGGCCAGATAGCCGCCGATCACCGGCGTCACATAGACCAGCGAGGTATAGGCGGCGTAGATGCCGAAGGCCGGTTCGTCGGCGAACAGGAAGTGCTTGGTCAGGTAGAAGACCAGGATGGCGCGCATTCCGTAATAGGAAAAACGCTCCCACATCTCGGTGAAGAACAACAGGAACAGGCCTCGGGGATGGCCCAAAACCGTCTTGCCGCGCGCGGCGGCCTCATACGCAGTCGCCATGCCGGCGTTCACTCCATCGGGATCGCCCCCCGCGCGCCATGGGCACGCAAGCGGGCGTAATGGTTTGGTAACCTAACGCCAAAGCCGCGACTGTAAATATCATGCGCAACGCCGTAAGGATCGAACCCATGACGGACATGATTTTCAACGACCGCACGACCCCCCTCACGCTGCTCGCGACGCGCCGTTCGGGCAAGCCGCGCGATCTGGTCGCGCCGGGGCCCGATGCCGCGCAACTGGCGGAGATGCTGACCATTGCGGCGCGCACGCCCGACCATGGCAAGCTGGCCCCCTGGCGCTTCGTGATCGTGCCGACGGAGGCGCGGGCGAAGCTGGCTCAGGTCATCACCACCGCCTATCGCGCCGAACGGCCGCAGGCGAGCGCGACCGAGATCGCCTCGCTCGAACAATTCGCCCATCAGGCCCCCGATCTGGTCGTCGTCCTGTCGTCGCCCCGCACCGACAGCCATATTCCGATGTGGGAACAGGAATTGTCGGCGGGTGCCGCGTGCATGAACCTGCTCCATGCCGCGCACGCCATGGGTTATGCGGGCGGCTGGTTGACCGGTTGGCCCGCCTTTTCGGACGCGGTGCGCGATGCGTTCGGGGCCGCGCCGGAGCGGATTGTCGGCTTCGTCTTCATCGGTACGCCCGGCCGTCCGCTCGACGAACGGCCGCGCCCCGACATGGCGCGGGTCGTCTCGACCTGGCACGGATGAGGCGATCCGGCCGTGCGACGGATGTGCAAACGATGTGAGTGCGGCCTCTCGACTTTTGCTCGCTCATGCTGTATTAACCCGGCATGACAGCTCTTAGCGGCGACGACAGCCCGGTTTACATCCGCCTGCGCGGCACGATCGCGGCAGGCATCCTTAATGGCACCTATCGGACGGGGGACCAGCTTCCCTCGGTCCGCGCGCTCGCCGCCGAACAGGGCGCGAACCCGCTGACGGTCGCCAAGGCCTATCAGAGCTTTCAGGACGACGGTTATGTCGAGGTGCGGCGCGGGGTCGGCATGTTCGTCTTGCCGGGTGCCGCCGATCGCCTGCGCGCCGCCGAGCGCCAGACCTTCCTGGCGGTGCAATGGCCGCGTATCCGCGACCATATCGAGCTTATCGGCCTGGACGCGACCGACCTTCTCCGCGTCGAGCGCGTCTGAGCTTCGGGCGGGCGGCCCAGCCGATCAGGCCAGTCACCGCCGTCCATAGGGCCAGCAAGCCGATCAGCGCGGCAATCGGCCGCCAGAGCCAGGGGATGGCCTGTCCGTCGTGCAGGCGGCGAACCCAGGACAGCATCACCGGCACCGCATGACCCGGCGCGGCGACCGCGCTGGCGCTGTCATCGGGCCGCACCCGCCTGGGCGTTGCGCCATGACTAAGCGAAGGGCGTCGTGGTTGATGGGGGTGGCGTTGGTCGCGGCCACCCCCGCCTCGGCGGAAACGCTGCGCCAGGCG
>NZ_LDTE01000118.1 GCF_001476905.1 Sphingomonas sanguinis | reverse complement strand
GAGGATGTCGACGCCGCGCTGGAGGAAATGCACGAGAGCTTCGACATCGCGCGCGAGGACCTCGACACGCTGCTCGCCCATGCCGAGCGCCATGCGCGGGCAAGGACAGGATCGGTCCGGGGGAAGCGCTAAGTGCGGGGGGGTGAGACGCACCCCAAGAAAAAGGCCCGCCCCTCACAGAGAGGGACGGGCCTTCCTTCAACCGGTCACACCGATCAGCGATACTTGCCGCTGAACGAGATGCCGATGATGCGCGGTTCGTTGAACACGGCCGCCATATAGTTTTCGATCACACCCTTCAGGTTCTTCTCGTTCGTGATGTTGCGGGCGAAGACCGACAGGCTCCAATCATCGTTCGGCGCGGAATAGCCGATGCTCAGGCCGCCCTCGAAATTGCCGTTCGAGGTGAACTCCTTGGTCCGGTACAGGACGAAGTTCGTATAGCCCTGCAGGTTCCAGTCGGTCGAGATGAACGCCTTGCCGCCATCGGCCAGCGGCATGTCGTACTTGGCCGCCAGATTGACGTTGTATTCCGGTGCGTTGGGCAGCGGGTTGCCGTTGATCGGCACGAAATACGCGTTCGCGCCGAAGACGGTGCGGGTCGTTACCGGGCCGTTCAGCACGGTGCAGACCATCACGCCGTTCAGGCCGCAGGTCTGGACCTGGACGTTGCGGTCGCGGATTTCCGAGTGGAGCAGGCTGACGCCCGCCGACAGGGCCAGATTGCGCACCGGGAGCCACTGGGCATCGGCTTCCAGGCCATAGGCCACCGCCTTGTCGGCGTTCAGCAGCACGCCGTTGCCGTTCGAGTCGTTGCCGTTCAGCTGGATGTTCTTTACGCGATACGCAAAGGCGGCGGCGTTCAGGCGCAGCGTGTTGTCGAACAGCTTCGACTTGACGCCCGTCTCGAACGACAGGTTGGTTTCCGAACCCGCCGTCGAGAAGTCCGAGTTGAACACGGCCGAGCGACCCTGGATCGTCGGCCCGCGGAAGCCCTGCGCCGCGCGGACATAGACGTTGACGTTCGGGTTCACCTTATAGAGCGCCGACAGGTCCCAGCTGGGCTGGGTATCCGACAGGCGCACGTCGCGGCGACCGCGATAGGTCGAGACACCGGCGGCGGTGTCGGCGGTGCGCAGCAACTGCGTCCGCTTGGTATCTTCGGTCACGCGGCCACCGGCGGTCAGCGTCAGGCGATCGGTCGCGCGGTAGCTGACCTGGCCGAACAGGCCCCAGCTGGTGTTGACGTCGTGCAGGCGCACCCAGTTGTTCGGGTTCGCCCCGATCAGATAGGCGCGCTGGTAGAAGTCGGTGATGTCGCGGCTGTCGAAATAGATGCCGCCGAACTGCCACTTGAACGCGCCGTTGCCGGTCGAGGCCAAGCGGACTTCCTGCGTCCACTGGTCCAGCCCGCGCACCTGGCCCTGGCTCAGGCCATAGCCGTTCGCCACGCCGTTCACCGGATAGTTCGCCGCCGCACCGCCATCGGTGTCGCCCTTGCTGTACCCGGCCGTCGTCTCATAGGCGGTGATCGAGCTCAGCTCGGCGCCGCCCAGATCCCAGCTGGCGCGCAACGACGTGCCTTGCGTGTCATAGGCCTGCGGGTTGTTCTGACCCTCGTCATAGGCGACGCGGTCGCGCGGCTCGGCCGAGACGTCGCGCGAACCCTTCTTCAGCGCGGCGCGGTGGAACAGCGTCGAGGTACCGTCATACCAGCGGGCATGGCCCGACAGGTTGAACGACAGCGTGTCGGTCGGCGTCAGCAGCAGCTGGAGGCGCACGTCGCGCTCGGTGAAGCCGCCCATCGCGTCGTTCTTCTGGGTCAGCGTACGGTCGGCGCTGGGCCCCGCATAGACATTGTCGACCCAGTTGTCGCGGTGCTGCACCAGCGCCGACAGGCGGAAGGCCAGCACGTCGCGGATCAGCGGGCCGCCGACACCGGCATCCATGCTGATCGTGTTGTAGCTGCCGATCGAGGCGGTGGCGCGGCTCTGGAAGCTCTGGGTCGGCTTGATCGTGTCGAACTTGATGATGCCCGCGGTCGTGTTGCGCCCGAAGAGCGAGCCTTGCGGGCCGCGCAGCACTTCGACCTGATCGACGTCGAACACCGGGTTCGACTTCAGCACGACATGCTCCAGGACCACATCGTCCTGGATGATCGACACGGGCTGCGATGCGCCGAGGTAGAAGTCGATATTGCCCAGGCCGCGAATGTAGAAGCGCGGGAAGATGCGGCCGGTGGTCGTCTCGGCATACAGGCCGGGCACGCGGCCCGACAGCGCCAGGATGTCTTCGCCGCCCTGCTGGAAGGTGCGCAGGTTCGACCCGCTGACCACGCCGACCGATACCGGCACGCGGTTCAGGCTTTCCGAGCGGCGCTCGGCGGTGACGACGACGTCGCCCAGGCCCTGTTGCTCATCGGCGGCGGCAGCGGTCGGGGCCGCGCCCTGATCGGCAGTCTGCGCCATCGCCGGCACGGTCGCCAGAACACCCCACGCAGCGCCCAGCAGCGCCGCGGTCTTGATTACGGATTTCATATAGTCCCCACGCTCCGTCGGGTGGTTCACGCCGCCCGACTGATTGCTATTCTCCCGGTAATCGGGGCGGTTAGGGGCACATTATGGCGCTTGCGTGACAGAGCTGATGCGCCCGCGCCACACTGGGCCGAAATTGCAACCGGGGGCCGTGCAACATGAAAGGCTTCACCGCATTGATGCGACGGACGGCCGTTTCGACGGTGCAACAAAGGGGGAGCGGGATGGCGAGGGAGCGGACAGCGGCAGGCGAAGGGGCGCTGGCTCGGCTCGCCCTGCGCTTCACGGGTTGGGCCGAACGCTGGTTTCCCGATGCCTTCATCTTCGTGGCGATCGCGGTCGTCGTCGTGGCGGTGGCGGCGCTGGTCAACGGCGCATCGGCACCGGCGGTGGCCAAGAGCTTCGGCGACGGTTTCTGGACGCTGATCCCCTTCACCATGCAGATGGCGTTCGTAACGATCGGCGGGTACGTCGTCGCCACTTCCGCGCCGGTCCAGCGGCTGATCGACTGGCTGGCCCGGCGGCCGCGCAGTGCGCGGGGGGCGATCGGGATGATCGCGCTGGCGACCATGGTGTCGTCGCTGCTCAGTTGGGGACTGAGCCTGATCTTCGGCGGATTGCTGGCCCGCGCCTGCGCGCGGCGGCGCGACCTGCGCATGGATTACCGGGCGGCGGGGGCGGCGGCTTATCTGGGGCTGGGCGCGACCTGGGCGATGGGACTGTCCTCCTCGGCAGCGCAGCTTCAGGCGAACCCGGCCAGCCTGCCGCCCGCGCTGCTGCCAATTACTGGGGTCATTCCGTTCAGCCAGACCATCTTCCTGTGGCAGTCGATGCTGATCGCAGGCATCCTGATCGTCCTTTCGACCGTCATCGCCATGGCGTCGGCCCCGGGCCGGGATGCCGCCGTAACCGCCGAGGACATGGGCATCGACCCGGCGCGCGAGGACGATGCGCTGCCGCCGCGCACCCAGCCGGGCGAGTGGCTGGAACATGCCCCGCTCGTCACCGTCCTGATCGGCCTGCTGGCGGCGGGTTGGCTGGTGCAGGAGTTTGCGAAGGCGGACTGGATGGTCGCGATCTCCAACCTCAACACCTATAATTTCCTGTTCCTGATGGCCGGGCTGGTGCTGCACTGGCGGCCCAAGCGCTTCCTGATTGCGCTGGCCCGCGCGGTGCCCGCGACGGCGGGCATCCTGATCCAATATCCCTTCTACGCCGCCATCGCCGCGATGCTGACGGGGGCGAAGAACGGCGCGGGGGTGGGCGTCGCCGACCAGATCGCCCATGCCTTTGTCGCGCTGAACTCGCCCGGCTCCTTTCCGCTGACCATGGGTGCCTATTCGGCGATCCTGGGATTCTTCGTGCCGTCGGGGGGCGGCAAGTGGCTGCTGGAGGCGCCCTATGTGATGCAGGCGGCCAACGAACTGCATGTCCATCTCGGCTGGGCGGTGCAGATCTACAATGCAGCGGAGGCCCTGCCCAATCTCATCAACCCCTTCTGGATGCTGCCTTTGCTCGGCATATTGGGGTTGAAGGCGCGGGATATCGTGGGGTTCAGCTTCCTGCAGCTGATCGTCCATCTGCCGGTTGTTCTGTTCCTTCTCTGGGCCCTGTCCTTCACTCTGCCGTACCAGCCGCCCGCCCTGCCGTGACCGCCGCTGATGACCCGGGTGTCACATTGGTGTAACAGCGTTTTGCTTGACGGAGGGGCCGCGACTGGTCAGGGGGGCGACGTTCGTGCCATCCTGGCTTCATGACCTTTTCGCGGTCCGGCGTTTCGTCGTGGCCCGATCGGTCATGGCCGAAAGATGCGCACGGTTTCGGATCACTATCGGGGTTACCGACTGATGTTCGCCTGGTTCCAACGCCTCCTGCCGAAGACCGGCAATTTCTTCGCGCTGTTCGAGGCGCAAGCCGCCACCGTCCTGGCGGGGGCCGAGGCCACCGTCCGGCTGTTCGACACGCAGGGCAACACCGCCGACGAGATCGCCGCCGTCGCCGCGCGCGAGCATGACGCCGACGAGATCACCCGCCAGGTCCTGACCTCGGTCCGCTCGACCTTCCTGACGCCGTTCGACCGCGCCTCGATTACTTCGCTGATCGGGTCGATGGACGACACGATCGACGAGATGCACGCCGCCGCCACCGCGATCGGCCTGTACCGCCTGACCAGCTTCGCGCCCGAGATGCGCGAGATGGCGGCGGTCGCGGTTGAGGCGGCCCGGCTGACCGTCGAGGCGATGCCGCTGATGCGCGATGTCGCGCGCAACGGCGACCGCCTCCATGCGCTGACCGAGGAACTGGTCCGGCTGGAAGGTCGCGCCGACGAGATCCATGCGGCGGGCCTGAAGCGCACGCTGGAGGAATGCGGCGAGCGCGACACGCTGCGCTTCGTCATCGAGAAGGAAGTGTACAAGCATCTGGAGCGCATCCTCGACGCGTTCGAGGATGTCGCCGACGAGATCGACGGCATCGTCATCGATCACGCCTGAGGCGCGGGATCATGCACGAACTCGCCTTTCCGTTGCTGGCCGGCCTGATCCTGGTCGCGCTGGCCTTCGACTATCTGAACGGGCTGCATGACGCGGCCAATTCGATCGCGACCGTGGTGGCGACGCGGCTGTTGTCGCCGGTCGCGGCGGTGCTGTTTGCCGCCTTCTTCAACTTCGCCGCCTATTTCCTGACCGTCGCCTTTCCCAGCCTGCACAAGGTGGCGGAGACGGTCGGCAAGGGCCTGATCGCGCAGGACGTGGTGACGCCCGCCGTCATCTTCGGCGCGCTGGGCGGGGCGATGGCGTGGAACGTCATCACCTGGCTGCGCGGTATCCCGTCGTCGAGCAGCCATGCGCTGGTCGGCGGGCTGGTTGGCGCGGGCGTGGCCCATGCGGGTACGGGCGCGGTGCAGTGGGCGGGTCTCAACAAGACGCTCCTCGCCATCGTGCTGTCGCCGATGCTGGGCATGATGCTGGCGATGCTGGTAATGCTGCTGAGCAGCTGGGCGCTGCGCCGCTCGACGGCGGGGCAGGCGGAGCGCAGCTTCCGCGCGCTGCACCTCGTTTCCTCTGCCGCCTATTCGCTCAGCCACGGCCTGAACGATGCGCAGAAGACGATGGGGATCATCACCGTCCTCCTCTATTCGACCGGCCGCCTGACCGGCCCGTTCGAGGTGCCGCACTGGGTCGCCATCTCCTGCTATGTCGCGATGGCGCTGGGCACGATGACCGGCGGCTGGAAGATCATCGAAACGATGGGCAGCCGCATCACCAAGCTGTCGCAGCATCAGGGGTTCAGTGCCTCGACCGCAGGGTCGATCGTGATCTTCTGCGCCTCCGCGCTGGGTATCCCAGTGTCGACGACGCATACCATCACCGGATCGATCATCGGCGCGGGCGTGGCGCGGCGCGCCTCGGCGGTGCGCTGGGGCGTGGCGGGCAATGTGGTGATCGCCTGGATCATCACCATCCCGGCCTCCGCCGCGATGGGGGCGGGGTTCTACCTGCTGACCCGGTTGTTCTGATT
This sequence comes from Sphingomonas sanguinis, assembly GCF_001476905.1. Lineage (GTDB taxonomy): Bacteria > Pseudomonadota > Alphaproteobacteria > Sphingomonadales > Sphingomonadaceae > Sphingomonas > Sphingomonas sanguinis_B. The sequence goes on along the minus strand of NZ_LDTE01000118.1, from coordinate 12,597 downwards.
TGGGGGAGGGCGACGCGTCCTCCCCTTTTTTCTTCCCGCCCGCTATTCAGCCTGAGCGGTGTCGAGGGCGGCGGTAAGGCCCAGCTCCAAAACCAGAATGACCACCCCGGCGAAGGCCGGGGTCCAGTTGCGGGGCGCCGTCGAAAGCGGGCCGTCATGGCCTCCCACGCAACCGCACCGCGCGCTTCCAACGACATGGTAACTGGGCCCCGGCCTTCGCCGGGGAACAAAGAGTATTTAAATGGGGGGCGGGGAGCGCAACCTCTGCGTCCTCTGCGTCCTCTGCGTCCTCTGCGTCCTCCGCGCCTCTGCGCGAACCAAAATCCCTTGGCCTTCGACTTCGCTCGGCTGAGCAGAGGTAGGGGCGAGCCTCGATCCGCCCGCCCCAAAAACCTCACGATCCCGTAACGGGCCCCCCGGCGGCCTGGAACAGGGCGACCGTATCGGTCATCCGCGCCGCCTTGGCCTGGATCAGCTGCGACCGGGCCTGCGCGTCCGTTGCGGTGGCGTTTAGGAGTTGTAGCGTCCCCACGTCGCCCAGTGCCAGCTGCCGCCGCGCAAAGGTCAGCGCCTGGCCCGCCGCATTGCTGGCCCGCTGAGCCGCATCCAGCGCCTGTGCGTCGGTCGACAGGCCGGTCAGCGAGTCCGCGACATTGCCGAACGCCTGAAGCACCGCCTGGCGATATTGCGCCTTGGCCCCGTCCAGCGCGGCTTCCGCCGCCTTTTGCTGGTGACGCAGCGCATTGGCGTGGAATAGCGGCTGGGTGATGCCGCCGAGCAGCGCCCAGAAGGGGTTGCCGCTCTTGAACATGTCGCCGAAATTCTGCGCCGAGCCACCGGCATTGGCCGATAGCTGGATGCTGGGCAGGCGCGCGGCGATGGCGGCGCCGACATCCGCGCCCGCACCTTGCAACTGCGCTTCGGCGGCCAGCACGTCGGGGCGGCGATGGACCAGTTCGGACGGCACGATGGCGGGCAGTTCGGTCGGCAGGGTCAGCTGCGACAGTTCGGGAAGCGGTGGCAGGGCCGAGCCCGCCGGACGCCCGATCAGCGTCGCGATGACGGTGCGCTGCGCCGCTTCGGCGCGCACCAGCGGGGGCAGGGCCCCTTCGGCATTGGCGAGCGCCGCCTGTTGCTGCGCGACGTCGGAAGCACCGACCGCGCCCAGCCGCTGCCGCTGTTGCAGCGCTCCCAGGATATCGCGGTTGACCTGGATCGCGGTCTGCGCGGCGGCGACCTGTTCGGCCAGGCTTGCCCGTTCGATCAGCGCGGTGACGAGGTTGGCCGCCACCGTCATCCGCGCCGCGTCCAGCTGATGCCGTTGCACCTCGGCCCGCGCGGCGGCGGAGCGGACCTGCGCCCGGTTGCCGCCGAACGCATCGACGTCATAGGACACGCTGACCTGCGCGGTGTGCAGCGTATAGAGCTGCTGGTTCTGGTCGGCGACCGCCGGGGATAGCGCGTTGGATACGCGGGTCCGCTGCGCCTGATAATTCAGGCTTCCCTGCGGGAAGAGAAGCGAGCCGCGTGTTGCCCGCGCCTGTTCCCGCGCCTGCCGCAGAGAAGCTTCGGCGACACCCACATCGTTGTTATGCGCAAGTGCCTCGGCGACCAGCGCGTCGAGCTGCGCATTGCCGAAGGCGTGCCACCATTCGGGGGCGACGGTGGCGGACACCGTCTGGGCCGGGCCGGTCGCCGGAGCGATAACCGGCGCGGGAGCCATGGGGGGCAGGCTGGCATGGGCGTCCAGATCATGCGGGCCGACCGCGCAGGCCGAGACGCAGGCGAGCAGCGGCAGGGTCAGGAAACGCTTCATGCCGGAACCCCGGATTCAGGAGTGGTGGTATCGTCCTGGTCGTCGACCATCGGATCATGCTTCTTCTTGCGCTGCGACAGCGGCACGCGGGTCGAATAGCGGCTGATGAGCACCGGCAGGACCAGCAGGATCAGCACCGGGGCCAGCGTCATGCCGCCGACCACGACCAGCGCGAGCGGCTTCTGCACCTGGCTGCCGATGCCGTGCGAGAGCGCGGCGGGCAGCAGGCCGATCGCGGCGACCAGACAGGTCATGACGACCGGGCGCAGGCTGTTCTTGACGGTGGTGGCCAGCGCATTCTCACGCGGCGCGCCTTCGTCGATCGCGTTGTTGAAGGTGGTGACGACGAGGATGCCGTCCATCACCGCGATGCCGAACAAGGCCACGAAGCCGATCGCCGCCGAGATGCTGAACGCCGTGCCGGTCAGGGCCAGCGCCAGCACGCCCCCCACGATCGCCATCGGGATCGCGGAGAAGGCCAGCAGGCTGTCGCGCATCGAGCCGAAATTCGCATAGAGCAGCAGCAGGATGAGCACGAGGCTGATCGGCACCACGATCTCCAGCCGGGCGATCGCGTTCTTCAGATTGTCCAGCTCGCCCGCCCATTCCAGGTGATAACCCGGCGGCAGGTGGACATTCTGGTTGATCCGCGCCCGCGCCTCCTCGACCGCGCCGCCCAGGTCGCGGCCACGTACCGAGAATTTGATCGGCACGTACCGTTCCTGATGCTCGCGATAGATGAACGACGCACCGGTGGTCAGCTTGACGCTGGCGACCTCGGACAGCGGCACCTGGATCGTGCCGTTGCCGTCGGGGCTCGGCGCGCCGATCGTGATGTTGCGCACCGATTCCAGTGAGTCGCGCTGGGTCGGCTGCAACCGCACGATGATCGGGAAGTGGCGGTCGGTGCCGGGCTCGTACAGGTCGGCGGACGACTGGCCACCGATGGCGGCGGCCACCGTCTGGTTGATGTCGTCGGGCGTCAGGCCATAGCGGGCGGCCTTGGCGCGATCGACGTCGATCCGCACGGTCGGCTGGCCCAGGATCTCGAACACGCCGAGATCCTCGATGCCCTTCACCTTGGCCATCTGCGCCTTGATCTGGTTGGCCAGCTTTTCCAGCGTGACCAGATCGGGGCCGAACAGCTTGATCGAATTGGCGCCCTTCACGCCCGAGGCGGCTTCCTCAACATTATCCTCGATGATCTGCGAGAAGGAGAAGTCGACGCCGGGATATCTCTTGGCGAGCCGGGTCGACAGTTCGTCGATCAGCTTCTCCTTGGTCATGCCGCTCGGCCAGGTGTCGAAGGGCTTCAGCGGTACGAAGAACTCGACGTTGAAGAAGCCGGTCGCGTCGGTGCCGTCGTCCGGGCGGCCATGGGCGGACAGGACCGCCGTGGTCTCCGGATAGGAGGCGATGATCTTGCGCACCTCGTTCGTCACCTTCTCGCCCGCCTCCAGGCTGATCGAGGAGGGAAGGGTGGCGCGGATGTACATATTGCCTTCTTCGAGGTGCGGCAGGAACTCGATGCCGAGCGAGCGCACGCCGACGACGGCCAGACCCATCATCAGCACCGCGCCGCCGATCGTCACGATCTTGTTGCGCAGCGCGAAGGACGCGGCGGGTTCATAGACGCGGCGAAGCTTGCCGACGATGAACGTTTCGGTCTCGGCCAGCTTGTCCGGCAGCAGCAGCGTCGACAGCACCGGCGCGACGGTGAAGGTCGCAAGCAGGCCGCCGCTGATCGCATAGGCATAGGTCTTGGCCATCGGGCCGAAGATATGGCCTTCCACACCGGTCAGGGTGAACAGCGGCAGGAAGCTGGCGATGATGATCGCGGCGGCGAAGAAGATGCCGCGGCTGACCTCGCTGGAGGCGCCCAGCACCGCGCCGAAGCGGCTGGCCAGGGTATAGCGACCCTGGCCGTTCTCCACGGCGGCGGAACGTTCGACCATGTGGCGGAAGATATTCTCCACCATGATGACGCAGGCATCGACGACGAGGCCGAAGTCGAGCGCGCCGACCGACAACAGGTTTGCACTCTCGCCCTGCAACACCAGGATCAGGATGGCGAAGGCCAAAGCGAAGGGGATGGTCGCCGCCACGATGATCGCCGAGCGCAGATTGCCGAGGAACAGCCACTGGAGCGCGAAGATCAGGAGGATGCCGACCACCATGTTTTCCATGACGGTATGGATGGTCAGGTTGATCAGGTCGGAACGGTCATAGATCCGCTCCAGATGGACGCCGGGGGGCAGCACGCCGCTGTCGTTGATGTTGGCGACCTCGGCCTGCACGGCCTTGATCGTCGGCATCGACTGGGCGCCGCGCTGCATCAGGACGATGCCCTGCACGATGTCGTCGTCGTTATTATACCCGGCGATGCCCATGCGCGGCGCGTTGCCGACCTTGACGGTCGCCACGTCCTTGATGAGCACGGGCGCGCCGCCCGCCTGACCGACCAGCACGTTCTGAATCGCGTCGGGCGACTGGATCAGGCCGATGCCGCGCACGATCGCGGCCTGTTCGCCGAAGTTGATCGTCTGGCCGCCGACATTGCCGTCGCTCTTGGACAAGGCCGCCAGCACCTGCGCCACGGTGACGCCGTGGGCGTTCAGGCGGTTCTGGTCGATCACCACGTCATAGGCGCGCAGCTTGCCGCCCCAGCCGGTCACGTCGATGACGCCCGGAATCCGCTTGAACCGGCGCTGGAGCACCCAGTCCTGCAGCGTCTTCAGGTCCATCACCGAATAGCCCTTGGGCGCGACGATGCGGTAACGATAGATTTCACCCACCGGCGAGGTCGGCGACAGCGTCGGCTGCGCGCCACCGGCCAGCGGCGGCAGCTGCGACAGGCGGTTGATGACCTGCTGGCGCGCCTGTTCGTTGGTATAGTCGTAGGTGAACTGGATCTTGATGTCGGACAGGCCGAACAGGCTGATCGCGCGGATCGCGGTCAGATGCGGGATGCCCGCCATCTGGACCTCGATCGGGATGGTGACGTTGCGCTCCATCTCCTCGGCCGACAGGCCTTGGGTCTGGGTGATGACCTCGACCATCGGTGGAACGGGATCGGGATAGGCCTCGATATTCAGGTTGATGAAGCCGATGACGCCAGCGACGATCATCGAAAAGAACAGGCCGACGATCAGCAGTCGCTGACGCAGCGCAAAGTCGACGATGCGGTTCATTATTCGCCGATCCCCGCTTCGTTGACGAACAGCGCGCCCGAGGTGACGATCTTCTCGCCCGGCTTCAGACCCGAGGTGATGGTGACGAGGCCGTTGGCGGAATCGCCGGTCTTCACGTCGCGCGCGACCAGCAGGCCGTCGGGACGCATGATCCAGACACGCGCGGTGTCGCCTTCATGGATGACGGCGGCGGCGGGCACGCGGATCGCCTCGCCTGCGTTCAGATGCTTGATCGCGAAGCTGGCGAACATCTGCGGCTTCAGCGCCTTGTCCGGGTTGGGGATCGAGGCGCGCACCGGCAGGCGGTGGGTCTGCGGGTCGAGCGCGGCACCGACCAGGTCGATGGTCGCGTGGAAGATGCGGCCTGGCACGGCGGGCGTCGTCACCTCGACGGGATCGCCGACGCGGACATTCTCGGCATCGCTCTCGGCCACCTGCGCGACCAGCCAGACGCGCGAGGGGTCGGTGATGGTCATCACCGGCTTGTCGCCGCCCTGCGACACATATTGCCCGGCGGCGACATCGCGCGAGGCGATCACGCCACTGATCGGCGCGTGCAGCGTGGTGATGTCGTGGATGCCGGAGACTTCGCCGACATTCTCCAGCCGATTGATCTCGCCCTGCGACTTGCCCAGGATCGCCAGCTTGTCACGCGCCGCGCCCAGCGACGCGGCGGCGGTGCGCGCGGTCGCCTGTGCGGCGGCGAGGTCGGCCTTGGCCTGCTGATAATCCTTCAGCGCGCCACCGGCGGTCTCATAGATTTGCTGCTGGCGGTCGGCGTTGCGCTGCGCCGCGACCAGCTGCGCCTGCGCGTTCTGATACGCTGCGCGCGCCGAGAACAGGCCGGAGCGGGCATCGACGAAATCGCTGGTCTTGATGAGGAGCAGCGGCTGGCCCTGGCGCACCACCTGGCCCGCATCGGCCAGTACGCGCACCACCTGGCCCGCATAGGGCATCAGCACGGGGGTCGAACGGGTGCCGTCGACGGTGATCGCGCCGGTCGCCATGGTCTGGTCGCCCGAGGCCCCCAGCCCGACACGCATCGTCGGCATCGCATCCAGCTGGTCCTTGGACAGGCGCAGCGTGCCGGGCGGCGGCGGGGGTGGCGGCACCTCTTCCTTGTGGGTCAGCTTGCCGATGACCGTGATCAGGATCAGCACACCGATCACCACGGCGGCGGCGATTCCCACCCAGCGCCATTGCTGGCCCGAGGACAGACGGCGGGTTTCGGGCAGCGTTTCGTCGGCAGGATTGACGTGCATCGGCTTCTTTCGGCGCGAGAGGCTGGAATATTGGCACCGGGCGATAGGGGCTGTGGCCTGACCCACCGCTTACGGAAATCTTACGAGACGTTCATGTTGCACTGCCGAAGAAGAGCTTCGGGTTGACCGATACGCCTGTTTTTGCCCCGCTTGCCCGTCGTGACAAGGGCATGAGGGTTGCGACGAACGGATGACCGCTTTGTCACGCGTTGGGAACGAAAGCAGCGATTCGTCGTTAATTTGGAACGTTTCACCAATACCTTGGGGGTAAGGTTCGATGGCCAGTCACATGCCGCCGCCGCGTATTTCGGACATGCCGCGCGAAGAGCGGCTGGACGCTCTGTATCGCCGTGCGGCGGAGGATCGGGCGCGGTACATGGCGATGCGCTCGCGGCGCCCCGGCCTGCTCGACCGGTTGCTTCATCTGTTCTGAGATTAATGGCCCGGCGTTACAGCCGGGCGCGTCGTGACCGCGCGATCGGTGCGCGGCGGCGAAGGGGGCGAGGCCGCAACCGGCGTTCGCGCCGCATGTCGCTGTGACCCAGTGCGATCATGATGATTATCAGTGATGACAGCGCCGACACGGTCAGCCAGATTTCCACCAAAGCGCCTGCCATCACATCCCCTCCACGAGCCGCCTGAACGCCCGGACGGTCGGTCCGATCCCTGCGGAAGCGGTTTATTCGCCTGATCTCCGATGGTCAGACCGCCCGCGACCCTGATAAGGGACGGGCATGATCCGATCCGATCGACGTAGCTGGCCTCTGGCGGCAGGCCTGGCCCTGCTGGCGGGCTATGTCGATGCCATCGGTTTTCAGAAGCTGGGCGGCTATTTCGTCTCGTTCATGAGCGGCAATGGCACGATGCTGGCGGTGCGGCTGGCGTCGCCCTTTGGCGACATGCCGGGTGGGGCGGGCATCCTGGCCACCTTGCTGATCCTGTTCGTCGGTGGAGTCGTGGTGGGCACGCTCATCCGGCTGATCTGGCCGGTGGCGGGGCAGGCGCTCGTCCTGCTGTTCGTCGCGCTGCTGCTGGGCTGCGTTGCCCTGTGGGGTGGTGCGACCGTGCCCGCCATGGTGGTGGCGATGGGGGCCGCCAACGCCACCTTCGAGCGTGGCGGCGAGGTCAGTATCGGCGTCACCTACATGACCGGCACCCTAGTCAAGATCGGCCAGCATCTGGCGCAGATGATCGCCGGGCGGCGGCGCTGGGACTGGGTGCCCTATCTGCTGTTGTGGAGCAGCTTCTTGATCGGCGCAGGGATGGGCGCATGGGCCTTTCCTGTATGGGGCATGGCGGCTCTGTTCGGGGCCTCGGCGACGGCGCTGGTCGCGGCGGGTGTCGCATGGCGATTCCGTCCCGCGATCTGACGCGCGTCAGGGCGGCTTGGCCGCTTTTTGCCCGACCCATCTTGGATTTCACGTCCGAGCAATATAATTACAATCGCAAGAGTCGGGCATCAGACCCGGGACAGGAGAGTATATGCGCGTGATCGACCATCTGGTTGCCGGCGGACAGACCGCAACCGACGCCGCCGGACCCCGTACGGGTGATGTCTTCGACCCCAATAGTGGCCAGGTACAGGCCCGTGTGATGCTGGGCGATGCCGCGCTCCTCGAACGCGCCGTCGCCGCCGCGCAAGCGGCACAACCGGGCTGGGCCGCGACCAATCCGCAGCGCCGGGCTCGGGTGATGTTCCGGTTCAAGGAACTGGTCGAGCAGAATATGGACGCGCTGGCGCATCTGCTCTCCTCCGAACATGGCAAGGTCATCGCCGATGCGAAAGGCGACATCCAGCGCGGGCTGGAGGTGATCGAGTTCGCCTGCGGCATCCCCCACGCGCTAAAGGGCGAATATACGCAAGGGGCGGGGCCGGGCATCGACGTCTATTCGATGCGCATGCCGCTGGGCATCGGTGCGGGCATCACCCCGTTCAACTTCCCGGCGATGATCCCGATGTGGATGTTCGGCGTCGCCATCGCCTGCGGCAACGCCTTCATCCTGAAGCCGTCCGAGCGCGACCCGTCGGTGCCCGTCCGCTTGGCCGAACTGATGCGCGAAGCGGGCGCACCCGAGGGCATCCTGCAGGTCGTGCACGGCGACAAGGCGATGGTCGATGCGATCCTGGACCATCCGGCGATTTCGGCGGTCAGCTTCGTCGGCTCGTCCGACATCGCCCATTATGTCTATCGGCGCGGCGTCGAGGCGGGCAAGCGTGTCCAGGCGATGGGCGGGGCGAAGAACCACGGCATCGTCATGCCCGACGCCGATCTCGACCAGGTGGTCGCCGATTTGTCGGGGGCGGCCTTCGGCTCGGCGGGCGAGCGCTGCATGGCGTTGCCGGTGGTGGTGCCGGTCGGCGACAAGACGGCCGATGCCCTGCGCGAAAAACTGATCCCCGCGATCGACGCGCTTCGGGTCGGCGTTTCGACCGACGACCAGGCGCATTACGGCCCGGTGGTGAATGCCGCGCACAAGAAGCGGGTAGAGGACTGGATTCAGACCGGCGTGGACGAAGGTGCCGAACTGGTCGTCGACGGGCGCGGCTTCCAGCTTCAGGGCTATGAGGAGGGCTTCTTCATCGGCCCGTCGCTGTTCGACCGGGTGACGCCCGCCATGCAGAGCTACAAGGAGGAAATTTTCGGCCCCGTCCTCCAGATCGTCCGCGCCCCCGATTTCGAGACGGCGGTGCGCCTGCCGAGCGAGCACCAGTACGGCAACGGCGTCGCCATCTTCACCCGCAACGGTCACGCCGCGCGCGAGTTCGCGGCCCGCGTCGAGGTGGGCATGGTCGGCATCAACGTGCCGATCCCGGTGCCGGTGGCGTATCACAGCTTCGGCGGCTGGAAGCGGTCCGCATTCGGCGACGTGAACCAGCACGGCATGGAGGGCGTCCGCTTCTGGACCAAGGTGAAGACGGTGACGCAGCGCTGGCCGGATGGTTCGCCGGATGGAAGCAATACGTTTGTTATCCCAACAATGGCCTAAACCTAGGCACGCCCCTCCCGCAAGCGGGAGGGGATGGGGGAGGGAAGGCCACAAGCGACGGTCTCTGTGAGACTCCCTGCCCTCCCCAAACCCCTCCCGCCTGCGGGAGGGGCTTAAGAAATGGAAGACCCCATGACCCAATTCGATCTGACCGACGAACAGCGCGAAATCCAGGAACTGGCCCGCCGCTTCACCGCTGACCGGATCACCCCGTTCGCGGCCGAGTGGGACGAGAAGCACATCTTCCCCCGCGACACGATCAAGGAAGCGGCCGAGCTGGGCTTCGCCGCCATCTACGTGTCCGAGGAATCCGGCGGCATCGCGCTCGGACGGCTGGAGGCGGCGCTGATCATGGAGGCGATGGCCTATGGCTGTCCCTCGACCTCGGCCTTCATCTCGATCCACAATATGGCGTCGTGGATGATCGATCGCTTCGGCGATGCGGATGTGAAGACCCGCTATCTGCCCGACCTCGTCACCATGGAGCAGATGGCCAGCTATTGCCTGACCGAGCCGGGTTCGGGATCGGACGCCGCTGCGCTCAAGACCCGCGCGGTGCGCGACGGCGATCATTATGTCGTCTCGGGTTCCAAGCAGTTCATCTCGGGTGGCGGCGAGAATGAGGTCTATGTCACCATGGTTCGCACCGGAGAGGAGGGCCCGAAGGGCATTTCCTGCCTGGTGATCGACAAGGATACCCCCGGTGTCTCGTTCGGCGCGAACGAGCGCAAGCTGGGCTGGCATTCGCAGCCGACGCGGCAGGTGATGTTCGATCAGGTCCGCGTGCCGGTCACCAACCGGCTGGGTGCGGAGGGCGAGGGCTTTCGCATCGCGATGATGGGGCTGGACGGCGGGCGGCTGAACATCGGCGCTTGCTCGCTGGGGGGGGCGCAGCGCTGCCTGGACGAGGCGGTCGCTTACGTGAAGGACCGCCGCCAGTTCGGCAAGGCGATCGCCGAGTTCCAGAACACGCAGTTCACCCTGGCCGACATGGCGACCGAGCTGGAGGCGGCCCGCGCGCTGCTCTATCTCGCCGCCGCCAAGGTGACCGACAATACCCCCGACAAGACCCGCTTTGCCGCCATGGCCAAAAGGCTCGCGACCGATACCGGATCGTCCGTGGTCGACCGGGCACTGCAACTGCATGGCGGTTATGGCTATCTGATGGACTATCCGATCGAGCGCTTCTGGCGCGACCTGCGTGTGCATTCGATCCTGGAGGGTACAAACCAGGTGATGCGGATGATCGTCGGGCGGGACTTGTTGAAGGACTGAGACCCACCCTTGGCACCACCCCGGCGAAGGCCGGGGTCCAGTTGCCATTAGGCCGGTGGCGCGCCACGTAAGGCGCGGCATCTGGGCCCCGGCCTCCGCTGGGGTCGAAGAAGAGAGAAGGACGGGCATGACCCAAGACCTGATCGTCACCCGCGAAGGCCCGGTCGGGCGGTTGCGGCTTAACCGACCCAAGGCGATCCATGCGCTGACCCGCGAGATGTGCGAGGGCGTACTGGCCGCGCTGGAGGACTGGCGCGGCGACCTGTCGGTCGAGGCGGTCATCATCGATCATGCCGAGGGGCGCGGCTTTTGTGCGGGCGGCGATATTCGCCTGCTGGCGGAAAGCGGTGGAGGCAACGGCGAGGCGGCGCGGGGCTTCTTCCATGCCGAGTACCGGATGAACCACCGGCTGTTCACCTATGCCAAGCCGATCGTCGCGGTCATGGACGGCATCACCATGGGCGGCGGTGTCGGCATTTCCGCGCCCGCCCGCTTCCGGGTGGCGACCGAGAATACCCGCTTCGCCATGCCCGAGACAGGTATCGGCCTGTTCCCCGATGTCGGTGGCGGCTGGTATCTCTCGCGCCTGCCCGGCCGGATGGGCGAGTTCCTCGCGCTGACCGGCCACCGGCTCGACGGGGCGGAGGCGCATGCCTTGGGGCTGGCCACTCATTATTTGCCATCGTCCGCGCTGGACGAAGCCAAGGCTGCCATCATCGCCGCGCCGCAGGACATCGCCGCGACGCTCGACCGGCTGTCGGCCCCCGCGCCGGACGCGAAGATCATGGCCCATGCCGCCGAGATCGACAGGCTCTTCGCCGCCGATACGCTGGAAGAAATCATCGCCGTGTTGGAAGCGGATGATGGCGAATGGGCGGCGCAACAACTGGCCGTCCTGCGCACCAAATCGCCGCAGGCCTGCAAGGTCTCGCTCCGCCTGCTCCACGAAGGCAGGCTGACCACCGATTTCGCCGAGGAGATGCGCCGCGAATATGGCGTCGCCTCACGCGTCGTCCAGCGCCCCGATTTCATCGAAGGTGTCCGCGCGCTGATCGTCGACAAGGACAATGCGCCCCGCTGGAATCCGCCCACGCCCGAAGGCGTGACCGACACGATGATCGACCATATCTTTGCACCCATGCCCGAAGGGCAGGCCTGGACACCCGACGACCGCTGAGAAGGACGCCCGCATGACCGACTATAACACCCTGATCGTCGAGCGCCGCGAGGCGGTGACCCTGGTCACGCTGAACCGGCCCCAGGCGCTGAACGCGCTCAATGCCGAGCTGCTGTCCGAACTGCTGGACGTGATGCGCGCCTATGACGCCGATCCCGAACAGCGCTGTGCCGTCATCACCGGCAGCCCCAAGGCCTTTGCGGCGGGCGCGGACATCAAGGAAATGCAGGAAATGGACTTCGCCGCCATGTACGGGCGGAACCACTTCTCCGGCTGGGACGACTTCACCCGCACCCGCAAACCCATCATCGCGGCGGTCGCGGGCTATGCGTTGGGCGGCGGCTGCGAGCTGGCGATGATGTGCGACTTCATCCTTGCCGCCGATACGGCCAAGTTCGGCCAGCCCGAGATCAAGCTGGGCGTGACGCCGGGCATGGGCGGCTCGCAGCGGCTCGCCCACGCGGTCGGCAAGGCCAAGGCGATGGAGATGTGCCTGACCGGCCGGATGATGGACGCCGAGGAGGCGGAACGGTCGGGCCTCGTCGCGCGAATCGTCCCCGCCGCCGATCTGGTCGAGGAAGCGCTGAAGACCGCCGCGACGATCGCAGGCATGGCGCCGATCGCGGTCAAGGCCAACAAGGAAATGGTCAACGCCGCCTTCGATATGGGACTGGCGCAGGGCGTGCAATTTGAGCGGCGGCTGTTCCACGGCCTGTTCGGATCAGCCGACCAGAAGGAAGGCATGGCGGCATTCGTAGAAAAGCGCAGCCCGGTCTGGACCAACCGCTGATGAGTCTCACGCCCCTCCCGCAGGCGGGAGGGGATGGGGGAGGGCAGAGAGTCTCACAGAGACCATCGCCTGTGGCCTTGCCCTCCCCAAACCCCTCC
>NZ_LDTE01000117.1 GCF_001476905.1 Sphingomonas sanguinis | reverse complement strand
TTCTTCATTCCTCCTGATCCACACGCCAGTGAATCAGGAAAACTGTCACCACTCAAGATGCTGATTGGGTTTGGACCCTAGAAGATGATGACTGCAGCGAGGGCACCTGTGGAGAAGAAGACGGCTGGCCACCGTTCGTCATGTATGGCGAAGCGGCGCCAGTCTTGTCGGGCGTCCAAACATGATCTCAATGCGGCTGCGGCGTCGGTAGCGGCGCTTGTCGTATCTGACCGGTTCGTTGCGGGATCGCTGGCCCAGGATGTAGGCCTCGATGCCCTTCACCCGCAGGGCGTCCCTGAACCAGTCGGAGTCATAGCCGCGATAGCCGAGCACCCACTGCTCTTGTGGCATGTCATCGAGCAGCGCTGTCGCACCGGTATAATCGCTGACCTGGCCGGCAGTCATAAAAAAGCTCAAGAGGTGGCCATTTGCGCCGCTGATGGCATGGAGCTCCGTGTTCACGCTGCCTTTGGGGCGACCAATCAGGCAGTCCAACCCCCTCTTCTTAGCTTCCGCTAAGTTCTAAAAGCCCGCATAGGCGGCAAGATCGGATGAAACGTGGTTCGTCAGGGGGCCCTAACCTGCCTGGCCGCATCGCTTACCAAAGCGTTTTGCGTTACTCGGGTTTAGTAAAGGAGCGGAGGAAGTTCCGTAGGCCGCCAGGCGCTGGAGTTGCGACACGGACCTGACGCTGAGCGCCTGAGAGCCGCTCAAGGGTTTCTGGGGAAATGCGGTTAAAAAGCCGGTCAACCCACTCGATCGACTCTTGCGCGGTCGAATACCCGATCGGTGACCCGTGGATGTATCGCTGTCCGTCGGCAACATATCCGAGAACCTTGCCGTGCGACTTGCGATCGATTGATACGATTTGCGGCACGCCTCCCGTAAGGGGGTCTGCTCCCGTTTCGAGCGCGTCGCAGAAAGCGCTAAAAAGTGAGCGGGCCGTACCTCCTTGGGGAGAAGCATTCCAACTCTCGATCTCCCTGTTGAGAGCCTGGTTTCCACTGCCAAGCGTAATTACTACGTTCGATTTTTCATGTTCCGCAGTGTAAAGGGGTGTGTCCGTCCATCCTCGCCCTCCGGGCGTGTAATCCGTACGCCAAGCGAGAAAATCGCTCTGCATACCAGATCCACGCCTAGCGGCGTGCACCACCGTAAAGGCTTGATCCGGCGCGCTCTGACGGCGAGCGAAGGCCGTTCGTAGATATTCTACCAATACCGTATGACGCTCACCCGGGTCAGTATCACCGTCCCAGAGCAAGCCACGCGTGACTAAATCGACAACTTGACCGAGAACCAGAGATGGGAACAGCACGTCACCGCAGTAGCCAAAGACGTCCGAAGTCGGCGCTGCGAAGACTTTTCGACCGCTATCCCAGCGGCGTGCCTGTGAGCCCCACGTGATACGACTGTCGGCGACTACGTAAATGGCGCTCGGCCCGCGGCTGTCAACCGAGATCCAGGAAATGAGTGTCGTCACTTGAACATCCTTCGAAGCAGACGCATAATCACGGAGCAGTTCATGATGGGCAACTCCCAGACGCTCCACCAGATGCGGGGCGTGACGGTCGAGGACCTGCGCCAGCTCGGCTCAGCCGGGCTGGCGCGGCTGGGTTTGTGGGAGTTGAGGCCCTGGGCCGTATTGTCGGATCGGTGCCCGCTGACCCAGATGCGGTCACCCACGGCTCGATCCGCGCTTCCTGAAACCGGACGTTTGTTCATAGGCTGGCGAAGAGTTCCACGGCATCCGTAGGCGCGAGCGGTCCGAAGAAGCGCGCTAGGTTGATGTCACTGAGCTGCGCGATCGGCGCGCTACGCGCGAACATGTCGCCTTCATAGGCGGCCTCCTTCCCGCCACGCGGATCGATCTTCCCCGCTAGACAGTGAGCGCGGCCATCGCCTTGGCGCACGGCCCGCGATAAGGTGATGAGAGCGCCTGCGAAAAGACGAAGACGACGCGGCCGATCGAGGGGGAGACATGTTTCTCAAGAAGGTAACAGGCATCCGGAACGTTGGCCGCTTCAAGGCGGCACGTGTCACCGGTGGCATGTACGAGCGGTTCACGCTGATCTACGGCGGCAACGGCCGCGGAAAATCGACTTTGTGCGCGATCCTGCGCTCTCTCCAGACAAACGACCCAACACCCGTCATGCGACGCCGGACGTTTCAGGCGATCAGCGATCCCGAGATCGGGCTGCTGCTCGATAGCGGGCAGGTGCGCTTCGCCAACGGCGCCTGGTCCGCCGCCAACCCCGATGTGCACATCTTTGACCAGCAGTTCGTCGCCGAGAACGTCCACGGCGGCAACCAGATCGACGTCGAACACCGACGCAACTTCTACCGGATCGTGGTCGGCCCTGCGGGTGTGGCGCTCGCAGAGGAAGTCGACCGTCTCGATCAGCTGGCGACCGCCAAGCAGGGCGAACTCGCGACGGCGAAGAAGGTGCTGGAACAGCACTTACCGCGCGGCATCCGGCTCGATCCCTTCCTCAAGATCGCGGCCGATCCCGCCAATGCCGGTAAGATCACGGACGCGGAACGGCGGCTGAGAGCGGTCAACGACGCCGGCGCGATCGCATCCCGCAAGCTGCTCAGCCTTCCGCCGCTTCCGGTGCTGCCCGAGGGCTTCGTTGACCTCCTCGGCAAGACTGCCGAAGGCGTGGCGGCCGACGCTGCGGCGCAAGTCCAGGCGCAACTCGCGCGGCACCATTTCGATGAGGATGGCGAGGCCTGGCTCAGCCAAGGCCTTGACCATGCGGCCGACGGCACCTGCCCGTTTTGCGAGGCGCCGCTTGCCGGCAACGGCCTGATCGACGCATATCGGGGCTTCTTCAGCAAGGCCTATGCCGACCATAAGAAGAGGGTTGCCGACATGAGCCGCGCCCTCAACCAGGCGCTGTCCGGGACGGCTGCGTTGCGGGCCGAACAGGGCTTCACGACCGCCGCGGCCGACGCGGAATTCTGGCTGGAATATAGCGATCACGGCTATGCGCAGCCCGCCGCAGCGGAACGGATCGTCGCCGAGGTGGAAGCCCTTTTCGATGCCGCAAAGGCGCTGCTGGCCGAGAAGACCAATGCGCCGCTGGAAACGGTGGAAACCTCCACCGCCTTCATCACCGCGGCCGCCAATTGGTCGGCGACGTCGACCGAGCTCGCTAGAGCGGCTGCGCGCGTCGACGACGCCAACCGGCTGATCCAGGCGGTCAAGGACGGCAGCGCGGCCGGCGACAGGGCCGGCATCGAAGCGGAGCTGGCGGCCGCACGAGCCGTCGAGAAGCGACATTCCGAGCCGGTCGTGACGCTCGCCGCGGAGTATCTCCAGCTCACCGCCGACAAACAGGCGCTGATCGACGCGAAGGACGACAAGAAGAAGGCGCTGGACGCCTATGACGCCTCGATCTTCGGCGCCTACGAGGCCGACATCAATTCATTCCTGTCGAGCTTCGGCGCCGGGTTCCGGCTTGCCGACTGTAAGAAGAGCTATGTGGGCAAGGCGCCG
Organism: Sphingomonas sanguinis; assembly: GCF_001476905.1. GTDB lineage: Bacteria > Pseudomonadota > Alphaproteobacteria > Sphingomonadales > Sphingomonadaceae > Sphingomonas > Sphingomonas sanguinis_B. The sequence goes on along the minus strand of NZ_LDTE01000117.1, from coordinate 21,645 downwards.
CAGTCCACCTTCTGCCTGCGATTTGACAATAGCGACATCGACGTGACGAAGGCCAGCGCCGACGAGCCCGGGTTCGACACCACGATGAGCGCAGGCGACAAGAACACCTTCGCCTTCGCGTTCTTCCTGGCGCAGCTAAAGCGTGACGCGGACCTCGCACGCAAGCTAGTCATCTTCGACGATCCCTTTACAAGCCTCGACGATTTCCGCCGCGCGATGACGGCGAAGGAGATCGTCCGCAGCGGCGGCCGGGCCGCGCAGACGCTGGTACTGAGCCATGACAAGTTCTTCTTGGACACGGTGCATGGCCTGATCCGCGACGCGCCCTGCGTTACCATGCAGATTTCGAGCACGGCGACGGGATCGTCGATCGAGCCCTGGGACCTTGAGCGGGAGGTCAAGGAGGGGTATTTGCAGGACCATATGCGGCTGCAGGAGTTCGCCGACGGCCGCTCCGGCGAGGCTCGCGAGATGCGAACGGTCATGCGGCCCTTGCTCGAACAGTATATCCGCTACCGCTTCCCCAACCAGATCCTCGAGGGGAAATGGCTGGGCGATATGCTCGCGATCATCCGCGCCGATCCGCAGCATCCGATGACGCCGCACTATGCCGAGCTCGACGACATAAACGCCTACACGGCGCCGTTCCATCACGATCCAAACGCGCCCTACGTCGAGGACGAGGTTCGCAGTTATGTCACCAGGACGGTGGCGATCGTCGGTGGCTGCTGACCAGTGACATCGCGCGATACTTGCTATCGGTATGGCCGGCGCGTTCCGACGCTCGGAGCTGGCCGCGATGACTAGCGATCGGGTCAGAAAGGACAGTCCCGGGTACAGTCTGCGGGCGGGATTCCTGATCCAGGCAGGCTGGCAGAACGCCAACCTATTCGAGATGTGCGAGCACAGCCGCCACGCTTCGCTCGAAAAAGTCGGCGAGTGTGCGTGCGACCACGAGCAGTTTCACAAGTATGCGGCCAAAGGCTTTCTGTGAGCGGCGACGTGAGGGCGGCCGGCGCGCATGGCGCGTGGCGGCCGATCGCCAAGCTGCCGGTCGAGCTGAAGGACGGCCGTTACGTGCTGCTATGGGTGCGCGCCCGCCCGCTGGTCGCCTTCTGGGCAAACTACGAGAACGGCGGCGATTGGTCGACCGACGACGGGCTCCGCCCGATGCCTTCCATGTTCGCCGAGCTCGTGCATCCGCGCGGGTCTGGGCCGATCCATGACGCCTAGCAGGACGAATGATGCCGCCCTCTCCACCCTTCGCGGCGAAGACCTTGACCGGCATCGATCATGATCGAGCCGATCGGAAAACGGACCCGACCCGGGTTCGTACGCCACGGGCGGCCGCGCACAGCGACTCGGCGGTCTCGCTATGACGCTCGACGGATTTCTCACGGTCCTCGCGCTCGCGGCGGCGATCTATGCCGTTCTGTCCCCCGTTCAGCGGCAGCGCGTGTCACTGACCTGGCGACCTCAGCTGTTGCTAGCCCTGCCCGTGCTGGTGCTGATCCTCGGGTTCGAGCTCTACGACTGGTCGCCCCCGGCGTGCCCGGTCGTGCTTGGCGATATCTGCTCCGTCTTAATCCTCGGCGGCGCGGAAACGGAAGTGGCGCGCAAGTTCGCCTTCCTGCTCGCCTTTGCTTGGCTGTTCGGGGCGGTGACCATTCAAGCTGTCGTCAAACCCACCCTGTCGAGCGTGCCGGCGTTCACGGAGGTCGCGACCGCGCTGATTGACGAGGAACAATATGGCGACGCGTTGAAGCTGGTGGAGCCGCAGATCGGCCTTCTGGCGCGCGCCAGCCGACGGAAGTGTTTCCGGCAAAGGATGCGCGATTGGCTCGAGGAGTTCGGGCCGACGCCGGAGCACTCGTTCCGGCGCTATCTGCGCCGGTCGGGCCCACGCCGCCACAGCGGCGAGAACTGGCCCGATTGGGCGGCAGTGCCGGTGCGGTGGCTGGCGCGCTTCGTTCCGGCCGGGCGCCGGGGCGAACGTGCCGCCGGTGACCTTTTTCAGCTGTTGATGAGCTCGCCCCAGCTGTTCGACTATATTGTGTCTCGCAGACCATACTTCGCACTCGGCTTGGTCCGCGAGCAGGTCTATGGCGGCGCTGACTTTCTCGAGCGTTTCCTTGGCGAGCTGATGCGTCGGCCGGGCAGTGCTCTCTATCAAGAGGTCGCTACCAACGACAATTCCGACGGGTTGGTCGGCTACCATCTTCCTGCCCGCAATCGTATCCTCCACTTCCTGTTCGCCGATGCCAAGGTCGCTGAGGAGTTGTCGGCGTGGCAGGGCGTGGGCGACTATCTGAAACGCCTGCTCAGCGGAGACGAGCGGCCCGATTATTGGGTTTGGCTCAATGGCCGGCCCGATTGGTTCGAGCGGGATCAGATGCGCGACCCGACCTACGTCGGCATGTTCTTCTTCGACATCATGGTCAGTTCGGCCGCCAAGCAAGGTGTCGGCTACCACATGTGGCTCTACTACTTCACCTCCTTCGGCGAGATGCTCGAGCGCGGCTACGATTCGAGCGCTGCCGGCATAGACCGGACTGCCGAGTTCCCGAGCCGCGCCGCCCGCCTGCTCTACGAGCTGGTGAGCCACCTAACTGCTTGGGTCGGCATGCTGCGGCACCTTCCCGAAGGTGCAGTGCACCGCGGAGTCCCCGACCGACCAGATTACCCGGCCACCATACCCTTCGCCGCGGCCCAGGCGCTGGGACGCGTGCTCGCGGTAGCGGTCATGTCGCAGAAGGTGGACGACGGGGTGATCCAAACGCTCCACGATGTCGCGATCCGGACGATCAAGGAATTGCACCCCGACGAGGGGGATCGGTCGGCTCTCCGCTCTTACTTGATCAACGCCCTGCTGAGCGGCGGTGGTCGAAAGAGCGAACCAGGCTACCTCACGCGGCTCGCAAAGCTTCTCGATCGGAATGACGACCTGATAGAGTATGAGATCCCCGACTATGTGGCGGCGCTCAACTCGCGGATCGAAGGGACGGATCGATGAAGGAGACGGAGATCAGGAGACGACCGTGGACGTGCCGGCGAGGGCTACCTACGACCGGGTGGCGTGATGAACTGGAAGCAGAGCGATGAGCCTCTACCTCAGCGAGCACGAACGGTCCGCACTTGCGTCGATCAACTCCAATACGCTGCGCGAGCTGGTTGACGAGGCGGTATGGACCACCCGCTCAAGCGCGCTCCGCGAGCTCCGACTTGCAAGCTGCGGTGTCTATGTCGCCGAGCGACTGCGGCGGTTCGAACGCGACCTCGACAACTACGCCAAGGCAAAATCGGCGCAGAACCGGAGCGATACGCGCGCGCGGGCGAGCAGCGCCGGGAGCGAACTCGTCCGCGCGCTCCGCGAGATGCAGGACCGGATGGCGACAGAGGACAAGGAGCTCGAGCGCTTCCGCATCGACGACCTGATTCCACCGCCCCACCGCCTGCGTGAGCGGATCGAGGTACGGGTCGGCTTCCAATGGCGCGACACCGCCTCGGACTCGTGGCGGTTCGGCAGCATCACCTTTGCCCATGACGTCCAGCTGCGCCCCGATTATGAGAAGCCGGTGCCGAAGCGGAAGCCGAGCGCGGCAAAGCAGGATGAGGAGCGCCAGGACGAGCTCTACCGCCACTGGGAGGATCTCCGGTCGCGGGCGCTCGGCGCGGTGCGGGAGTTTTTTCAAAAGGGCGGCGATGGCGCCGCGATCCCCGAGAGGTTCGAAGCGCAGCCCGGCATGCGAAGCCGCTTTCTCGACAATTTCAGCTGCGATTTCTGGCTCGATCGGGCCGCGGCATCCGGCGCGGCGGGCTAGGGTCGCGCCTTGGCCAATATCGAGCTGCATTCCACCCACTCGACCCTCCGCGAGCGGATCGTCGAGCATGTGTTCGTCGGCGAGGCGCTTCGCGCGTTATGGCGGCGCGGTATCACCGACGTCGAGGTGCTGCGCTCCGAATTTGATGCCCACGGTTACGATCTGGTCATGCGGCGTGGGGCGGTGGACCGCCACATCCAGTTCAAGACCGGCGTGCGGGACAAGCCTGCGCCGGTGTCGGTCGGTCGCGCGCTGGCCGAGAAGCCAAGTGGCTGCGTGATCTGGATCTGCGTGACGCTCGACCTCGCGATCGGCCCGTTCTGGTGGTTTGGCGGCGGGCCCGGCGAGCCCCTCCCCGATCTTCTGGGATTCAAGAACCCGCAGCGCAACGGCCGAAACAAGGCCGGCGATCGGCCACCGCGCAGCAACCACAGCAAAGTGCCGACGCGTTACTTCCGCCGAGTGGACGGGATCGACGCCATCCTAGAGATGCTTTTCGGCCCGCTTCCGGTCGGGTCGGCACCAGCGGTGCCGGAGGATGCACCTGACGCCGCCTAGTTGCGATTAAGCCCCATCTCGCGGCTCTGGAGCTTATCCTTCCAGCGCGCCTCGAGCGCCATCAGCTCGGCGTCGGTTGCGGTCGAGCCGACGGGCTCCAGAATCGAGACCCGGTAGTCGCTCGCCTCGCGGCTCTTGAGCGCGACGTTGCCGCCATGGCCGGTGACGAAATAGTCACGCCAGCGCGCGAGGAGGCCACCGCCGCCCGACGCCATTCTGACATATTGCTCACGCGTGCGTGGGCACGTCAGCAAATGGATGCCGCGGGTCGCGGCGAGGGCCGCCCGCCAGCCGGCCGGGATCGTCTCGATGTCGGCGAGGTTGAGGATGAGCGCGTCGAAGCCCGGGAACGCATCCTCGCTGAAGCTGCGCCTCAGCTCGACGATCGGCTTGCCCGCGCGCGCGCCGTCGATCCGCTGCACCCATTGCCGGTAACCGCTGCCCCAGATGATCCAGAGGCGGCCTACATAGTCCGCCAGCGCTGGCATGGGCGCGAGGCGATAGAAATTGCAGCTGCCGGCCGGCTCGGGCTGGCCGGTGATCGGATGCGGTCGTTCCTCAGGCAACGGTCCGACCAGCTCGGCGCTGTACATTCCCACGAACAGCGTCTCGGTGCTGCCAGGGAGGCCGACGAACGAGGCCCAAATCGGCGCGCGGAGGTCCGGCTCGTCGCCGAACGCCTGCGTCACCTCATAGGCATCGAAGCGGGGGCGCTGGTCGCGCCATCGCGTAGAGCGATGGGAAGCCGGGGTAGCGTCCGTCCTTGTGGCGCAGCAGCCGCACGTCGCGGCGGGCAAGCCCGGCGCTGTCGAGAAGCGTGGTAAAGGTCAGCGCCGGGTCGCCGGCCATTGCTCGGTTCCATGGCGGTGGTCGCGGTCCATCTCGGAGAAGTCCGTCAGCGCGTCGCACGCCATGCAATGGTACCTCCAGCTCGCCTCCTGAAAGTGCATGCCGCACATGCAGCCGCAGAACGGGCAGCATTTCTCGAGCTCAAGATTGCCCCATTCCCAAACGCCAAGATATTCAGGGACCGCGTCGCGGTCGTACCCGGTGATGTCGAAGGCATCGGCGTTCTTGGCGACATACCCACGCACCTTGTTTGCCGATGCCGGTTGGAACTTGGACAGGTCTCGCGAGTATCATCTAGCGAAGGAGGGGCATGATGAACGAGAAGCTGCATCGGCGTCGCGCTCGACGGGCGTGGCCAAAGCTCGTCGCGGCGGCAAAGCACGGAGAGACAGTCAGCTACAGCGACCTCAGCGCGAGCATTGGCGAGCATTGGCGCGCGGCCAGTTGGTTTTTGGGTGTAATACAGCGCTACTGCGCCGAGATGGGGTTACCGCGCCTTCAGGCGCTGGCGGTCAACAAGCGGACGCGCGTTCCGGGGAAGGGCTACGCCGGTAAGCGCGGCAAGCGCGCGCATCGACGGGAGATAGACCGGGTGCGGGCGGCGAGCTGGCCAGCGAAGGCACCGTTTTAGCTCGGACGAGTGTTATCCGATCGGCGTCGGCCTTCGGTTCCTCGACGAGGATTGCATGACGGGCTAGGTCATACGCATGAACGAAGACGACTACCGCGCCATTCTGGCCGTACTGGAAGAAGAGCTGCGTGAATCCGGTGCCGCAGACATTGCAGCCGAGCGCCATTATATGGAGCGAGATCCAGAGACGGGCGATGCCCGACTGCTCGACCCAAGGAAGCGGAGCGTGCTGATGCTTGCGGCGTTCGGACGCTTTCTCGCAATTCAGGATCGCAAGCTTGCAACGCAGGCATTCGATACCCTAGCAGAGTTCGTCGTCGATGGTTCGCCACGGCGTGCCGTCGTCGAGTTGGCAACCGATGCCGAATATCGCCTTGTCGATCTCTCCGATGCTGCCGACCTGTCCGAGCTACGAGCCGATATTGCGCGGCTAATGCGGCGCCTTGCGGAAGGCCGGTTGCGGGATGGCGGGGAGCTGGCCTGATGGACTCGACTGAACGTGCCGATGCGATTGCGGAGATAAGGCGCGTCTTCCGCGCGTACCGAGCGGCTCGGCCAACCGACCCTGCGACCCTGAACGCCTTGACCGACGGAAAGCTCTACGAGCTCTTCGTGGTCTCCGAAGTGGTCAAAGAGATAGTCGGTCGTGGCTTTACGGTGCGCTTCGTCGGCTCGACGCCAACGCCCAAGCAGCGCGCCGGTGGACATTCGACGCTGAAGTTCAAAGCCGGGCCGGGCATGATTAAGCTGACCGACTCCCATTTTGAAGTGCTCGCGCCGCCGCATCCTCAGCCCGCCTTTCGGATCTTCGTGGACATCGAGTTCAACACGCTCGGCGGCCAGCAGACCAGGGTGACCGACGACAGCGGTCGCCACGAGATCGACATCATCGTCACAACCGCCACGAGCGGTTATCCGGATCACGACGAGATCGCGCTCGGCGTTGAGTGCAAGGCTACCGCAAATTTTGAAAAAGCGCTCGTGAAGGAAGCTTTAGGCATCCGGCGCGAGCTGTCCTACTTCCAGGACTATCCTGCGCCGTCAGCGCTCAACCTACCCGGAGCATGGCCGATGATCGAAGTCGATGCCGAGCCGCCGTCGGAATATCGTCTCGTCTACATTGACGGAAAAGGCAGCAACTACGCGGACAGTCCCGGCGTGTTTGGCATCGAATTCCGGCATGTCGAGCCCTGATCTAGGACTCAGCGGCGCGTGTGCGTCAAGCAGCCTCTTCAAAGAAGGCCGTAGCGCCCGTCGGCGGGGTTACGCGTAAAGACCGTGATGGCCAATCCATCCGTTTCGCTCTCGGGCGGATGCTGGTTCTCGATAACAACGACTTGGCTCTCGCGGCTATGATGCGCCTTGAGATAGGCGTAGAAGCGTTCTTTCAAATCGGTGCCCTGCAGAGCGGCATCCTCGTCGCCTTCGGGTTTGAAGTACGCGAGGAGCGGGGAATCAAGGAGGAGGAATCCGGGGTGCGGCAGCTCGTGCTCCTGACAATACTCCAAGAGTGCAATCGATACCGCTGCATGCGTAATGGCGCGGAGACCCTTGCCGCGACTACCCCTAGGCTTGCCGTCGATGACAAAATCACTGGCATCCTTGTCATAGTGGACGCGGCAATCTCCGGGAAAATTCCATGCCTTTAAAATCTGCTCGAGTTTCAATGAAAATTGATGCGCGACGGCTTCCGAGAAGCCGATCGCCACACTTGTCTTGCCGCCGGCGTCGATCGGCGCGTCGGCGAGATCCGCGCGCCGCTGCTCCAAGCGCTCTAGCCGATCGAACACGTCAAGGGAGCTCTTCACCTTTGCCCGCACTTCGATGATGTAGGTGAAGGCAGACCGGGCAGCTTCCGCCTCCGGAGCCGTCACGCGCCTAATCTGATCGTCTACCGTCGCGAAGGCTTGATGGACGCTCGTTCGGTATTCGCCGAGGCGTCCGCGTTCGTTGAGCAGATCGGCCATCGTTGCATCAAGTTCGCGCGCCAACTGCTCGATCTTTCCAATCTCCGCGGTTGCGCCTTGCACGACGTTGGCGACGTTGCCGTCGCAATCTTCATCGTCATGCTGCGCCTCAGCGTGGGCACCGCACAGCGGACAGGCGACGCGTTCGACGTAGGCGAACAGCGATCCGCTCTCCTGAATGGCACGTAGGCGTGCGAGATCGACGTGATAGTGCTCGGAAAGCAGCCTGAAGCGTGCTTCGAGTTCATCGATCTCGTCGAGCCGGGCGTCGATGCTATCGCGTCGGTTGGCGAGCGTGCGGCGTTGGCCGATCAGCTCGTCGAGGCTACGTTGCGCATCGGCGACGCTCTCGCGAAAGGTCGACACGGAAGCCTCAAGTCGTTCGAGTTGGGCTTCCAGTTCGTCGCGCTCCTCCCCGATATCGGCAATGTCGGACTTGAGGTCGGCGATCAGCTCTTCGAGAAGCGCCAATTGCCCGGACGTGTCGGATTCGTCCGCCGCGGCCGAAATTACGGCGGAATCGTCGATGCCGGTCAGTAGCAGCTTGATCGTGGCGAGCTCGGCCGTCTTGAGCGTGTATTGTCCGCCCCAGAAAGGGGAACCCTTCTGCTGGATCTCGCCCTCTTGTACAATGGTGAGGCGAGCAAGGTTGCGAAAGCTGAGGCTGTTCGTGGTGCCCTTGGCGCTGCTTTTGAGAATGCGTTTGCCAATGAGGCCGATCTTGTCGAGCAGGAAGCCCGACAGATTGTCGGTGCGGTTGTGCGCGTGCTGGATGTGGGATGCGGCAACGGTGATCTGAGCCGGCTTGTGGCTGGGTTGGTTGGCCCGGGAGGCCAGGTTGTTGGTGTTGACAGGAGCGAGGAAGCGCTGGCGTCGGCACGCGCTGTACCACTGAACACGCAGGCTGCTCCGATCCATTATCAAACCGCCGATCTGAGCGGTGAATTGCCCGATCTTGGCGTGTTCGATGCTATCGTCGGCCGGCGCGTGCTGATGTACCTTCCGGATGCCGCTGCAACGCTGACCCAGCTGGCACGCTTGGCAAAACCGGGTACGATCCTGGCTCTGCAGGAACATGCCCGCGCCGATCTCCCGGCTGGCACCAACGCTCTCCCGGTGCATCGGCAGTGCTACGGAATGATGTGGGACACCGTCGCCGCGGAAAAAGGAGACGTCGCCCTCGGCTATCGCCTTGCGGCTCTAATACGTACAAAGGGGTTTGCGATCGAGCAGGCACGCAGCGAGGGCGTTCTGATCCACCCTTGGGAAGAATCCTTCCTGCCAGCGCTCATGCGGATCATGCTGCCACGCATGGTCGAGCACGGCGTCGCTCAAGAGCAGATCGATTTGGATACACTCGCTCAGCGCCTTGACGGCGAGCGTCGGGCAGCGAACGGCACGATCTTCTGGGATTTGGCCTTTCTTGTGTCGGGCCGTTTCGAAAGCGTCGGATAACTCGAACGACCTTCCCAGTTGGGATCGAAAAAAGAGAACTGCCAAGTGCTCTTAAAACCCACGCGCAATGAGAATAGCCGCGATAAATTTTAATCTGGCGAACCTGACGGCAGATATCCTTTAACCCGTCGGAATGCCGAGGCGAACTTGCCGGCATTGGCATAGCCTACGGATATCGCAACCTGCGTCACCGGCATACCCTGACCAAGTAGATGCTCAGCATGATCCATGCGGCGCTCGGTCAGCCACGCATAGGGCGCCAGCCCGGTGCGGGCACGTAACGCCCGCGTGAAGCCACTCGGGTCCTTGCCGACCACCGCCGCCATCTCGACGACCCGTACATCTTCGCCAAGACGGCTGGCCACGTAATCCGTCAGCCGTTGAAAAGCCTGGATAGATATAGGCGGCGTGCTGCGATGCGTTCTGGCGCGAGACCGTTCCTCGCATAATCGACGCAGGATCACGGCAATGCCGTGTTCAAGGAAGGCGGACGACGAGCCGTGCGCGGCGGCCTCGTGCCGCATTGCGACAAGAACGGAAGGGATTACCGCATCTTTGACGAACTGACCGGCAAGCTGGTGGAGCCGATCGTGGCCCGGCGTCGACGTCCATGAGCAGAGAGCAGGCACGATCGCCAGTCCGATCATGCCGACCGCACCGCTGGCGGCGTAGCCAGAGCCACCGGGTGGCATGATGGCGAGCGTACCGGGCCGCCAGACGCCTTCGAGGCGCGTCCCGTCGATCTCCTGCATCAGCCGGCTCGCCCGGCCGGTGCAGAGCGCGATCCGGAGGTGAGGACCGCTGACGACATTCCCCTCGAACGCTCGATAGCGATCGTCAACGATCATGCCGACATTGCCAGGCAACACGCGGGCGTAGCCGGTTTGGCTGGCGTGCTCCGCAATGCGCGCCCTTTCGGCAGCCGATCTTCGAAAAAGTCCTGGATCGGGGTTCGTTGTCCCGGAACGGAGCGGCGTATCCTGCATGACACCTTATAACATGCGACAAATTCGCAACAAGCGTCCAAGGGGATCATGCGCGCCGTTTCTCTTTCCGCCGTTTCGGCAGCCACCCTCGCTTGCGCGCTCGCGCACCCCGCCGCTGCGCAACAGGAACCACCATCTCCCGCCTCAGTGGAGCCCGGCGACATCGTTGTGACCGGCACTCGCCGCGACACGCGCCTTCAGGATACCGACGTGTCGGTGACAGTGCTCGACCGGAAGGCACTCGACGAGGCACGCATCCGCGACGTGCGCCAGCTCGACGCGGTGGTGCCCAACGTCCAGTTCAACGAGAGCGGCCAGCTCGGCAGCACCTTCATCTCGATCCGGGGCATCGAGTCCAACCCGTTCATCATCAACCGCGCGGCGGTCTATATCGACGGCATCCCGTTCCGCGAGCTGTCCAACGCGGTCCTCAACCAGGTTGAGTCGATCGAGGTGCTGCGCGGGCCGCAGGCGACGCTCTATGGCGCCAACAGCGAATCCGGCCTGATCGTCATCAACACGCGTGCGCCGACCGACCATGTCGTGGCCGAGGCGCGGGCGACTGGCACCGCCTATCGCGGAGGGCTGAACGGTGCGGTGGATGGTTTCCTCGGCGGACCGCTGGCGGGCGACACACTTGCCGGCTCGATCGCGTGGAAAGCGGAGCAGGGCGACAGCTTCCTGCCCAATCGCCAGCCCGGCGCGCCAGAGGGCTCGCTGCGCACGCTGTTCCTGCAAGGTCGGCTGCGCTGGAAGCCGAGCGACCGGCTGACAGTCAACGGCACCGCCTACATCCTCGACAAGCACGCGCCGGGTATCTTCGACCAGCAATATGTGCCGCTCGACGTCGAGCTCTACAACCGCACCTATGCCGATCGCTTCAACGGCGGCCGGCGTATCGGGCGTTTCGACTATATCGAAGACGCGCCCAAGCGGACGCAGCAGCAGGAGATCGTCAGCGGCGTAAGCGCCAGCTACGATCCCGGCTATGGCCGTATCGACGCGGCGCTCTCGTATCGCCATTATTACGGCGACGCCAAGGGGCTCGACTTCGATTTCACCGCGCTGCCCACGGCCGCCGGCGAGGACCGTAAGTCGCGAGATTTCTTCAACGCCGAGCTGCGCTTCTCGTCGCCGGCGTCCGAGCCTTTCAACTACATCATCGGCGCAACACATTATCGCGACGACAATGATCGCTTCCAGACCACGTTCACCGGCCCCGGCACCCTGGACAGCTATCAACCCGCGCCACACCAATTCTCTCACTCCCGCGACTGGGGTGTGTTTGCATCGGCCAGCTGGTCGCCGGTCTTCATACCAAAGGTCACGGCCAGCGCAGGCATTCGCTACGACCATGCCCATCGCGCAGCGAAGCAGAACGCGGGCCAGCTCGATCTCGGCGGCGGCAGCCTGTTCATCTATCGCGATGCCGAGCTGGCCGGCGACTTCCACGCCGTGCTGCCGCGCTTTTCGATCCGCTACGAGCCATCGTCGCGGCTCACCGTCTACGCCAGCTCGGCGAAGGGCTACATTCCTGGCGGCTTCAACCTCACGGCCGCACAGGCGAACCTGCCCAACAGCGTGCTTCGCTATGCGTCCGAGACGATGTGGAGCCACGAGGGCGGGTTCAAGTGGCGCTCGGTGGACGGGCGGCTGCGGCTTGCGGGCGCCGGCTTCTACATCCGTTCCCACAACTGGCAGGAAATCCAGGTCGCGACCGACCCCGTCACCGGGCGGATCATCTCGTCCGATTATATCGGTGCCAGCGCCTCGATCGACAGCAAGGGGTTTGAGCTGGAAGCCTCGGCCGAGCCGACCCGTGGCCTGACGCTTACTGCCAATATGGGCTATGCCGACGCGCGCTATCGTGATCTGCAACTGACCGCGACCACCAACGCCCGCGGCACGCGGGTCAAGCTGGTGCCGGCCTATGACGGCTATCTCGCCGCACGCTACCAGATACCCGATGGCCTGTTCGCTCGGGCCGAACTGTCCCTTAAGGGCAAGGAGTCGCTGAACAGCGGCGGTGCGCCGGTGCAGCCGGCAACGCAGACGATCGCGCTTCAGGCAGGATATGAGGCACCTCGGTGGTCGGTCCGCGCCTTCGTCGACAACCTCACCGACGTGCGGCGCGCGAGCGGTCTCGCTTTCCGAAATCTGGGCTTCGGCAACGATGGCAACTGGTATGCGCCGGTCAGCCGTGGGCGGCAGATCGGCGTCGAACTGGGATGGAGGATCTGAGCGATAGCGGGTGCCTCCCGCCAGCCCAACGCGCCAACGGCGCAACCGTATTTCCAATGCAATACACTGATTGAGGAACGAAGGTGGAGCTGGAAGATCATCGGCTAGCAACCAAAGCGAAGTTGGCGGCGCTCCCGGGCGTACCCGATGCTTTGCTGCAGAGGTGCCCAGCCGCTATACCCAGCGGCGTGATACTCCATCGGCAATCCACTTAGCCATGCCATGAGCCTGTGCAGACAAGCCGAGCCATCTCTCGTCATCTTTGTTGTCTTTTCGAACTGATTCGTATTCTGTTTAAGAAGGGCACGAAATGCGTTGCTTATATCTGATCGCTGCGCTGATTTGCTTTGTTCCGGCCAGCGCCCATGCGGCCACATGCGAAAACTCGTTCGTCAAGGGTGGCAACCCTCTTACGGGTCTTCGTTTCACGGCTTCGGTCGAACTGCCTGGATTGATTCCGGCAAGCGCGATCGGTCAGGTGCGCGGGATCGTGTTGACCAAGGGCTATGACGTGCTGGCGACCGAGCCCGAGGGCGGCACGATGCTGATCGAGCAGCCGCAGGTCGGCCGCACGCGTGGTTTCCCGATCACGATCACCGCGACGAACGTCAACGGTGTGGGTACGGTACGGATGGAAGCCAAGCTGAAGCCGGCCATGATGACCAACTCCGATGCCGCGAAGGCGGAGTTGTGTGGCATTCTCAACCAGGTCAGAGCAGGGCCGGTCGGCGCGGTCGCGGCGACAAAAGGCATGGCGGCGACGGCAACAGGGGCGCCGCTTGCCTTGAGTGCCCTGTTGCTGTCGAACCAAGTTTCGGCGGAAGCCGAGCGCAATCCGGCGACGATCCCGGCGCGATATCAGAATAAGAGTTTCGTCGTGAATGGGTACGTCGCGCGGGTCGACGCTATCCAGGGAACCTACACCGTGCTGTTCGACGTTCCCGAGCCGCACAAGCAGGCGTTGCAGTTATCGCGCCCCACCACGTTCAAGACTGACATCATATGCCGCATGGCAAAGGGGCAATCGGTCTATGCCCTTCAACTCAAGCCTGGTAAATCGGTCAAGCTGAGCGGCGTCTATGCTGACTATGACGATATCGGGCATACGCTCGTCATCAAGGAATGCCGCCCGACCCAATAACCACTCATGACTCGGGTAAGTAATCGGCTTGGGTGGCCGGCATGATCGGCCCCCCCAAGCCGAGGTGCGAAGTGCGATTGGCGCGTCGCTGGTCGTTTCCGCTCGGGAACGACCAGCGAGACGGCCGGGGGCATTCCCAGTGGGATGGTATTATGAGAATCAGACTACCCGTTCCATGCTGCGGCCAACCTGCCGAGCGACTTGAGGACCAGTTCGTCCGCCAACCGCACGTCTTCCGAGAAGGACGGGTTTTCGAAATAGCCGGTTACGATTAGAGGGCTGCGCCTGCCCGGGGGCAGCAGGACCGCCAGATCGTTCGTTTTGTTGCCGATGCCGGGACGCATGCCCGTGCCGGTCTTGTCGAGTCCACGCCAGCCAGCGGGAAGGCCCGCCCGTATCCGTTTCGATCCGCTCTGCGTCGCCGCCATCCAGCCACGCAACCGGTCGCGGCTGGCTTTGCCTAAAACGTCGCCGAGGACGATCCGCCGCACCGTCTTGGCCATCGCCCTCGGAGTGGTGCTGTTTTCAATCGTACCGGGCGGGATTACGTTGATGGATGGTTCGTATCCATCTATTCGACTCACGTTGTCGCCGATTTCACGCCAGAAGCGCGTGAGCGCGTCGGGGCCTCCGAGGCGGCGCATGAGCACGTTCGCAGCCGCATTGTCGCTCGTGATCTGCACGGCTTTCGCCAGCGCCAAGATTGGCAGCCGGCCCTTGTCCAGATTCTGTTCGACGACCGGCGAGTAGGCGACGATATCGGTCTGGCTGAAGCCGAGCGTCTCCATAGGATCGAGGCGGCCGGCATCGATTTCACGAAGCGCCATCGCGGCCAGTGACAATTTAAACGTCGAGCAGTGACAGAAGCGCTCGTCGGCACGCCAACCGAAGCTGCGTTCGCTGCCGGTGTCGAGAACAAAGGCACCCAGCCTGCCGCCCGCGGCCCGTTCGATCGCTCGAAGCCGCACGGTCGGCTCGCGCATTGAGGCGCGCGCGCCAGCACGACTGCTTACAACCATGCTCGCGCCGATCGCCAATATCAGATCACGGCGGTTCATCGTTATTTCACCGACCATGCCACTGACACGATACGCCAACCGTGGTTGGTGTTCACGAGAAGCCAGTGTTCCATGCCGGTGTTAAGCGTCACGCCATCGATCTTGAACGCATAGCCGAACGACATCGCTGCAGAATCGACATCGCCCGAGATGCAGATGTTGTTGAAATCCTCGTCGGCGTTCCCCTTCCGCACGACGATGCTGTTGATGAACGCGATTGGGTTATTTCCCGGATCATAGGCCGCCTTGTTTCCCTTGCTGGAAGCGTCCTTAGCAACGGCATCCACGCTCATGACCTCTTGCCAGCTAGTAGCCGCCGGATTGAGGAAAAGTGACAGGAACTCCGCCTTGTCCCGGTGGCGAATAGCGTTCTGGAACCGGACAGCGACAGCCCGAACACCGTTGTTGGTGCGGTTGGGCGTCCGCGCGGTAGCGGGACTGACGACGGCGATCAGCAGGGCGGTTGCAATGCGTAATTTCACAGACCGTGTCGTCCTCCGGTGAGATGTCGATCAGTTGGTTTTTATCCGTGGCGTGTCCGGGCCGCCCCCCAAAGCGCAACTTGCGTCTGAGAATAGAACAGACGCTATCGCAGCAGCAAGCTTCCCACAACGGAACGGCCAGCGAGACGACCGGCACCGTCTCGTTTGGGATCGAATAATGGGAATGTGGATCGCCTCCTCGAAATTCACCCCAATGATCTTTCGAGAAGGCGATGACCTCGTCCTTACTGGAAAAACGGGCGCCTCTGCCGCGCCCACGCCTTGATACTGGTTGGAGCGAAGCCGGGCAGCGCCCCCGGTTCCTGCACCATGGCGAGTATACGGTCGGCTTCGTCCGGATACTCGTGGAAGTAGCGGAACTTGGACGCGATACGCCGCCCCATGCCCGGCCCCATCGCCGTGTCCACGTCGCGCTCGAACATGTCCAGCGGCTCGGCATGATAGGTGATCGGCTTGCCCAGCCCGGCTGAAAGGCGCGACGCCAGCTCGTCGCCCGTGACGCTCTCCGGCCCGCTTATGAGGTGATCGCCGCCATAGCGATCCTGCTCCAGCAGCATGATCGCCGCCAGCGCGCAGTCATCGGCGTTGGTCCATGCGATTCTCTGGTCGCTTGCGATCGGCGGGGAGAAGATGCCGCGCTCCGCCACGTCGGCACGGGCGGACGGCTTCAGGAGGTTATCGAGATACATGGTCGGCCGCACGATGGCGCAGGGAAAGCCGGAACGCCGGACCATCCCCTCTATCGCGGCATTGGCAACGAAGCTCGGCTCAGTGCAGGGCACAGGGCGACTGGCGCTCGCCAGCTTCAGCACGATCGAGCGCACATCGGCACGGCATAGTGCGTCGAGCGCGTTCCCGACTTGACGGACCATGACCGGCTGTTCGCCGATGGGCACTTGGAGCACGGCGTGCGCGCACCCTTTCGCCGCTGCGGCGAGGCTGGCGGGATCATCCAGATCGCCGATCACGGCATTGACCGGGTTTTCGCCAGATCGCGTGCGTATCAACCCGCGCGCCACATGCCCGCGCTCGCGGGCGATGCGCGCGACGGCATTCCCTTGGGTTCCGTTGGCGAGGAATACGAGGATGGGACCGGATACAGGCATGGCTCACTCCTTGGGCGATCCGCCAGGAAGCATCATCGCGACGACAACCCGGACAGACCCGATGATGCCTTTCGGCACCGGGACTGTCGGGGGTTCGCGGCATAGGCCGGAACAGAGCCTCCGGTCAGGAGGGGCTTGGGCCTACCCAGACCAAGCCAGCCATTTTCGACGTCGGTCATATAGCATCGACATGTGGCGCGGGAAAGCGAACGGCGTTCCCGTTGGGATGGTCGATTGGGAAAGAGCGGTGGCGGGTGGTCCGACGCGGTAACGCTACGAGCTTGACTCCATAGTCGCCCGATCGGCTATCCGCGCTCGGCGCTGACGGATTTTCCACGGCACTGCGACCATGACAAACAGCATCAAGCCGACAAAAATCCAAACCTGATCGGTCATGCCCTGCAACCACGCGATGTAGATGACGCAAGGCACTGCGATTATCGGCGTGACCTTGGTAGACCACCAAAGGACCGCCCCCCACCCTGGCCGATCCCAGACGCTCTTATCAAAGTTGAGCAGTATGAGCGTTGCCAAGACCTTCGCACCTAGTGCGACAGCCACGATCCAACTCAAAAGATCGAGTAACGTGGAAAAGCCGAACGTCATCATTGAGGAATGATGCAACGGCGAGAGGTGCGTAACAAGGTGTTCGCGTTGTCGCTATGCGCCGTCGCTCGCACGCGTTTCCCGATTGGGAACGGCCAGCGAGACGACCGGGGTATTCCCAGTGGGATGGTAATTCGAGAAAGCCGTCTGTCGCATTGTCAGGCTGCAAACACCCGGATCATGTGATCCATGACGATGCGCACCAAAGGGGAGCGGCGCACGTCTGTATGGACCGACATCCATAACGGACGTGGTGGGGGTGCCGATGCGGTATCTAGCTGAACCAGTCCGGGTTCGGCGTCGCCTAAAATGCAGGGTAACAAGGCCGCACCCACTCCGGCACGGGTAGCCTGCACCTGCGTCGTCACATCGTTCGAACGCAATACGAAGGACCGTCCCGCCGCAAAGTCGTCCAGCCATTTTTGCTGCACGATGCCGCCCAGCGACTCCTCGAAGCCGATGAACGCCCAGTGATCCAGAAGGCGGCTTAGCAACGCCGGCACCCCGTAGAGAGAGAAGCGTAGCTGACCGATCCGCCGGACGACACGGCCGGCCAAGGTCGGCCGAAGAAATCCGATTGCGATATCGGCCTCGCCCCGTTCAAGCGAGGCGACGGTCGATGTGGCGGAGAGTGTCAGCCGTATTCCTGGGTGTTCCCTGAGTAGGACAGGCAGGCTCGGCGCAATGACGAAGGCTGCCAGCGCCGGCAATGCGCTCACGGTTACCTGACCGCTCAACCCATCCACATGGCCGCGCAGGTGGCGGACGATTGCTTCCGCGCCCCCCGCCATCCCCCCTGCTGCAGCGGCAAGGGCTGCACCTTGCTCGGTGAGTTGCGTCGATCGCGGCAGGCGATGGAGCAGCTTCACGCCGACAGCCGCCTCCAATCGCGCGACCCGTCGGCCGACGGTGGCATGATCGACGCCCAGTTCGACGGCCGCGCCCATTAACGAACCCAGCCTTGCGGCGGTAAGAAAGTAACGCATGTCCTGCCAGTCGAACATGGTTGCAATTATGCACGCTTCGCTCTCGATATCACGCATTTTAGGGATGCTGACGCTTTGGTAGCCGCCTGCCATGTCTACATGGGAGATGGCCGATGATCCTGTTCTACGCTGCTGGCGCTAGCTCGCAGGCGCCTCACATCCTGCTCCGGGAAGCCGGGCTGCCCTTCGCACTCGAACGGGTCGATCTTGCCGTCCATCGCTGGTCGGGAGGCGACTACCATGAGGTCAACGCCAAAAATTATGTGCCCGCGCTTTTGCTCGATGGTGGCGATCTTCTCACCGAATGCGCGGTGATTTTGCAATGGATCGCCGATCAGGCTCCCGATCTGCACTTGCTTTCGCAACCGGGGACGCCTGCGCGCTATCATGCGCTGGAGTGGCTCAACTTCATCGCCACGGAACTGCACAAGAACTTTATTACACCGGAGCGGCATGGCGGGGTTTCGGCGAACTTCCTGTCGAAGACCAGAGCGGGACAGGAACAGACCCGCATCCATGTATCACCTCGCCTCGGCTGGGTAGATCAGCAGCTAGATGGGCGCGACTATATTGCCGGCGACCATATCACCGCACCCGATGCATATCTCTTCACGATGTTGACGTGGGCGAGAAGGTTGGAGATCGACCTCGCTGAATGGCCGAACCTCTCGCGGTTCTCCGCGCGGATGGCGGATCGCCCAGCCGTAGCCGAAGCATTGTCGATCGAGGGGCCACCGCACGCGCTAATTGAGAGACAGTAACTCAGCCTGTCAGCTCAGGCACACCTTCCCGATCGGGAACGGCCAGCGAGACGACCGGCACCGTCTCGTTTGGGATCGAATATCGGGAAAGAGCTGGGCCGCCCGAGTGGTGATGGCGGATGCTTTCTATCAAGGCTAATATCGCGAAATGCCTATGAGTCGGATTAGCCGGTGGCTCGCCGCAGCACCGTTCGCTTTATACTGCACTGCTCTTTGGGCATATGCGGGCTGGGCCTACAGTCGCGCTCCACGCGCCCACGACTTGTATAGCATCGTCAATCACCCCACGCGCCACCACCAAGCCGAGGGTACTGCTATGTACTTGTTCGGATTTGTCGCAATGGCAACCGCTTGCGCAGTGCTGGCAGTTTATTCGTTGACCAGCGACACCGACGCCGGGCCTTCATCTCGGCGTTTCGGAATGGCAATTATAGTGATGCTCATTTTTGGCATTGGCGCATTTACGCGCGTGCAATCGATCCGAGCGATTTACGGTTTCTAGGCAGTGACAAACTAGCTGGGCCTTCCCAAAAAGTAACGGCAAACGAGATGGCCGTCGCTTTCCCACGAGGATCGAGTTTCGAGAACCAGCCTATTGGTAGGCGGTGACGTTACCGGACCTGTCGGCGCAGAGTTTTGCTCATGAGCCAAAAGTGCAGAAGCTGCACCGCGATGAGCGTTGCGCCCAACCCGATCATTGTAGGGAGAACGAAGCCTTCTTGTCCGGGGCGGGCCGGATTGTCCGGGGCGGGCCGGAACATTAAGCGCCATGATCGTAACGAAGCCCAGCAAGACAATTGCCAACGCCGGCATGAAGGCAAGGGCAAGACGCCGAGGTGCGGACCATGTCACCTCACCGGTGATCCACCATTGCATCGGCAGTCGCTCTTCGCTGTGGAACAGGGCATCGGCCCGGTAAGCCAAAGCGCATAGTATCAGGACAGAGATCACCGAAACGATCACGATGCTCACGAGAGGCCTCCTCCGGGCGTGATGATAGCACTTCACGCGGTCTTCCGCATCGTCTTCCCGATTGGCAACGGCCCACGGGACGGTCAAGGCGTTCCCATTGGGATCAATCGATGAGCAAATCCGACTGGGATTTGTTCATTGTTTGCGCGTGCCTCTATCACCTGGAAAGTGCTTGCGTGAGGCCATGGCAAAGCTGACGGCAACGGCAACGCTAACCGCGATTCCCAGACTTAAATTGCCCATGGCGGCCCCGAGGGCCGAACCGAGCGCGACACTCAATACGAAGGCGACAATCGGTCGGCTCATGCTTTCAATCTCACGCTTATGTCTCGCTTTGACCTGGCATGGCCTCGCCAAGGCACTCTCTTAAAGCGGGCGTCCGCTTTCTCAAATGGGAACGGCCAGCGAGACGACCGGGGTATTCCCAGTGGGATCGAGAAATGGGAATCTTACGTACCGGTCGTTCCACCGATGGCCTTACTGTGGTATATAAACAACACGCTAATTGGGGGCGTATGTGGGATTGGAAGAATATCGAGCGCCGGCCAAGGTGAAGCTAGCGGCGCTCTGGGCGTCCACAATGTTCTGCTACATCTACGGCGACTATTTTGGCCTCTACGTCGCCGGCACGCTGGCAGATATGAACCACGGCAGCATGGGGCCACTCGGCCATGCAACCCCCGCCGTCCTCACGGGCGTGTCGTTGATGATGGCAGTGCCAAGCCTGATGGTCGCGCTGTCGCTCCTCCTGCCCGCGCGTATATGTCGGTGGGCCTGCATCGTCCTTGGCCTGTTGTACACCGCGATCATGGCGGTCAGCCTTCCCGGATCGGAACCGTTCTACAAGGTCCTGGCGTTGGTCGAGATGACGCAGACGCTGGCGATCACCGGCATCGCGATCCGCTGGCCCCGCCCATCCGTTTGATCAGCTTCCCATAAGGATGGTGAAACGAGAATCTGCCGTCGTCACCGCGATGTGAGATATCCTGAACGATCGATCAGCGCTTGCACCGAGGCGGGATCGTCGTATCGCAACTCGATGAGTTCCTTGATGGCACGGCGCTTGTCACGAGCGGCATCATAATAGCGCCGCGCGATGCGATAGCCGACATAATAGCCCACGTCGCTGACGCCGAAAGGATTTCTCGCGCTGTTCCACAACCAATTGTCGTAATTCTCACCACGCATTTCAGCCACAAAGCGCTGTTGAATGGCCGCGTCGTGGATCGGACCATAGGTATAGACTGGCAGGGCAGGCTTACGGTTGGTGATAAGCTCCGCTACCAATTCGGCCACACCTTCGCGCAAGACCTGCTGGGCAAGGCTTCCTTGCGTTTCCTGCTGTTGGGTGTGTACATATTCGTGAATGTTGTTCTGGGCGTTGTTCGCAAATGGCCGGGACGCAAAGAAGACGCCGAGGCGCGCCCGTAGCGGCTCGGGAAGTTCGGACACGTCAACGGTCTCGTCGCCCAAGGCCAGTTCGGCACCGATCAGCACCATATCGCCAGTTGTGGTGCCACCAGTGCGCAGCACGCCGATCGCGTAGGTGATGGAGGCTGGACGCAGTTCAGGATAGAGGCGGCGGAACCGGGCCACGTCATCGTTCAAACTGACAACCGCCTGTTGCGAGCGCGCGGTCAGCGGCCTCACGGATCGCCAGAAGTGCGGCCAGTTGACGATGGCATCGACATACTGCTGCGCCGTATAACGCCGCGCCGCCATGAGGGCGTGCAAACCCTGCGTGCCGGGATCGATGTATATAGTCTGGATCAAGCGGAGCCGCTCGGCCGGATCGGTCGTGGTGGTGATGGCATCGAACGCCTGCCAGAAGCGGACAATGTCTTTGTCCGAAACCGTCTGCGATGCTGCTGCCACACGCGCCGGAACCGGCGGCCTGGCCGCTACGATGTTGGACGGCGCGGCTACGTTTGCCGCGATCAAACCAGCAGTAACAAAAAACCTGTTCTTCACGATGCCCCCTTGTCTTAGGGTCCAAACCCAATC
>NZ_LDTE01000116.1 GCF_001476905.1 Sphingomonas sanguinis | reverse complement strand
GAGGCGCGGAGACACGGAGGGGGGTATCCGATCGTAAGCGATGACCGGTCATCGCCAACGGGCGGGAGACTTTAATTCCTCTTCTCCGCGCCTCCGCGTCTCCGCGCGATTCAATCTTAGCGTCTTCGCGCCTTCGCGTGAAAAATCAGTTGCCATCACGGCGTGAGCGGCAGGTTATTTGCCACCACCACGGCGCCAAAACTCACGAAGATTCGTTCGCGCAGAGGCGCGGAGGACGCAGAGGCGCGGAGGACGCAGAGAGCGTGGACGGCCATTGGCAATGGCCAGTTCTCGCTGAAAAGGGGGGGGCTAAACTTCTTCTCTGCGTACTCTGCGCCTGTCCGCGCCCCCCGCAAAAAGGTCAGCCGATCCCCAGGTCCGCCGGGCCGAACGCATCCGGCAGAAGCTCGGACAAACGATAGGTGCGCACCGCATCGCCTTCGGCCGCGCCGCAATGGACGGGCAGGTCGCGGCCCCCCATCTGGGCGGCTTCGTTGATGACCTGGCGACAGCGGCCGCAGGGGCTGACCGGGGTGGTGCCGGTCGGCTTGCCGTCCGCGTCCATGGCTCCGCCGATGACGCCGACCGCCACGATCTGACGCAGCCGCCCCGCCGCCGAGGCGGTGGCGATGGCGACCGTTTCGGCGCAGAGCGACAGGCCGTAGCTGGCATTCTCGAAATTGGCCCCGGTGATGACCGAGCCGTCCTCCATCAACAGCGCCGCGCCGACCGCAAAGCGGCTGTACGGCGCATGGGCGTTGCGGGCGGCGGCACGGGCGGCGGCAATAAGGGCGTGAGGATCGGTGGCATTCATGGCGTGACGACGTCCCAGTTGACGGGGCCTTCCACCCCCTCGACCCGGCGGAAATCGCTGGCACGCCACATGCGCCAGGGGCGCGCGGCATAATCGGGCTTGAACAGATTGCCGACCGACCAGACAGGGCGGGGCAGCGCGGCGGTGATGCTATATTCCGACTCGAATGCTTTCGACACGCGCAGCATCACCGGCTTGGCGGTGTGGGTCTCGACCATCGCCACGAAGCGGGTCAGGTCGGCGACCAGCTTGGCGCGGTCGGGCCGCGCCGTGCAGTCGTCGTGGAAGGACAGGTCGATGGCGGCGGGCAGGGCGTCCCCGGCGCGCGGTACGAAGATGTTAAAGGCATCGGCCTGCGCGGCGGCGGGCTGGCACAGTGAATAGATATGGATCGCGCCGCGCCGCATTCCGGCTTCGGGCAGCGCGTCCCAATTTCCCTCGAAGGCGGCATCGCGCCGATCGGTGCCCGACGTGGCGACGATATAGGCGAAGTCCGCGCCGTTCGCGCGCAGGGTGCGCCATTCGACCGCAGGCGGGTTTTCGGGCAAGTCGATACCCTGCAGCGGATAATGCTCGGTCGAGGGCTGCCAATGCGTCACCCAGTGCCGCCCGCCTGCGCTGACCGCGCCCAGGACCAGCAGCCCGGCACCGATTTTCCAGAGAATCGCCATCAGTTGCGGATATGCAGGACGCAGAGCAGTGTGAAGAGGCGGCGTGCGGTATCGAAATCGACCTCGATCTTGCCGGTCAACCGCTCCTTCAGCATCTGTGCCGCGTCGTTAT
The DNA here is from genome assembly GCF_001476905.1 of Sphingomonas sanguinis. Classification (GTDB taxonomy): domain Bacteria; phylum Pseudomonadota; class Alphaproteobacteria; order Sphingomonadales; family Sphingomonadaceae; genus Sphingomonas; species Sphingomonas sanguinis_B. Next base: position 41,377 of record NZ_LDTE01000116.1, on the reverse strand, counting down.
GGATACCGCGCCGGGCCATATCGATCGTCTCGATCTGTTGCGGCGTGGCGGCGCGGATCGCTTGGTAATAGCTGTCGCAGATTGCGAAATAATCCTTGATCGGCCGCCGAAAGCGCCCGAGCGCCAGCACCAGCGTCTCGATATGCGTCCCATCCTCGCGGTGCATATGAATGCCCAGGCGGCCTTCTTCGGACTCGAGCTTGATGCGGTAGGGCCCGGCATAGCCGTCGGGCTGGGGCCGCTGGGGCGCGAAATAATTTTCCTCGATCAGGTCGAAGATCGCGATCCGCCGCTCCTGTTCGACATCGGCCGAGCGCCAGCCCAGGCTGCGCTCGTCAAGGTCGATAGAGATGATCCGCGGATCGGCCATCCGGCAGGGATAGTCGCGAAGCGCGTGCGCCGCAAATCCCGCGCTGATCGACTGAATGCGTTTTCATCCGGGGCCAGTCCGCGCTAACGCCGAAGAAATGGCCACCCTAGCATTTCAGAACCCCGCTGCCGCCACCGAGCCGCAGCAGCTTCCCCGCAATATCGAGGCGGAGGCCGCGCTGCTGGGCGCGATGATGATCGACAACCGGCTGGCCGACGATCTGGTCGATCGGCTGGACCCGGAGCATTTCTTCGAGCCCGTCCATGGCCGGGTGTTTTCCGCGATCAAGAACCTGCGCGCCACCGACATGCTGGCGACCCCTGTCACCCTGCGTCCTATGTTCGAGGCGGACGAGGGGATGAAGGCGCTGGGCGGTCCGTCCTATCTGGCGCAGCTAACGGGCTCGGGCGCGGGCCTGATCGGCGCGAGGCAGTTCGCGACCCAGATCTATGACCTGGCGATGTTGCGCGCGCTGGTGACGGTGGGGCGGACGCTGGTCGACCGGGCGATGGACACCTCGGAGGAGGTGAACCCGCGCGCGCAGATCGAGCTGGCCGAGAACGAGCTGTTCAAGGTCGCGGCCGATGGCGGCTCCGAGAATGCGGTCAAGAGCTTCTCCCAGGCCACCACCATGGCGGTCAAGAATGCCGAGCGCGCGCTGAACTCCGGCGGCCATGTCTCGGGCATCACCACGGGTCTGGACTCAGTCAATGCCAAGATCGGCGGTATGCACCGGTCCGACTTGATGATCCTGGCGGGGCGTCCGGGCATGGGCAAGACCTCGCTGGCGACCAATATCGCGTTCAACGCCGCGCGCCGCTGGATGCGCGACATGCAGGACGGCATCCCGCCTTCCGAATCGGTCGGTGCCAAGGTCGCGTTCTTCAGCCTCGAAATGTCGGCCGACCAGCTGGCGACGCGTATCCTGGCCGAGCAGTCGGGGATCAGCTCCGAAGCGCTGCGCATGGGCAAGATCAGCCGCAACGAGTTCGCCCAGCTCGCCGCCGCCGCCGCCGAGCTGGAGCAGTTGCCGCTGTTCATCGACGATACCGGCGGCCTGACCATCTCCGCGCTGCACACCCGCGTCCGGCGTTTGCAGCGGCGGCTGAACAACGAACTGGGTCTGGTCGTGGTCGACTATCTCCAGCTGTTGACCGGCTCGGGCAAGTCGTCCGAGGGCAATCGCGTGCAGGAAATCTCGGAGATTTCGCGCGGACTGAAGACGCTGGCCAAGGATATGAACGTGCCGGTGCTGGCGCTGTCGCAGTTGAGCCGTGCGGTCGAGCAGCGCGAGGACAAGCGGCCGATGCTGTCCGACCTTCGCGAATCGGGCTCGATCGAGCAGGACGCCGACATGGTCTGGTTCGTGTTCCGCGAGGACTATTACATGATGCAACGCGAGCCCAAGCGCCCGATGGAAGGCGATGACGGCAAGGTCTTCGAGGATCACGCCAAATGGGCGACCGAGGTGGAGCGGGTCTATGGCCTGGCCGAGCTGATCGTCGCCAAGCAACGTCACGGTGCGACCGGCAAGGTCGTGATGAAGTTCGACCCGACGATTACGCGCTTTACCGACTTCGCGGGTTATTGAGGCCGCTGGGACCGTTCGTGCCGTACGAATGGTCCCTGTAAAATGCGCCCTGAGCCCGGCGCTCCGTCAGGCAGGCTGGTAAATTTTCGCCACCGCTCCGCCGGGAAAGGCGATGGCCTCGGCCAGATGTAGGGCCAGTGGCGCATCGAGGTCCGAAAACAGCGGCTCGCCGCGTCCCAACGCGACCGGCACGACCAGCAGAGCGAACCGATCCACCAGCCCATGCGCGATCAGGCTGCGCCCGAAGTGGACCCCGCCATGCGCGATGATCGGACCGCCCAGCTCCGCCTTGAGGGCGGCGATTTCCTCGCCCAGGTCGCCGCTGGCGACATAGGCATTGGCCCAGCTCTCGCCGTCCGGTGGCAGGGTTGCCGCATCCGGCGCGATCTCGTCACCCTCGCGCGAGAACACGGCCTTCGGGATCGCGTTCATCGGTGCGGCAAAGGCATCGGTCGATCCCGGCCAGTGGTCGGCCATGGCGTGAAAGGTCTCGCGCCCCATGATGTGCAGACCGGCCTTGCCGAGATAGTCGACGCTCCAGGCCTTGGCGGCCGGGTCCTGTCCGAACATCCAGCGATTGTCGTCATCGGCGGCACTGACGAAACCATCGAGCGACATCGTCATCTTCAGGATCAGTTCGCGCATAGGCACCTCCGTTCGGGAGGTGAAACGGCCAGCGTTATCGGTGTATCCCGGCGTCCCGTTCGATCTCAGTCCCGCGGCGACAGCAGCCAGGCGCGTGCCGCGTCCTTGCAGGTGAAGAATCGAAATTCCCCATGGTCCAGATTGGCCCGCGTCGCCTGAAATTTCGTCAGCGCACCCTTGGTATAGACCGCGACCCGGCCCGAACGGACCGCCGGAGCCTCCATCATCTGCATGAAGGCCGCGACCACCTCCTGGCTCTGGACGATGGCATGGGAATAGTCGCACAGGCTGACCGGCATGCGGCCGGTCGCGCGAATCCGGTGGATGGTCCGCTCCAGCGCGGAGCGGAACTCGGCGATGTCGTCCAGGCTCCAGAAGCCGCGAGTAACGACCTCGAAATAGCCAAGCCCGAGGTCGAGCGTGATGTCGAACAAGGGATTTTGGTTCGTCATGTCCTATCCATGGCAGGGTGCGATTAAAGGAGGGTGAAACGGATCGGGTTTTACTCGACCGCTTCCGGGGCGGGCACCGGGCTCAGCCCCCGAAATCGTTGCCAGGGCACGGCATAGCCATGGACTCTGGCAGGCTGCGTAACGCATCCTGTAATCTGGGTTAAGGCGGGGGCGGGCATGGACGAAGGTTTGCGGACGGCGATCGAGGGGGCGTACGCGGCCGCGCTCGATGACGGACGATGGGCCGATTGGACGTGGCAGACCGCCTCGATGCTCGGCGGGGCGTGCGGCGCCTTCCATGTGGTCGAGGCGCCGGGTGTCATTCGGCACCAGCAGATATTGCTCAAGGACCCGGCACCGCTCGAACGCTATGTCGCCGAGGATATTGGCCGCCTCGATCCGCAGCTTTCCTATGTGGCGCGCTTGCGCCGCGCAAAGGTCTTTACCGATACGGATCATGCGGACCGCAATGATCCGGCCACACGCGAATATTTCGCGTGGCAGGCCGCGAACGGCAAGCTGGAACATTATCTAACCGCGGCCGTGCCGCTGGACGGCGGGCGTATCTGTGCCGGTCTGTCCGTTCACCGCCATGTCGAGGACGGGGCCACGACAACGGAGGCGCGCCGCCGTCTGGAGATGCTGTTGCCCGACATCCAACGGGCGCTCGAACTCGGCTTCGTTCATGCCGCCAAGCTGACCCACGCCTATTGGGACGGCCTGCTGACCCGGCGCACCGAGCCTTGTCTGCTGCTCAGTGAGCGGGGAACCGTGCTGCGTGCCACGCCGCCCATGGAGGCATTGCTCCGCAACGGCGATGGTTTGCGATGCAGGCAAGGGCGGTTGACCTGTGGTGGCGGTATCGCCGATGCGGCGCTCGATCGGTTCATCGGGCTGGCGACGACGCGCGTACGTGCGCCGGGCACCTGTCGCATCGATCGCCCGTCGGGCAAGTCCGCCTATATCCTGAACGCCTATTCCCTGCACGGACCGGCGCGCCCGATGGCGCCGCTGGAGGCTGTCGCGATCGTGACCCTGATCGACCCCGACACCGCACCACAGGCATCGCCGGAGCGGTGGCAACAGGCGTTCGGGCTGACCCGGCGGGAGAGGGATCTGGCCGAACAGCTGGTCGCGGGCCATTCGCTGGAGAAGGCGGCCAACAGCCTGGAGATGAGCGTGTCGACTGCACGCGTCCATCTGCGCCACATCTTTTCCAAAACCTATACGGGACGCCAGGCCGAGCTGATCCAGCTGCTCGCGCGGATCGGGGCCTGACTTGCCGCTTCAGGATGCCGGGATCGGCCGGTGTATCCCGCATTCCACCTTGTCGAAGCCGCGCCAGCGCCCGGCGCGCGGGTCTTCACCGGGCTTGACGATGCTGGTGCAGGGTGCGCAGCCGATCGACAGATAGCCTTGCGCCTCCAGCGGGTGGCGGGGCAGGTCATGGCGTTCGAAATAGCCGTCCAGCGCCGCCTTGTCCCAATCCGCCAGCGGGTTGAGCTTCAGCCGCCCCTCTTCGACCTCGAACCGGGGCAGTGCGCGGCGGGTGCCCGCCTGAAAGCCCTTGCGGCCCGAAATCCAGGCTTCGAACGGGGTGAGGCCGCGCGCCAGCGGTTCGACCTTGCGCAACTCGCAGCAGCCATCGGGGTCATAGCCGTGGCGAATGCCGTCCGGGTCCTTCGCCGCGAGCAGCGAGGCGTCGGGCTGGATCACGCGGACGTCCAGCAGGCCCAGCCGCTCGACCAGCGTATCGCGGTACGCCAGCGTTTCGGAAAACATCTTCAGCGTGTCGGTGAAGACCACCGGCGTCGCCGGATCGGCCTGTGCGACCATGTGCAACAGCACGGCGGACTCGGCACCGAAGGACGACACCGCCGCGATCTGTCCGCGTAACTCGCCGGTCAGCAACGTGCGCAGCATGTCCGGCGCGGCCACACCCGCAAACCGCGCTTCATACGCCGCGGCATCCTCCGCCGTGTAAGCGGGGCGCACGTCGATCCGGTCGAGCGCGCGCTCAGCCATGGCGCAGCTTCCACACCGGCACGCGGGTATCGGCGGCCTTCTGATAGGGCTGGGGGTAGAGCGCGAGCAGCTTGGTCAGCGTGGCGGCGTCGACCGGCTTTTCCGGCGCGAAACTGTCGAAGCCGCAGCGGCGCATGGGCGGGATCTGGTCGACCAGTACATCGCCTGCCGCGCGCAACTCGCCCTCGAACCCCGCCTCGCGCAGGATACGAGCCGCCGAATAACCGCGCCCGTCGCGAAAGGTCGGGAAGCTGATCTCGACCAGCGCGATCTGGCCCAGATGCGGCAGGAGTTCGCGCGCATCGTCGCCCGCCTCCAACCGGACGGCCGTGGCGTTGGTCTGGCCCAGGAACGCGTCGAGCGTCACTGCCGGTTCGTCATGCACCACATCGTCGCGGAAACGCAGCAGCGTTGCGCCGGCATCGGTGTTCACGGTGATGGGATCAACCATAGATCGCTTCCTTGAACGGCTGCATACCGACGCGGCGATAGGTGTCGAGGAAGCGCTCACCGCCCTCGCGCAATGCGACATAGCGGTCGGTCACCCGTTCGATCGCGTCGACCACGCCGTCCTCGTCGAAGCCGGGGCCGGTGATCTTGCCGAGCGAGACGTCCTCCGCCCCCGATCCGCCGAGCAGCAGCTGGTAATTCTCGGTGCCCTTCTTATCGACGCCCAATATGCCGATATGCCCGGCATGATGATGGCCGCAGGCGTTGATGCAGCCTGAAATCTTCAGCTTCAACTCGCCCAGTTCGCGCTGCCGCCCGGCGAAACGCTCGCCGATCTTCTGCGCCAGCGGGATGGAGCGGGCATTGGCGAGGCTGCAATAATCCAGGCCGGGGCAGGCGATGATGTCCGAAATCAGGTCGAGATTGGCCTCGGCCAGCCCGGCGTCGCGAAGCGCGGTCCAGATGGCGTACAAGTCTGCCTTGCGGACATGCGGCAGGACGATGTTCTGCGCATGGGTCACGCGCAGTTCGTCATGGCCGTAACGCTCGGCGAGGTCGGCCATCAGGTCGATCTGGTCGGCCGAGGCGTCGCCGGGGATGCCGCCGATCGGCTTGAGGCTGATCGTGACGATGGCATGGCCGGGCTGCTTGTGGCCTGAGACATTCTGATCCAGCCAGACCGCGAAGTCGGGGTCGGAACGGTCGACCGTGTCGGGCGCGTCGCTGGCGAAGTCGGGACCGGCAAACATGGCAGTGATCCGCTCCAACTCGGCGAGCGGCGGGTCGATGCCGAGGTCGCGGATGGCGGCGAATTCCGCCTCCACCTGATCGCGGTAAGCGTCGACGCCGATCTCGTGGAGCAGGATCTTGATCCGCGCCTTGTAGATATTATCGCGGCGGCCATAGCGGTTATAGACCCGCAGGCACGCCTCCAGATAGCTCATCAGATGGTCGGCGGTGATGAAGTCCTTCACCTCATGCGCGATCATCGGGGTGCGGCCCATGCCGCCGCCGACGAAGATCTTCGCGCCCAGCACGCCGTCGCGCTCCAGCAGTTGGATGCCGATATCGTGCAGCCGCATCGCCGCCCGGTCCTCGTCCGCGGCGATCACCGCAATCTTGAACTTGCGCGGCAGATAGGTGAATTCCGGGTGGAAGGTCGACCATTGCCGCAGCAACTCGGCCCAGGGGCGGGGATCGGCGACCTCATCGGCGGCCGCCCCGGCGAACTGGTCCGATGAGATGTTGCGGATGCAATTGCCCGAGGTCTGGATGGCATGCATCTGGACGGTCGCCAGCTCGGCGAGGATATCGGGCGCATCGGCCAGCTTGATCCAGTTATACTGAATGTTTTGGCGCGTGGTGAAATGTCCGTAGCCCCGATCGTACTTGCGCGCGATATGGCCCAGCATCCGCATCTGGCGGCTGTCCAGCGTGCCATAGGGCACCGCGACGCGCAGCATATAGGCGTGCAGCTGGAGGTAGAGGCCATTCATCAGTCGCAGCGGCTTGAATTGATCCTCGGTCAGCGCACCCGACAGGCGGCGATCCACCTGGTCGCGAAATTCCTCGACACGCGCATCGACGATGCTCTGGTCATATTCGTCATAGCGATACATGAATGGCTCTCTCAGATGACCCAGGCGCCGGCGTCCGCATCGGCGGGCTTCAGCGTCAGATCGGGGCGCACCGTGGGGCCGAGTGCGCGGATACGGTCCTTGATATGGGCGGGGCGGGGGCCCTGTTCGGTCGCCTCGGCATCGATCAGATAGGGGACGTTGACCCGGCGCGCGCCTTCCTCGGCGCGAAGGATCGCCTCGCCTTGGCCGCCGACATCGACCGCATCCTCGACATGACGCGACCAGTCGCGCCCGGTCCACCAGACGACATCGCCGGTGCTCAAGTCATTGCCCGTCAACAGCTTCATGCACTCATTCCTTCCGCCACGCGGGCCCAACGCGCGAGCTTGTCTTCGGCATCCGACAGGGTCACGACTTCGCCGACGACGATGATCGCCGGGCTCTGCACCTTCTCGCGCTCGACCATCGGCCCGAGATCGGCGAGCAGGGTGCGGATGGCGCGGTGACCATCCAGCGTGCCGCGCTCCAGCACCGCGACCGGCATGTCGGGGGCCACGCCATCGGCCATCAGCTTGTCGGCGATGCCGTTGGCGGTCGCGACGCCCATATAGATGACGAGCGTGCGTCCCTGGCCCGCCAGCCCCGACCAGTCCTGATCGGTCAGCCCCTTGCACTGGCCCGCGACGAAGGACACGGCCGAGCTGTGGTCGCGGTGGGTCAGTGGCAGCATCGCCTCCGCCGCGCAACCGAGGGCCGCCGACACGCCGGGGATCACTTCGACGGGAAGCCCAGCGTCGCGCACCGCCTCGACCTCCTCGCCGCCGCGCCCGAAGATGAACGGGTCGCCGCCCTTCAGCCGCACGACGATCGCGCCGGTCTTTACATGCGCGACGATCAGCGCGTTGATCGCATCCTGCGACAGCGTGTGCCGCGCGCGCCGCTTGGCGACCGAGATGCGCTGCGCCTCCGGCGGCGCGAGGTCGAGCACACGCGGATCGATCAGCCCGTCATGCACGACGACGTCGGCGGTCTTCAGCGCCTCAACCGCGCGCACGGTCAACAGGCCCGGATCACCGGGGCCTGCACCAACCAGGATCACGCGTCCGCGCGCGGTGGGATCGAGAAGACTAGCCATGCTGCAACAGATGCCCCTCCGCCCGCGCCGCCACAACCGAGCGATGCTTGGGGCGGCGGTAGATCAGCTTCACCCCACTTTGCCGTACAAGGTATAACATATTTGCCTTTTGTATGAGTCTATGTTTGACTGGACAAAGGGGCATAAAGCCAAAGGGGGGAATGGAAATGAGGACACAAAGTTGCGCCAGAGCAGCGTTTGGTGCTTCGCTGATTGCGATGGCTTGGGTCGGCGTTGCATCGGCGCAAACCGCTCCAGCTGCTGAAGCGGATGCCAGTGCGCAGGCCGAGAAGATCGAGGTCACAGGCGTGGCCGCGTCGACCGACCGGATCGACGCCAAGCAGGAGGCACGCGATCCCGGTGACGTCATCGTTACCGGCACGCGCATCGTGCGGCCGAATATGGAAAGCAACGCGCCGATCACCACGATCGACTCGACCTATCTGAAGGAGCGCGGGCTCGCCCGGGTCGAGGACGCGCTGGCGCAATTGCCGCAGGTGACCCCGATGCTCGGCTTGCAGGGGGCAAGCTGGACCTCGGGTTCGGCGCCGGTGGGCCTGCGCAGCCTGGGTGCGGGGCGGACGCTGACCCTGCTTAACGGCCAGCGGATGGACAATGACGTCAACATCATCCCTGGTGCGCTGATCGAGCGGATCGACATCATGACCGGCGGTGCATCGGCGGTGTACGGTTCGGACGCGATCGCGGGCGTCGTCAACTTTATCGTAAAGCGCAAGTTCAACGGCATCGCCTTTGACGGTGAGGTCAGCGGCTTCAACCACAACAACAACAATCCGCTGCTGGCGAAGGTCGCGCAGGAGGCGGGCTATACCTATCCGCGTGGCAGCTATCTGGGCGGCGGCAATTATTTCGCGTCGCTGGCGGCGGGCAAGAACCTGTTCGACGACAAGCTCAACATTAGCGCCTTTGCGACGTACAAGAAGGCCGACCCGATCCAGTATCGGAACATCGATACGACGAACTGTCCGCTGTTGATGTTCGATCCCAACAATGTCGATGCCGGGAACACGAAGTGGACGTGCAACGGTACGACCTACAATCCCTATAACTATTTCTTCGCCAATGGTCAGGATCTGACCAACGCTCGAGACGGATCGCGCAGCTTCCGTCCCTATGACACGCAGGACGAGGTTCGTATCCAACGGGTGGACACGATTCAACGGCGGAGCGAGACGGTCAATGCGGGCGGCTTCCTGACCGCCGATCTGCCGGCTGGGATGCGGCTGAGTGGCAGCTTCCTGTACAGCAAGATCGTCGAGACGGGGTTCAACTCGATTGATGGCGGGATGTCGACCCCGACGGCACCGGTCAATTGCGACAACCCCTTCCTGGGGCAGCAACAGGCACAGATCATCTGCGGTTCGGCGGCGGGCACTACGGTGCTCAGCGCGCCGATATCCTTGTCGCTGTTCCGGCCCGGCATGATCCAGAATTTCCGCAATACGACAGACGACTGGCGCGGCTCGCTCGGCCTGTCGGGCATGATCGTCGACAAGATCCGCTTTGAACTCAGCTATCAGCAGACCCGGAATATCCAGAACGGGTCGGCCGATCACAACTGGCTTCCGGATCAAGAGGATAGGCTCGCGCGTGGGCTCCAGGTTCGCAACGTTGGCGGGGTTCCGACCTGTCTGTCCAAGATCAATGGCAGCGACCGGAGCTGCCTGCCGGTCGATGCCTTTTCGTCCGACTCCCCGATCAGCGATGCGGTCTATGGCTGGCTGACCGGTATCGGCAGCCGCCGCCAGCAGAACGATTTGCAGGTCATCAACGGCGTCGTGTCCGGGACGCTGGAGGATTACGGCCTGAAGAGCCCGTGGGCGACCAACGGCATCGGCTTTGCGATCACCGGCGAATATCGCAAGTATCGCAACCAGTCGCAGGGCTTTGGCGCCTGGTCGAACTTCACCACCTTTGACGGGCGTACCAGTGTCAAGGAACTGGGTGGGGAGATCGACATCCCGCTGATCGAAGACCGGCCCTTCTTCAAGGAACTCAGCGTCAATGGTGGCTATCGGATTTCCGATTATGACGTCTATCAGAGCCTGGTCCACAGCTGGAAGGCGGAGGCCAGCTGGGCTCCGGTCGAGGGCCTGCGTTTCCGGGGCAGCTACAACCGCGCGGTTCGCGTGGGCGTGCTCGAGCGGCTGGAAGGCGAGAATCGCTATCCCAACGCGATGATGCTCGATCTTTGTGCGCCGCCACGTGCGGCCACCAATGGAAAGACCATCCAGCGCTATACCTTCGACCAATGCTCGATCGGCATGACGCGCGCCCAATATGATGCGCTGACCAGCTATGCGGGGTGCGATTCCCGCGGCTTCTGTCCGACGACGCTGGTCAATGGCGGTAACCGCGATCTCCAGCCCGAACGGTCGCGCAGCAAGACGCTGGGCGTCGTATTCCAGCCGCGCGGGATTCCGGGCCTTTCCGCGACGGTCGACTGGTATGACATCGATATCCGGGGGGCATTCGAGTGGACCCGGATCGATATGGCGTTCGACCAATGCTATAACAACAAGGTCGAGTTCTTCTGCCAATTCTACAAGCGTGATCCGCAGAGCGGCCGCGTGCTGGTCGCAGATGCGCGGTACAACAATTCCGGCTATACCAAGACGCGGGGCATCGACTTCAGCACCAACTATACGCTCGATCCCAAGCGTCTGGGCATCGCGGACGACATCGGCACCTTCGGCCTGAACTTCAACGGCACGTTGACCACGAAGTTCGAGCGTCAGTTCGCGCCGGGCAACACGCCCTGGTCGTGCCTGGGGTATTTCGGCTTCACCTGCCGCGATCCGATGCCGCGCTGGCGGCATGTGGCGGGCGTGAACTGGCAACTGCCCTGGATCAAGGGCGGGGTCGGTTTCACCTGGCGCTATATCGGGGGCACCGATGTGTCCAAGTCCTCCACCAACACGGTTCTCGCGGCCAAGCCGGGCGAGACGTATCCGATGATCCGGCGTATCCCCGCCTATAACTACTTCGACTTCAACACGAACGTCACGCTGGTGAAGGGGATCGACGTGCGGTTCAACGTCCAGAATATCTTCGACAAAGATCCGCCTCTGATCGGCGATGCGGCAACGGCGTGGAGCGCGGTCTATTTCAACACCTATCCCACCTACTACACGGTGCGGGGACGGACGTTGCGGGTCGGTATCTCCGCCCGCTTCTAATCGGGGAAAGCCCGGAACCTCGGTTCCGGGCGCTTTTTTCAACCCGCGCGCCCCAAAAAGGGATTAGCGACTTCACGCTCGGCATCGTCGACGGAGGCTCGACCAGCGGCTAGGCCGCCGCATCAGGGTCGGCCAGTGCCCCGCCCATCGCCCGGACCCGCGCGACCTTATCGTGCAGCATTCCCCAGTCGTCAGCCTGCGCGATCGATGCCCAGATCGCTTCCACCTCCTCGATCAGCATGGATTCGGGCTCGCCCTGCCAATAGGCGTGGTCGCGTGCGCGGCGCGGGGAATAGGGCTCGACCAGGTCGCGCAAGGCGTTCCACGTGTCGTCATAATGATCCGGCACCTGCCCGCCGAACAGGTCGAAATAGACGCGGTCCAGAGGAGCGGCGCTGGTGCGCAGCGCCTGCTCGAAGGTCTGGACGAGCGCCCGGTCCTCGGTCCCGCCGCGTGGCGTCACGCCCAGCCGCCAGAGGATCGCGGTGATGATCTCCGCCTGATAGGTCGTGGCAAAGCCCTCCAGCGCGGCGATCAGCGGGGCGCTCTCCGCGATCAGCCGCAGGCTGGAGGCCAGCTGCATCACGTCCCACTGGATCGCCTCGGGCTGGCGGCCAAAGGCGTAGAGGCCCATCTGGTCGAAATAGGCGGCGGTGAAGCCCGCGTCCCAGCTCGGCGCGAACCGCCACGGGCCATAGTCGAAGCTCTCGCCGGTCACGTTGATATTGTCGGAATTGAGTACGCCGTGGACGAACCCGGCAGCCATATAGCGCGCGGCGAGCCTGGCGGTGCGCTCCGCCACCAGGGTCAGCAGTCGGACGGGATCGTCCGATTCCTCGCCATAGAAGTGGCGCAGGACATAGGCGACCAGCCGCCGCATCCCATCCTCGTCGCGCTCGAAGGCGAGCCGCTGGAAACTGCCGATACGGACATGGCCGTGGCTCATCCGCACCATGACGGCCGAGCGGGTGGGGGAGGGCTCGTCACCCCGGTGCAGCGCCTCGCCCGTCTCGATCAGCGACAGCGTGCGCGAGGTGGGGACGTTCAGCGCCTCCAGCATCTCGGTCGCCAGGATTTCGCGGACCCCGCCCTTCAGAGTCAGGCGGCCGTCGCCGGAGCGGCTATAGGGCGTCTGCCCCGACCCCTTGGTGCCGAGTTCCAGCAACCGGCCGTCACGCGCCGTCATCTGCGCGAAGGTGAAGCCGCGTCCGTCGCCGAGATCGCTGTTGTAATGGCGGAACTGATGCCCGTGATAGCGCAGCGCCATCGGCCCGGGCAGCGTGTCGGGCAGGGGGGCGAACCGGCCGAAATGCCGTGCCCATTCGTTATCGGTCAGCGTCTCCAAACCGATTTCGGCGGCGGCGCGGTCGTTGCGATAGCGGATGACGGTCTGCGGAAAATTCGCCGCCTCCACCGGATCGGCGAGAAAATCGGCCACCTCGGTCAGGGCGGTGGACGGGCCATAGGCTTGCGGGGATACGGGCATAAAGCGATATGGAGGCGGCACCGGAGGACCTTCAAGCATGATCCCTCATGAGAATCGATATTGGTGGTCGAAAGACGGCCTGCGGCTCCATGCGCGCGACTATGAGGGGGACGACACGCTGCCCCCGGTCATCTGCCTGCCGGGCCTGACTCGCAATGCGCGCGATTTCGAGGGGCTGGCCGAGGCTCTGGCGGGCCGCGCGCGGGTGATCGCGGTCAGTTTTCGCGGCCGGGGCGAAAGCGCCTATGCCAAGGACCCGATGAGCTATGTGCCGCTCACCTATGTCCAGGATGTCGAGGCGATGCTGGACGAACTGGACATCACCCGCTTCGTCGCGGTCGGCACCTCGCTGGGCGGGATCGTGACGATGATCCTGGCGGCCACCGCACGAGGGCGGCTGGCGGGGGCGGTGCTGAACGATATCGGGCCGGAGATCGAGGCGGCGGGCCTAGCGCGCATTCGCGGCTATGTCGGCAAGGGGCAGAGCTTTCCCACCTGGCTGCACGCCGCCCGCTGCGTTCAGGAGAATAACGAGGACGTCTATCCCGACTGGGGCGTCGAGGATTGGCTGACCATGGCCAAGCGCACGCATCGGTTGACCAGCGCGGGACGGATCGTGCTCGACTATGACCTGAAGATCGCCGAGCCGTTCCGGGTGCCCAATACCGAGGGCGGGCCCGATATGTGGGCCGCGCTGGACGCGCTGAACGGCGTGCCGACGCTGGTGGTACGCGGCGAGCGGTCGGACATCCTGAGCGCCGCGGTCGCCGAGCGGATGGTCGAGCGGCTGTCTCCGTCCGAACTGGTGACGGTGCCGGGCGTCGGCCATACGCCGCTGCTGACCGAGGCGGAGGCGCTGGCGGGGACCGGGCGGTTGCTGGATAATGTAGGCCAAATTCCTCCCCTGTAAGGGGAGGGGGACCAGCGAAGCTGGTGGAGGGGTGTCCCCGGTGGCGAGTTTGGCCCAACCTCTCCGACCGTGACACCCCTCCGTCAGTCCTTCGCCCTGCCACCTCCCCTTGCAGGGGAGGAAAATGGCGCTGGCGGTTTCCAACGCTGTCCCCGCCCGCTAATCCCGCAGGCATGGCCCGTCCGCTGAACATCCTGCATCTCCACTCCTCCTTCTCGCTGGGCGGCAAGGAGGCGCGTGCGGTCGCGCTCATGAACGCCTTTGGCGATGCGGCGAAGCACACCATCGTCTCCGCCATGCCCGACGAGCTGGGCGCGCGCGATTCCATTGCCAAGGGCATACGCTATGAGATCGCGCAGGAGGCGCCGCCCCTGACCGGCAAGCCCTCGGTCAAGCGATATGAAGCGATCGCCGCCTATATGCGCCGGTTCGACCTGGTGCTGACCTATAATTGGGGCGCGATCGACGGGGTGATGGCACGGCGCGTCTATCCCAAGGGCGCGCCGCCGCTGGTTCATCACGAAGACGGGTTCAACGCCGACGAGGCGCGCGGCCTGAAGATCGAGCGCAACATCTATCGCCGCATCGCCCTGTCGGCGGCGGATGCGCTGGCGGTGCCGAGCCATATCCTGGAAGGCATTGCGCGCCAGACCTGGAAGCAACCGGCCGAGCGGGTCCACCGCATCCCCAACGGCATCGCGACCGAGCTTTACGCCCGCGATCCCGATCCCAAGGGCATTCCCGGCTTCGTCCGCCAGCCCAAGGAGATCGTCGTCGGCGTGCTGGCGGGCCTGCGCCCGGTCAAGAACCTGCCGATGCTCGTCCGCGCGATGGGGGGCATCCCCAACCGCTTCCGCCTGGTGATCGTGGGCGAGGGCCCCGAGCGCGCAAATATCCAGCAGGCCGCCGCCGCGATGGGCATCGCCGACCGGCTGGTCATGCCGGGCTTCCTCGAACGCCCGTACAATTACATCCGCCATTTCGACATCGTCGCGCTGTCGTCCATGTCGGAACAGGCACCGATCTCCGTGCTGGAAGGGATGGCGGCGGGCCTGCCCATCGCCTCGCTGCCGGTCGGCGACGTGCCGCTGATGGTGTCGGAGCCCAATCGCCAGTTCATCGCCGATGCCCCCAACGAGGTGCGCCTGCGCGACGTGATCCAGGCGCTGATCTCGCATCCCGAGCTTCGCGCCGAGGCGGGCGCGGCCAACCAGGCGCGGGTGCGGGCCGAGTTCGACCAGGCGCAGATGATCGCGCGCTACAAGGCGCTGTACGAGCGGGTCCTGGGGCGGCCCGGCGCGCTGGGCTGACCGTCCACACCGGGGCGTGCCGTTAATTCCCCTCGCTAACCCATGCCAACACGCTATATGAGACCCTTTCGGACCAGTAAGGTAAAGACGTGTTCAAAGGCTTGAGCCCCATCCTGTACAACGGCCGCGAGGTTTGGCCGCTGATCGAAGGCGGGAAGGGCGTCGCTGCGACCAACCACGCATCCGCTGGCGCCTGGGCGGCGGCGGGCGGCGTCGGCACCGTGTCGGCCGTGAATGCCGACAGCTATGATGCCGAGGGCAAGATCATTCCCCAGATCTACCGCGCGCTGACCCGGCGCGAGCGGCACGAAGAGCTGATCGAATACGCCATCGAGGGCGCGGTCCAGCAGGTGAAGCGCGCCTGGGACATTGCCGGTGGCAAGGGCGCGATCAACATCAACGTGCTGTGGGAAATGGGCGGCGCGCAGCGCGTGTTGGAAGGCGTGCTGGCGCGCACCAAGGGGCTGGTCGCGGGCGTCACCTGTGGCGCTGGCATGCCCTATAAGCTCTCCGAGATCGCGGCGCATCATCAGGTCAGCTATCTGCCGATCGTCTCCTCGGGCCGCGCTTTCCGCGCGCTGTGGAAGCGTGCCTATTCCAAGGCGGCGGAATGGCTGTCGGCGGTGGTGTATGAGGACCCCTGGCTCGCCGGTGGCCATAACGGCCTGTCCAACGCCGAAGACCCCTTGCAGCCCCAAGACCCGTATCCGCGTGTGAAGGCGCTGCGCGACACGATGCGCGAGGGCGGGATTTCGGACGAGGTGCCGATCGTGATGGCGGGCGGCGTCTGGTACTTGCGCGACTGGAACGACTGGATCGACAATCCCGAGCTGGGCAAGATCGCCTTCCAGTTCGGCACGCGTCCGCTGCTGACCCAGGAAAGCCCGATCCCCGAGGATTGGAAGCAGCGGCTGATGACGATCGAGCAGGGTGACGTCTTGCTCCACCGCTTCTCGCCGACCGGTTTCTATTCCAGTGCGGTGCGCAACCCCTTCCTGCGCAATCTGGAGGCTCGTTCGGAGCGCCAGATCGCCTTCTCGACCCAGGAAGCGGGAGACCATGTCTTCCAGCTCGACGTGGGCGTGAAGGGCAAGAATTTCTGGGTGACCAAGGGCGACCTGCTGCGAGCCCGCGAGTGGTTCGGCGCGGGTTTCACCATGGCGCTGAAGACGCCCGACAACACGCTGGTCTTCGTGACGCCGGAAGAAGCCAAGGAAATCCGCAAGGACCAGGCCGACTGCATGGGCTGCCTGTCGCAGTGCCTGTTTTCGAGCTGGGCGGATAGCGAGACCAACTCGACCGGCCGTCTGGCCGACCCGCGCAGCTTCTGCATCCAGAAGACGCTGCAGGAGATCGCCCATGGCGGCGATGTCGAGCAGAACCTGATGTTCGCGGGCCACGCCGCGTACAACTTCAAGCGCGACCCTTTCTACTCGAACGGGTTCGTGCCGACGGTCAAGCAACTGGTCGACCGCATCCTGACCGGCGACTGATCGCCGCGAAGCGTTACGAAAAGGGGGGCTTTCCTGAACCGGTAAGCCCCCCTTTTTGCATCAGTCGGCGACGGTGCCGACGACCGCACCGGCGGTGCCGCCGACCGCTGCGCCCTTCTGCACGCTGCCTCCGGTCGCGGCGGCGACGCCCGCGCCACCCGCGCCACCGATTGCGGCGCCCTTCAGCGTCGAACAGGCCGACATCGACAGCGCGGTTGCGGTGAGGGTGAAGGCAATGGCCAGCTTTTTCATGAAGGTAGCTCCTGTTGAGATGACAGGAGGGGGAATGCCGCCCGCCCCATGCGGTTCCGCGTCGCAACATTTTGAAACGGATCGGGAAACGCCGTTACAGGGCGATAGGATGCTGGGTTGGAAGTGCGTGCCGCCTTTGCCGATCCGGGTTGAAGCGATACGATCATCCCGATATCTGTATTGTTTCAGTAACACAGTTCCTCATATATTCGGGTACTGCGCCTGAAACGACGGCAGGGGGGAAGCACATGGCGAGCATGTCACGCATAATGGGGTCGCGCGACACCTATGTCCGGTGGGCGGTCTCTACCGTTACGCTGGCATTGATCCTCGTTGCAGCCCCCCTATCCGCCAAGGGGCAGGCGGTGCCCGCATCCGTTGCTGCGGATCGGGCGTTGGACACGGCGCTGAATGCCTATCTCGTCGCCGCGACCCGGAACGAGCAATTTTCCGGCACCGTGCTTCTCGCGCGGGACGGCAAGCCGGTCTTCCTGCGCAGCTATGGCATGGCAAACTACGAGCTGAGCGTCCCGAACGGCCCCGACACGGTGTTCCGCCTCGCTTCGATCACCAAGCAGTTTACCGCGCTTGCCGTCATGCAGCTTCAAGAGCAGAACAAGCTCCATGTCGACGATCCGATCTGCCGCTATCTGGTCGACTGTCCGGCCGCATGGCGGCCGATCACCATTCGCCAGTTGCTAAACCACATGTCGGGCATTCCCAACTTCTCCAGCCTGCCCGAGTGGGACGAGGTGCTGTCCCGGCGCGATTACACACCGACCGAGCTTGTCGCGCTATTCCGCAACCTGCCCCTGAAATTCGCGCCCGGTGAAAAGTACGATTATTCCAATTCGGGCTATCATCTCCTCGGTCTTATCATCGAGCGGACCTCGGGGATGCCTTGGGGTGCCTATGTCAAGCGGCACATATTGATACCGGTCGGGATGACGCACAGCGGGGACGATAATAGTCGCGCCATCGTTCCACACCGCGCGTCGGGCTATTATTCGCTTGGCACCACCTTTATCAACGCGCCGATCATCAGCCACACGGTCGGCTATGCTGCGGGTGGGCTCCACTCGACCGTGGGTGACTTGCTGCTCTGGGAGCGAGCATTGGCGCCCGGCAAATTGGTCAGCCAGGCGTCCCTTGATGCGATGTTTACGCCAGCGAAGAACAATTACGGCTTTGGCTGGCGGATCGGGGAGCGGTTTGGCCGCCACGAGATGGACCATTCCGGAAGCGACAACGGCTTCTCGACCTACATCATCCGATTCCCCGCCGATCGGCTGACCGCGATTGTGCTGAGCAACAGCGATCGTGCCTCGGCGAGCAAGGTCGGGAATGCGATGGCCGCCATTGCCTTCGGTCAGCCGACACCGCTGCCCGTCGCGCAGCTTCGAGAAATTCTCTGGGACCGGATCGATCGTGGCGGCGTCGCCGGCGCCATCGCGCTGTATCGGGAACTGAAACAGTCGGATGCCAAGCTCGACTTCAGCGACGATGCGCTGGTGGGGCTGGGCTATGATCTTTATGAAGCCCAGCGCTATGCCGACGCCAAGGCGATTTTCCGCTTCAACCTGACGGTCTACCCCAAATCCGCTTATAGCCATGACGGCTTGGCGGACATCGCCGTCGCCGAGGGGGATCGCGAACAGGCAATCAGCCTGTTTCGCCAGTCGCTGGCGCTCGATCCGACCAATGTCTATGCCAGCGATGCGTTGAAGCGGCTGCAGGCCTCGCCCCGCTAGCGGCCCAGCCCCTATAACCACCCCTCCAACACCTGATCCGGCGGACGGTGGCCGTCGGCCCAGCTGCGGATATTGGCGATGACCTTCTCGCCGGATGCCACACGACCTTCCAGCGTGGCCGAGCCCATATGCGGGGTCAGAACGACATTGGGCAGCGCCAGCAGGCGCGGGTCGATCTCCGGCTCGTGCCGCCAGACGTCGAGGCCGGCCCCTGCCAGTTGGCCCGCCTCCAGCGCGTCGACCAGCGCATCCTCGTCGACGATGCCGCCCCGGCTGGCGTTGATCAGATAGACATGGGGGCGCATCAGGGCGATGCGGCGGCGGTCGATCAGGTCATGGCTATCGGCGTTCAGGGGCGTGTGGATCGACACGATGTCGACCGCGCCCAGCATCGCATCGAGATCGGGATGCCAGGTCGCGCCCAGCTCCGCCTCGATGCTGGCGGGCAGGCGGCGGCGGTTATGGTAATGGATCGACAGGCCAAAGGCGCGTGCGCGCCGGGCGACGGCTTGGCCGATCCGCCCCATGCCGACCACGCCCAGCGCCTTGCCGCCGATCCGGTGGCCCAGCATCCCGCCGGGGCTCCATCCCTTCCAGCCGCCCGAGCGGACCAGCTTCTCGCCCTCGGGCAGGCGGCGCGGCACCGACAGGATCAGCGCCATGGTCATGTCGGCGGTGTCCTCGGTCAGGACGCCGGGGGTATTGGTGACGATGATGCCCCGGGCGCGGGCTGCCTTCAGGTCGATATGGTTCACGCCCGCGCCGAAATTGGCGATCAGCTTCAGGCGGGGCCCGGCGCTCGCGATCAAATCCGCGTCGATCGCGTCGGTTACGGTCGGGACCAGCACGTCGCAATCGGCCATGGCGGCGGCCAGTTCGTCGCGGTGCATCTTTTCGTCCGAGCGATTCAGCTGCGTATCGAACAGCGCGGCCATCCGCTCCATGATCGGATCGGGCAGCTCGCGGGTGACGACCACCCTGGGGTTCAGGCAGCGGCGTGGATCGGTCATAGCGACGGATTGGGCCAAGCCCGCCGGTCCGTCAACCGGGCACGCGCCGCACGCCCCTGCGAACATGGTTGAAGCGGCGCCCCCGCTCGGCGTAGAGGCAGGGCCGGGCGGGCAGGTAAAAGGATAGACGATGCGCAGGTCGATGGCCGGGCTGGCACTGATCGCGACGACGCTGTCGATGGATCTGGCGACGGGGCTGACCGCTCCGGCCGCCGTTGCCGCGTCCGAAAAGCGCGCCATGCCCTATTATGGTTCGATCGGGGCGACGCTGGCCCGGATGCGCACCGGCCCGGCGCGCGCCTATCCCGCCAGCTGGACCTATCGCCGCCAGGACCTGCCGGTAAAGGTGATCGCCGCGTTCAAGGAATGGCGCAAGGTGCAGGACCCCGATGGGACCGAGGGCTGGATGCTCGCCGTCCTGCTCCGCAACACCCGTACCGCCATCGTGCGCAGTTCCGACCCGCTGCCGATGCGCGCCGCCCCGGATGAGGGTGCCAAGACACTATGGCGCGCTGCGCCGGGCGTGGTCGGGCGGATCAGCGAGTGCAACGGGGCCTGGTGCCGGTTCGACGTGAAGGGGCAGGCGGGCTTCGTGCCGGTCGGCTCGATCTGGGGTGTCGATCCGGGGGAAGTGCTGCCGTAAGGGGGTTCCTGGTCGCGGAATTGGTCTCGGTGAGACCCCTTGCCCTCCCCCATCCCCTCCCGCAGGCGGGAGGGGATGGGGGAGGGCAGCGATTGCCTCAATGAAACTTCAGACCCTTGCCGGGCTGCGACAGCGAAGCAGAAACTTACAACAACTCCACCGCCATCGCGGTGGCTTCGCCGCCGCCGATGCAGAGCGAGGCGACGCCGCGTTTGGCCCCCTTGGTCTCCAGCGCCGACAACAGGGTCGCCAGCACGCGTGCGCCGCTCGCGCCGATCGGGTGGCCCAGCGCGCAAGCGCCGCCATGGACGTTCAGCCGGTCGTGCGACAGGTCCATGTCGCGCATCGCGATCATCGCGACGGCCGCAAAGGCTTCGTTGACTTCATAGAGATCGGCATCACCGGTCGACCAGCCCGCGCGCTCGAGCGCCTTGCGCATCGCGAAGACCGGCGCGGTGGTGAAACGGGCGGGCGCATGGGCATGGCCTGCCTGCGCTACGACCCGCGCGATCGGGGTGAGGCCCAGCCGCTCGGCGACGCTGGCGCGCGTCATGACCAGCGCCGCCGCGCCGTCCGAGATGGAGGAGGCATTGGCCGCGGTGATGGTGCCGTCCTTGGCAAAGGCGGGCTTCAGCGTCGGGATCTTGGCCGGATCGCCCTTGGCGGGTTGTTCGTCGAGGCTGATCTGTTCCTCGCCCTTGCGGGTCTTGATGGTGACCGGCACGATCTCGCGGTCGAACGCGCCGGAGGCCTGCGCCGCCTTGGCGCGCTCCAGCGAGGCGATGGCGAAATCATCCTGCGCCGCCCGCGTGAACTGGTATTCCTGCGCCGCCTCCTCGGCGAAATGGCCCATCAGCCGCCCCCGCTCATAGGCGTCCTCCAGCCCGTCGAGGAACATATGGTCGTAGAGCGTGTCATGGCCGATGCGCGCGCCGCCGCGATGCTTGTGGCTGAGATAGGGGGCGTTCGTCATGCTCTCCATGCCGCCCGCGACGATCAGGTCGGCCGACCCGGCCGCCAGCGCCTCGGCGGCCATGATCGCGGCCTGCATGCCCGAACCGCACATCTTGTTGACCGTCGTCGCCTCGACCTGTTCACCCAGACCCGCGAAGATCGCCGCCTGGCGCGCTGGGGCCTGACCCAACCCGGCGGGCAGGACGCAGCCCATATGGATGCGATCGATGGTGGAAGGATCGACGCCCGCCCGCTCGACCGCACCCTTTACGGCGGCGGCGCCCAGCTGGGTCGCGGACAAGCCCGACAGGCTGCCCTGGAACGATCCCATGGGGGTGCGGGCATAGGACAGGATGACGATGGGGTCCGTCATGGGGACATGCTCTCCAAATAGGTATGTTTTGATGTCGTTGTTGGCCGGGTCTGTACGCCTTTTGCTCGGGCGGCGCAAAGGGGCTAGGGCGGTGGCCATGGCGTTCGGGGCGGCATCGGCGGTGTGGGCCGTGTTCTATGGATTGGCGGGCGCGATCGTCGGATCGTTCGTCGCCGCGCTGGTGCTGCGCTGGCTGGAGGATCGCTCGGTCATGGTCGGGCGGTCGGCCTGCGATCATTGCGGGGGAACGCTGCGGCCCTGGGAGCTGGTGCCGGTCCTGAGCTTCGTTGCCCTGCGCGGCCGTTGCGCGCGGTGCCGAGAGCCGATCGATCCGGTGCATTGGCGAATAGAGGTGCTGGCACTGCTGATCGGCGCATCGGCGGGTTGGGTCGCGGGGCCCGATGGCTGGATGGGGGCGCTGTTCGGCTGGTCGCTGCTGGCGCTGGGGGCGTTGGATGCCCTGGCCTTCTGGCTGCCGGATCGGTTGACGCTTTGGCTAGCGATGACGGGTGTCCTGACCGGGGTGCTGGGCCAAGCGCCGCCGCTGGGCGATCGGCTGGTCGGCGGGCTGATTGGTTTTGGTGGGCTCTGGGCCATTGGTGCGGGCTACCGGTGGTGGCGCGGACGCGAAGGGCTGGGCGGTGGCGACCCGAAGCTGTTGGGGGCGATCGGCTTGTGGCTCGGCTGGCGGATGATTCCGGGGGTGCTGCTGGTCGCCTGCATCATCGGGCTGGGCTTCGTCGGACTGCGGCTCGTCTTGGGGCGCGGGGCGCTGAGGCAGGACATGGTGCCGCTGGGCCTGCTGCTGGCCCTGGCGGCTTACCCGGCCTGGGTGTTGATGATAGGAATGGCCCCATGATGCTCTTGACGATCGTCGCCATGGCGCAAGCCGCCGCCGCGCCCGTTCTGGGCACGCTGCCCAAACAGTCCCTCCCGGAAAAGGGCTGCGCCGCCTATCTGTGGGCGGTGCAGGACCAGCGTTTCGTCGCCATGGTCGAGCCGGGGCGGCTGCGCGTGATGCTGGACGGCAAGCAAGCCGATCTGCCCGCTGCCGAGGCCGGGGGCACGGGCGCGCTGGGGCTGGCCAGCACAACGCGCTATGCCGGGGAAGGGGTTACGGCCACGCTCGACATGACGATCACCCAGCGCGAAACGCTGCAGGACGGGGCCATCGTATCGGATGCGACGATCCGCCTAGCGCGCGGAAATCAGGACGAAATCATCGTGCCGGTGGGCGGCATGGTGGGGTGCGCACCGGCGGCCCGTTGATCCGCCGAGGGAACTTCGCGGGGTCTTCCCGCGTTGGGGGATCGTTGGGGGATCGTTCCGAATAACGGAAGAGCCCTGTCGGAAAGGGGCTTTTTACAGCGTGGCGGAACGAAACGGCAGACATACCTGGCTCGCGTTCGCGCTGATTGCTCCCTCCCTGTTCTCGTCGCCCGTCTCGGGGCAATTGTCCAAGCCGGGCACCGCCCCTGCACAAGGGCCGAGCGTGCCGCAGGATCAGCGCGACGGGACCAGCGACCCGCAGGCCAATGCCCCCATCGTCCCCGACGCGCAGTTCAACGCCGCGCTCCCCCCGCTGAGCGGCGATATCAACGCACCGCTGGAATCCATGGCGACCATGGAAAAGAACCAGCCCGCGGCCCAGGCCATCCCGACGCCGCAGACCGCGCCGCCCCTGCCCAGCGCGCAGACCGCCCAGCCGCTGGCGACCGGCGATACCATCGGCCCGATCGCGCCCGAGGACCCGCAACTGGCCCAGCCGCTGACCCCGCTGGCCAGTTTCGACACGACCCCGCTGGAAACCGCAGCCGATCCCAAGGGCACCCGCACGCCCGAAATCCGGTATGACATGGAGGTGCGCGGCCTGGCCGAGCTGAAGCTGGACGACGAGTTCAAGGGCCTGTCGTCCCTGCGCGAAGGCAAGGGCAAGGCGGCCAATGCGACCCAGGTCTCCGCCCGCGCCCGCGAGGACGAGCAGCTGGCGATCCGGCTGATGAAGTCGCTCGGCTATTACGACGCCACCGCCGTATCGACGCTCCAGCGCGAAGGCGCGGGAGAGGGCGAGAATGGTCGGTTGAAGGTCGTGCTGACCGCGACACCGGGACGGCTCTATCGCCTGTCCTCGGTGACGGTGAAGGCCGATCCGACCACGCCGCCCGATCTGGTCCGCTCCAACTTGCCGCTCAAGGTCGGCGATCCGATCGAAGCCGCGCGAATCCAAGGTGCCGAGGCGAATGTCAGCCTGGTCCTGCCCCAGCGCGGCTATCCCTTCGTCAAGGTCGGCGACCGCGACATATTGCTGGAGGATCAGGGGCCGGAGCCGGTCGGCGCCTACACCCTGCCGGTCGATACCGGCCCGCGCTCGGCGTTCGGCAAGCTGACCACGACGGGCGACGCGGTGTTCGACCTCGATCACCTGAACGTCTTTCCGCGTTTCGACGAAGGCCAGTTGTACGACTCGCGACTGACCGACGATCTGCGCAACGCGCTGGTCGCGACCGGCCTGTTCAACGGTATCGCGGTCGAGCCCAAGCAGACCGGGCGGATGAATCCCGACGGCACCGAGCAGATCGACCTGCAAGTCACGCAGACCAAGGGGCCCAGCCGGACCCTGTCGGGCGAGGGCGGCTATTCGACGGGACAAGGCGTGCGGGTGCAGGGCAGCTTCACCAACCGCAACGCCTTCTCGCCCGAGGGCGCGATCATCGCCTCGGTCATTGCGGGTACGCAGGAACAGGGGCTCAGCGGCACCTTCCGCCGCTCGAACGCCGGGCGGCGTGACCGCACGTTTCAGGTCATCGCCTCGGCCAGCCACCAGAATTACGATGCGTTTGATGCGTTCATCGGCACGGTTGCCTTCCGCTGGAGCTATGACTCCACGCCGATCTGGCAGAAGAAGTTCACCTATGCCTTTGGTGGCGAACTGACCGGCACCAACGAAAGCGTCTATGATTTCGCGCGGGGCGAGAGGGTGCGCGGCACCTATGGCATCGCCGCCATTCCGGGTCAGGTGGTGTTCGACCAGTCGAACGACCTGCTCAACCCGACGCGCGGCTATCGCCTGAAGCTGAACCTCAGCCCCGAAACCTCGGTGCGCGGCGCGGTGCGGCCCTATGCGCGGACGATGGTCGAGGGCACCTTCTATTATCCGTTCAACGACAGCCTCGTCCTTGCGGGCCGGGCGCGGGCGGGAGCGATCTTCGGCATCGAGCGGGATGATCTGGCCCCGTCGCGGCGCTATTATGGTGGCGGCGGCGGATCGGTGCGCGGCTATGGTTTCCAGCGGCTTGGGCCGCTCGATCCGCAGGGCAATCCGGTCGGCGGCCGCAGCCTGAACGAGTTCGCGCTGGAGGCGCGCTATCGCTTCGGCAATTTCGGCATCGTGCCGTTCGTCGATGCGGGCAACAGCTATGAAAGCACGCTGCCCACAGGCAAGGACCTGCGCTTCGGCGCGGGTATCGGTGGGCGCTTCTACACCAATTTCGGGCCGCTGCGCGTTGACGTCGCGACGCCGCTGAACCCGCGACCGGGTGACGGCAAGGTCGCCCTGTACATCTCGATCGGGCAGGCCTTCTGATGGCGGACGAACAGACCATGGCGCCCGAGCCCGTCACCGAAACCGTCATCGTGCGGCGTCCCTTGTGGCAGCGTATCCTGAAATGGATCGGCTTCACGATCTTGGGTCTGATCCTGCTGGTCGGGGCGGTGCTGCTGGGGATCAACACCGATCCGGGCCGTCGTTTCGTCGCGGACCAGTTGGGCGGCTACACCACCGCCTCGGGGCTGAACATCAAGGTCGGACGGATCGAGGGGTCGCTCTATGGCCGGATGCGGCTGATGGACCTGCGGGTCAGCGATCCCAAAGGCGTGTTCCTGTCGAGCCCGCGCCTGGATGTCGACTGGCGACCCTTTGCCTATACCAAGAACCATATCGACGTCCGCTCGCTCAACGCCGATCTGGTGACGCTGGCGCGTAAGCCCGAACTGAAGCCGACGCCCAGCGACCCGAATGCGCCGCTGCTCCCCGATCTCGACATCGACGTGAACCGGCTGACGCTGAAGCGCTTCGTCATCGGTGCGCCGGTGACGGGTCAGCGCCATGTGCTGGCCATCGATGGCAAGGTGCATATCGCCGACCGCCGCGCGCAGGTGACGGCCAGTGCGGACGCGCTGCGTGGACCCGGCATCGCGGGCGGCGACCGGTTGCGCCTGGTCCTCGACGCCGTGCCGGATGCCGACCGGCTGGCGGTGGACGTGAAGCTGACCGCGCCGACCGGTGGCGTGGTCGCGACCATGGCCGGGCTGAAGGCGCCGCTGACCCTGTCGGTCGATGGGCGCGGTGGTTGGAAGGCCTGGACCGGCCGCGCCATTGCCACGCTGGGCGGCGGGGAGCTGGCGAACCTGACCGGCACGGCGCGCGACGGGCATATCGAACTTCGCGGCGTGACCCGGCCCGGCCTGTATCTGGAAGGGCCGGTCGAGCGGCTGACCGCACCCGCGCTCCAGGTGGCGATCGACACGACGCTGAACCAGCGGCGCGCGGATACGCGGATGAAGCTGCGCTCTTCGGCGCTGATGGTCGATGCGGGTGGCCTGATCGATCTGGCGAACAGCCGGTTCGGCAATTTCGCGGTCGATGCCAAGTTGCTGACCCCCGGTGCCATAGCGCCGAACTTGCGCGGCCGCGACGTACTGGCGCGTGCGGTGCTCGACGGGGCATTCGCGACGCCGACCGTGGATTACAAGATCCGCGCCGCGGCACTCGGCTTCGGTGAAACCTCGGTCGAAAACCTTTATGCCGAGGGTCTGGCCAAGGTGAATGCCGACCGCATCCTGGTGCCGGTCAAGGCACGGGCGAAGCGAATCGCGGGGCTGAACGCCGCTGTCGGCGGGCTGACCAACAATGTCGCGATCCAAGGCGATTTCGCGATCGCCATGCCCAATATCCTGTCGGACAATCTGCGCATTCGTTCGGACAATATCGATGCGACCGCCGTGGTCGTCGCGAACCTGAAGACCGGGCGCTACACCGGCGCGCTGAAGGGCCGGGTCAACAATTACCGGGTCGAGAGCATCGGCATCATCAACCTGACCACCGATGCCAATCTGGTCGCGACGCCGACCGGCTTTGGCATGAAGGGCCGGGTGGTCGCGCGGACGCAGCAGATCTTCAATGAAGGCGCGCGCAATTTCCTGGGCGGCAACGCGATCGTCCGCGCCGATGTCGAATATAGCCCGGAAGGCATCGTGACCTTCGGTGGCCTGCGCCTGACGGCTCCGCAATTCCGCGTGACGCGGGGCAGCGGGCGCTACAACCCCGCCAATGGGGCGCTGGCGGTCGAGGCGGATGCCTATTCCAACCAGTACGGCCCAATCACCGCACGGGTGACGGGGTCGCAGACCAATCCGGTCGTCGTGTTGCGCGCCAGCAAGCCCGGCGTCGGCGTGGGCCTGACCAATCTTCAGGCCAGGATCGTCGGCCGTACCGGCGCCTATGCCGTCAATGCCAGCGGCGGCACCAATTATGGTCCCTTTACCGCCGATGTGCTGGTCAGCACCGGGCGGCAGCTGGCGGTCGATGTGCGCAGTCTGGTCTTTGCGGGGATCAACGCGACCGGCCGTGTCGTGCAGACCGCGGCGGGGCCCTTTGCGGGGGCGCTGCAATTCGCAGGGCAGGGGATCAACGGCCGCGTTCAGCTGGCGGATCAGGGCGGCAACCAGCGCGCCGATATCGCCGCGCGGGCCTATAATGCACGCGTGCCCGGCGCGGTGGATTTCACCATCGGCCGTGCCATCGTCAACGCCAGCCTGGTCATGGTGCCGAACGCGCCGCAGATCGTCGCCGACGCGCAGCTGGCCGATACGCGTTACGGCGAAGTGGTCATCCAGTCCTCGCGCGCCAAGCTGAACTATGCGGGCGGACGCGGCACGGCGCAGGCAGTGCTGACCGGATCGTCGAGCATCCCCTTCAACGTCGCGCTCAACGCGCAACTGGCGCCGAACCAATATCTGGTCGCGGCCAAGGGACAGGCCAACGGCATCAACTTTCGCACCGCCAACCCGGCGCGCATCCAGAGCGTGAAGGGCGAGTGGCAGCTGTCGCCGACCCGGATCGACTTCGGGCGCGGATCGGTGCTGATGGCGGGCAGCTATGGCAACGGGCTGAAGGTGCAGACGCGGCTCGACAAGCTACAGCTGTCGATCCTGGATGCCTTTGTCCCCAATCTGGGTATTTCGGGCCAGGCGAGCGGCGCGCTCGACTTTACGCAGGCGCGTGATGCCAGCTTCCCGGCGGCCGAGGCACGGCTGACCATCGCCAATTTCCGGCGCACCGGTCTGGCGGCGGTGTCGGAGACGGTGGACATCGTCTTTGCCGGGCGGCTGGTCTCCGACGGGGGCGAGGCGCGCGCATTGATCCGGCGGGGGCAGATGGTCGTCGGCCGGATGGTCGCCAATCTCCGCCCGCTGCCGCCGGGTAATGGCGGCTGGGTCAACCGTCTGATGCAGGCCCCGCTCTCGGGAGGGCTCCGTTATAATGGCCCGTCGGCGGTGCTGTTCTCCTTCGCGGCGCTTCCCAACCAGCAGCTGAGCGGCCCGATCGCGGTCGCGGCCGATTTCGGCGGGCGGGTGTCCGCGCCGCAGCTTAACGGCCTGATGCGGGCCGACAACCTGACCTATGACAACGAAACCTATGGCACCCGGCTGACCAACATGCAGCTGGCGGGACGTTTCAACAACGACCGGCTGGAGATCACCCGGCTTCAGGCCAAGGCGGGGGACGGCACCGTGCAGGCGCAGGGTACGATCGGGCTGGCGGCGGACAGCGGCTATCCGATCGACATCCGCGCGCAGCTGAACAATGCGCGCCTGGCCGACAGCGATGCTTTGGCCGCGACGACCAGCGGCACGATCCGCCTGACCCATAACCGGGACGGCGGGCTGATCCAGGGTGACCTGACCGTGCCCAACGCCCGCTACCAGATCATCCGCCAGGGCCAGGCCGAAGTGCCCGAACTGACCGGGGTTCGCCGTCGTAGCGAGATTCGCGTGGCGCGCCCGACCGACCGACCCGCGCCCGCCGCACCGCCGGGGCTGTTCCGCCTCGACCTGCGGGTGCGCGCCAACAACCAGCTCTTCGTCTCGGGCATGGGGCTGGAGTCGGAATGGGAGATGGACCTGCGGGTCGGTGGCACCAGCGCGGCACCGACGATCAATGGCGGGCTCGACCTGGTGCGCGGCACCTACAGCTTTGCGGGCAAGCGGTTCGAGGTGAATCGCGGCACCATCCGCTTCCGTGGTGGTGCGCTGACCGACCCGGATATCAATATCCAGGCGACGACCACGACCGATGGCATCACCGCCGTCATCAACGTCACCGGCACCGGCCAGCGTCCGCAGATCAGCTTCACCTCGACGCCGACCCTGCCGCAGGACGAGGTGCTCAGCCGGTTGCTGTTCGGGACCAACCCCGAAAACCTGTCCGCGACCGAGGCGATCCAGCTGGCCGCCGCGCTCAACTCGCTGCGTGGGTCTGGCGGTGGCGGGCTGAACCCGCTGGGCAAGCTGCGCTCGGCGACGGGCATCGACCGGCTGCGTGTGTTGGGAGCCGACGACGCGACCGGTCGGGGCACCAGCCTGGCGGCGGGCAAGTACATCACCGACAATATCTATGTGGAGATCGTCACCGACGCGCGCGGCTTCACCGCCACCCAGTTGCAGATCGCGCTGACCCGTACGCTCAGTCTGCTGACGCAGACGGGCTCGTTCGGTGGATCGGCGGCAAGCCTGCGCTACTCGCGGGA
Source organism: Sphingomonas sanguinis (assembly GCF_001476905.1). Taxonomy (GTDB): domain Bacteria; phylum Pseudomonadota; class Alphaproteobacteria; order Sphingomonadales; family Sphingomonadaceae; genus Sphingomonas; species Sphingomonas sanguinis_B. The sequence goes on along the minus strand of NZ_LDTE01000116.1, from coordinate 11,939 downwards.
TTTCTGACCGGGATGGCCCCGCAGCCTTCTCTCTCCTGTTAGAAGAGGGAGGCTGCAGGGCTTTCACCAAACCGTAACATCCGGCAGGATGGCGGCATGACCCCGGACCAGCTCGCCGCCCAAGCCACCGCCATCCTGGCCGACCTGATCGCGATCGACACCACGTCGCGCGAATCGAACCTCGACCTGATCGCCTATGTCGAGCGGCATCTGGGCCAGATCGGCGTCACGGGGCGGCGGGTGTTCAATGCGGAAGGCACCAAGGCCAATCTCTACGCTACCATCGGCCCGGTGGAGCCCGGCGGTGTCGTCCTGTCGGGACATAGCGACGTCGTGCCGGTCGATGGACAGAATTGGACCAGCGATCCCTGGCGGCTGACCCGGCGGGGCGACCGGCTGTTCGGGCGCGGCACCTGCGACATGAAGGGATTTCTGGCGCTGTCGCTGGCCTTGGCACCGCATATCGCAAAGGGCCGCGCGGTCCGTCCGCTGCATCTGGCCTTTTCTTATGACGAGGAAGTGGGGTGTCTGGGCGCGCCGTCGATGATCGCCGAGATTGCGCGAGAGGTGCCGAGCCCGGCCGCCGTCGTGGTGGGCGAGCCGACCGACATGGTGGTGGTCAGCGGCCACAAGGGCATCGCGACCTGGACCGTGACGGTGACCGGGCATGAGGCGCATTCCAGCCTCATCCATCTGGGCGCGTCGGCGAACATGGTGGCGGTCCGGCTGATGCAGCAGCTCGCCGATCTCGCCGACCAGCTGGCGGGGGAGGGCGATCCGCATGGTCCCTTCTGTCCGCATCATGCCACCCTGACCATCGGGCAGGTGAATGGCGGCACGGCGGTCAACATCCTGGCGCGCGAGTGCCGCTTCGCCTTTGATCTGCGCACCCTGCCGGGGCAGGAGCCGGAGGCGATCCTGGCGCCGTTCTTCCTGGCCTGCGAAGCGGCGGATGCGGACCTGCGCGCCCGTTTTCCCGACACTGGTGTGCGGGTCGAACGGCGGTCGCGCACCCCTTCCTTCGCGCCCGAGGCGGATGGCGTGGCCGAACGGCTGGCGCGGCGATGGGCGGGGGATAATGGCCCGGCGCGGGCGGTGCCCTATGCCGCCGAGGCGGGGCAGTTTCAGGGAGCGGGATTCTCGGCCGTCATCTGCGGCCCCGGCTCGATCGCCCAGGCGCATCAGCCGGACGAATATATCGAGGTCGCTCAGATGGAGCGCGGCGCGGCCTTCATGCTGCGGCTGGCCGACGACCTGCTGGGCTGACGCCGCCGGTCTTGGGACAGCGATCAAAAGTCATGGGGCGATGCCGTGGCTTAGAGCCGTGTTGCTCCGCCCCATGACCGTCTTGGGATTACCAGGGGCGGATCGACTCGCCGTAGATCAGCGCCAGAATGAACTTCAGCATGGGTTTTCTCCCTCGTTAGCGCCGTGATCCGGCGCATGGTTATGGTTAATTCGCTATTAACCATTTCGCAATGGGTTGCCGCTTCTCTTACGTTAACCGCCACGGCCGCGTTGGAGCCCACGGCGTTTGTGGAAGGGGCATGGGGTGCCACCGCCCGACAACCGGTTGGAATGTCGTACCAAACGGGGTTAACACCTTGTTTAGCCGTGGCCCTTAATTTGGAGGGGTGGATAACGGCCTCTCTCGAATCGCGTCCGGCGCGTCTGCGCCCGCCACATCGGACCATGTCGCCCCGACCGAAGTCGGGGCGCAGTGGCAGTTGCTCGTTCTGGTCGGGCTGGGCAACTTCACCTTGCTGCGCCGTCATCTTGGGCGAAAGGCCGTGGCCACGCTGGTCGATGCCGTGGCGGGGCGGGCGGGCCAGTGTATTCCCGACGCCATCGCGCGACCGGCCACGCCGTCCCAGATCGAGGTGATGATTCGCGCCAATTCGCGCGAGGCGCTGGACGCGAACCTGCTGACGCTGGGCGAGGCGCTTCGCTATCCCTTCCTGCTGCCCGATGGAGAGTATCGGATCGACCCGGTGCTCGGGGCGGCCCTGGCCGCCGTCCCGCATGATGACGACATGCGCTTGCTCGAGGAAGCCGAACACGCGCTGGCCGACGCCCAGATCGAGGGGCGGACGGTCATCCGCGAACTTGCCGCGCGCGCCGACCGGCTGGACCGCATCGCCCTGGCGCGCGAACTGACCCGCGCGATCGAGCAGGACGGCCTGTCGATCGAATATCAGCCCAAGGTCCATGTCCGCCAACAGCGCGTGTCGAGCGCCGAGGCCCTGCTGCGCTGGCGGCATCCGGTGCACGGGCCGATCAGTCCCGTCGAGTTCATACCGGTGGCGGAGGAAGCGCGGATCATCGCGCCGCTGACGCTGTGGGTGCTGCGCCGGGTCATCGCCGACCAGCGGCGCCTGGCCGAAGCCGGGCATGACCTGCGCATATTCATCAATATTTCGGGCATGTTGCTGGGCGACGAGACTTTCGTGCAGGAGGCCTGCGCGATCGTTACCGAAAGCGGTGCCAAGATCGGCTTCGAGATCACCGAAACCTCGGTCATCCACGACCCCGAAAGCGCCATCACCCATCTTCAGGCCGTGGTCGACACGGGCATTGCGGTGGCGATCGACGATTATGGCTCGGGCTTGTCGTCGCTCTCCTATCTGAAGCAGCTGCCCGCCTGCGAGCTGAAGATCGACAAGCTGTTCATCACCCAGTTGACCAGTTCCAATCGCGATCCGTTGATCGTCCGCTCGACCATCGATCTGGCCCATGCGCTGGAAATGGAGGTGGTAGCCGAGGGGGTGGAGACGCCCGCCACGCTGGCACTGCTGACCGTGATGGGATGCGACATGATCCAGGGCTATCTGATCAGCCGTCCGATCGGGTTGGAGGCGTTGATCCATTTCCTGACCGAACGCACGCATGAGGCCGTGGCGGCGCTGGCCAAGCCGACGCCCTTCGCCCGGCTGGTCGCCAATGCGCGCCTTTAGGCTGGCGCTGATCTTCATCGCGCTGGTCGTGGCCGAGGCGCAGGCCCGCGCCGCCGCACCACCCTTGCCTTTGCCCTATAGCCGGGCGATCGATGCCGCCAAGACCGACATGCTGCGCGACCCTGCGCTGGCGATGCGCAGTGCCGATGCCGCGCGCATGGCGGCCGCGGCGATCCCCGACTCCGACGATCGGATGCTGGCGTTCGCCACCGCCGACTGGCTGCACGGCGAAAGCGCGGTTCGTATGGGGCGAACGGGCGAAGCGAAGGGGGCCATTGCCGAAGCGTATCGGATCGCACGGACGCTTTCGCCGAAATCCGATCTGATGGCCAATATCCTGTTGTCGCAGGGGGGCCTGAACCGCGCCGACGGTGAGATCGCCGATGCGCTGAACGCCTATCAATCCGCGCACCGCGTCTTCCAACAGCTGAACGATCCGCGCGGGCAGGCCAAGGCGCTGGTCCAGATCGCGGACCTGTACAATGACGCCAAGGACTTCACCTCGGCGCTTCGTTACCTGGAACAGGCGAGTAGCACCTATCGCGGCGACGATATGTTTCGCCTCGCCATCCTGAACAATCGCGCTCTGACCTTGGCGGAGATGGGCCGCACCGCCGATGCGCTGACCCAGCTTCGCGAGGCGCTGGGCTTGGCCCGGCAGATGGACAGCGTCGCGCTACAGGCGGTGATCGGGCGTAACATCGCGCGGGCGCAATTGCGCATGGGCCGGATCGGCGAGGCCGAGGCAACGATTGCCGAGGTACGGCGGGCCGATCCCCGGCCGGGGGCCGAGGATATCCGCGCGCTGCAAAGCATCGCGGCCCAGGCCGCGTTCCAGCGTGGCAACGCGGCCGAGGCGGCGCGGCTGATCGACCGGAGCTTTGCTGGCGTCGATCTCGCGACGACCACGGTGTTGCAGCGGGACGCGCATCGCAGCGCTTATGAGATTTACAACGCGGTCGGCCGGACCGCCGACGCGCTGCGCCATCTGGAGGCACTCAAGCGGATCGACGACGAATCGACCCGGCTGGCGACCTCGACCGGTCTTGCGCTGATGGGTGCGCGGTTCGACTTCGCCAATCAGGAACTGCGGATCGCGCGGATGAAGGCCGCCGACCTGCAACGCAACATCGCCTTTGAACGCGCCCAGCTGCGGACGGAGCGCTTCATCCTGATCGGATCGGTCGTCGCCATCGTCGTGGTGCTGGCGCTGCTCGGCATCTGGCTGTTCACGCTGGGCCGCAGCCGCAACCGGATTCGCGCGGCGCATGGCGAACTGGCCCTTACCAACGACCAGCTCGAAAAGGCGCTGGTGGTCAAGACCGAGTTTCTGGCGACGACCAGCCATGAAATCCGGACGCCCCTGAACGGTATTCTGGGCATGACCCAGGTCATGCTGGCCGATGCCGGGTTGCCCGACGAACAGCGCGAACGGGTCGAGGTGATGCACGGCGCAGGCCTGACCATGCGCGCGCTGGTCGACGATCTGCTCGACGTCGCCAAGATCGAGAATGGCCGCCTGACCCTTGAGGAGGCACCGTTCGACCTCGCCGCGACGATCCGCGACGCGTCCCGCCTGTTCGAGGGGGAGGCGGCGGCCAAGGCGATCGGCTTTACCCGCGACCTGTCCGATTGCCCGGCGATGGTGGTCGGCGACTCAGCGCGTATTCGGCAGATCGTCTTCAACCTGTTGTCCAACGCCCTGAAATTCACGAGCGAGGGTGCGGTCCGGCTGACCGTGACGCGGCTGGCGGACGGCGTTTCGGTCTGCGTCACCGATACCGGTATCGGCATTGCACCCGAGAAGCTGGAGGAAATCTTCGAGGCGTTTCGCCAGGCGGATACCAGTACGACGCGGCAATATGGCGGCACGGGCCTGGGCCTTGCCATTTGTCGTCGGCTGGCGCGCGCCATGGGCGGCGACGTGACGGTCGACAGCGAGCCGGGGCGCGGATCATGCTTTACCCTGACATTACCGCTGGTCGAGTTGCCGGTGGAGCCCGAAGTCGCGCGGCTGACTGTCCTGATCGTCGATCGCAATCCGATCCGTCGTGCCATGTGGACCAAGCTGTGTGCGGACCATGCCGCCGTGGCCTTCGCCGGGAATGTGGACGAAGCGGTGGCGCGGCTGGGCGAGGGCGGGGTCGCGCAGCTTCTGGTCGATGACGGTGCGATTCGGGACGATGATGGGTCTGCGGCGCTGCATACCTTGGCAGAAGCGGCAGCGGGCGCGGCGGTGCCCCTATTCCTGCTGTGGCCCGATGCCGATCCGCTGCCGGGGAACGATTTGCCACGCGGCGGATTGGTTCACGTTATCGCCAAACCGATCGCAGGGGCCGAGGTGATGAGCAAAATGTTCGACATCTCGCCGCAAAGCCCTGAATCGCCGCTTGTAACGCAAGCGGCATGATCGTTAGGGCGAAGCCATGACCTGCGCCTTGGATGCCATCCTGTCCGCGATGCAAAGGGGACGTCGATGAACGTCCTTTTTATCGAGGACGACCGTATGAACCGTCGGGTCGTGCGCGATATGCTGGACGTGGCGGGAGCCCAGATGGCCGAGGCCGAGAGCGCCGAACTCGGCCTTGAGATGATCGACCGCGACGATTATCACATGATCCTGATCGATCTGCGGATGCCCGGCATGGATGGCATCACCGCCATCCGCCACATTCGCGCGCGCAGCGATGGCAAGGCGGAGGTGCCGATCATCGTGGTGACCGCCGACAGCGGGGTCGACCTGCGCGAGCGCTGCATCACGGCGGGGGCCGACGACGTGATCGTCAAGCCCGTCGCTATGGATCAGCTATTCGAATCGATGGGCCGTATCCTGGCGGGCGATCGCGGCGGCGCGATCATCGGCTGATCAGTCCGCGTCTGGCTTGGGGCGCAGTGCCTCGGCCAGCGACGCGGTGGCGCTGCCCCGCTTCGCTGGCACGGGCTGCGACGGATCGGGGGCCCAGCCGGTCAGGAAGACCAGGTTGAACTGTTCGGGCACGCGGCCGTCCGGGTCCGCCATGTCGGCAAAGGCTGAGGCCGCCGTTGTCAGCGCCTCTCGCGATATGGGCCGACGCTCGGCCAGCAGGTTGTTCGCCGCCATGCCGCGCAGATCGCCCAGCAGCCGCCCGAAATCGCGGTAGCGCACGTCCAGCGTCTCGATATCCGCAACCGGCAGGGTGAAGCCTGCACGCATCAACAGATCGCCCGCCGAGCGCACATCGACCTGCGGATGCAGCCGCGCGACCGGCCGCTCGGCCTCTGCCACGCGCAGGGCTGCGCGGAGGCGGGGCAGCGAACCGCCACCGACGAACGCGCCGAGGAACAGCCCGTCGGGGCGCAGCACCCGGCGGATCAGCGTCAGCGCGCCGGGCAGATCATCGATCTGGTCGAGCACGCCCGCGCTGACCACCAGGTCGAAGCTGCGATCCGCGAACGGCAGCCGATCCTCATCCCCCTGCACGCCGTGCGCGCCGCGCGCAAAGGCAAAGCCCGGGTCCAGCCGCGCCACCCGTGCCCCCGGGGGCTGCAGGAAGGCGCCATCGAAACAACCCAAGTCCAGAATATCGCGGAACGGCCGCGTCACCGCATCCAACCGCTCGGCAAGGCCGTCGAGCATGGCCGCGCGCAGGAAATCATGCTCGGCATAAGCGGGCTGGGCCCGGTCGCGGCGCAGGCGGCGCGCTTGGCGGTCGAAGATGCTGGGGTGGGTCACGGTCGCGCTTGTGCGCGCTTGTGCGATCGGGAACAAGGTGCAGCCGATGGGGGCAAGCATGAAATGGCCGGGATTCGCGATGGCGCGCGCCGGGGCGATCGTGGCAGGAATCGTGCGCTGGGCCCTACCGCCGCGCTGTCCGGGCTGTGCCGAACCGGTCGAGGCCGATCATCGCTTCTGCGCGCGGTGCTGGGGGCAGTTGCGCTTTCTGGACGATGGGGGCTGTGCGCGGTGCGGCATACCACTGGGCGGCGATGCGGTCGGTGAGCCGTGGTGCGGGCCCTGCATGGCCCGGCCGCCACGCCATGCGGGCATTTACGCCGCCGTCGCCTATGGCCCCATCGCCCGCGAATTGCCGATCCGGTTAAAGCATGGCGGGCGGATCGGCGTGGCCGAGACGATGGCCGGGCCGATGGCGCGGCGCTTGCCGCCGGGGGCAGACTTGCTGGTGCCCGTACCGCTGCATCGCTGGCGCTTGTGGCGGCGTGGTTTCAACCAGGCGGTATTGCTGGGCGAGGGCGTCGCACGGCGGACCGGGGTGCCGATGGCGCGCGGTGCGCTGGAGCGGGTGAGGGCGACGCCGCTGCTGCGTGGCCTGTCGCCGCGACAGCGCCGCGCGGCGGTGACCACCGCCTTTCGCGTCGCCCAGACCGAGCTGGTCAGGGGGCGGCACGTCGTGCTGGTCGATGACGTCTATACGACCGGCGCGACGGCGGGGGCGTGCGTGGCGGCCTTGTTGAGGGCGGGCGCGGCGTCGGTCGCGATCCTGTGCTGGGCGCGGGTCATCGAGCGGTCCGACGATTGACAAGCGGGCCGACGCGCCACACCTGAGAGATATGGCAAAGGTCGAAATCTACACCAAGGCGTTCTGCCCCTATTGCACCCGGGCCAAGGCGCTGCTCGCCTCCAAGGGCGTCGAGCCCGAGGAATATGACATCACCATGGGCGGTCCCCAGCGCGCCGAGATGATCCAGCGCGCGAACGGGCGGACCACCGTGCCGCAGGTGTTTATCGACGGGGAGCATATCGGCGGTTCGGACGATCTGGCCGCGCTCGACAAGCGGGGAGGGCTCGACCCGCTGCTGTCGGCATGACCGATATCGCGGTGCTGCAGATGACGGCGGGGATCGATCCCGCCGCCAATGCGGACGTGCTGGAACGCGCCATCGTCGAGGCGAAGGCGCGCGGTGCCACAATGCTGTTCACGCCCGAAATGTCCGGGCTGATCGACCGCGACCGGACACGCGCGGCGGCGCATCTCGTGGCCGAGGATCAGGACCCGGTGCTCGCCCGCGTTCGTGCCGCGGCGGCGGCCCAAGGCCTGTGGGTGCATCTGGGCTCGCTGGCCGTGCGCGAAGGCGACGGGCGGCTCGCCAATCGCGGTTATGTCATCGATGACGGCGGCGCGATCCGCGCGCGGTATGACAAGATGCACCTGTTCGACGTCGATCTGCCCAGCGGCGAAAGCTGGCGCGAGTCGGCATCCTATGTGCCGGGCGAACAGGCGGTCGTCGTCGATACGCCGGTCGGACGGTTGGGCCTGGCCATCTGCTATGACCTGCGCTTTCCGGCGCTGTTCGCCGCGCTGACCGAGGCGGGGGCGACGATCCTCTCCGTGCCCGCCGCCTTTACCCGGCCGACGGGCGCGGCGCACTGGCATATCCTGCTGCGCGCTCGGGCGATCGAGGCTGGGGTGCATCTGGTCGCCGCCGCGCAGACCGGCGAGCATCAGGACGGTCGCGCCACCTATGGCCATTCGCTGGTCGTGGGACCTTGGGGCGAGGTGCTGCTCGACATGGGCGAGGCGGCCGGGCTGGGCGTCGCGACGATCGACGCGGGCCAAGTGGCGGCGGTGCGCGAACGCCTGCCCGCCCTTCGCCATCGTCGCGCCATTCCGCCGGTGGTGGCATGATCGTCTTCGACCTGCGCTGCACGACCGGCCATGTGTTCGAGGCGTGGTTCGCCTCCTCCGCCGCCTATGCCGAACAGCGTGACGACGGGCAGGTGTCCTGTCCGCTGTGCGGCGACCGCCAGATCGAAAAGGCGGTCATGGCCCCGCAGATCCCCGCCAAGAGCAACAGCAAGCCCGACCTGCCCAACTCGCAGGCGGTGAAGGCGGTCATGGAGCAACTGGCGCAGGCCCAGGCCAAGATGCTGGAAAAGTCGACCTGGGTCGGCACCGCCTTTGCCGACAAAGCCCGCGCCATGCACGACGGCGATGCGCCCGTCGCGCCGATCCATGGTCAGGCGAGCCTGGCCGAGGCGAAGGCGCTGGTCGAAGAAGGGGTGCCCGTCGCCCCGCTTCCCTTTCCGGTGGTGCCGCCCAAGCTCGCCAATTGAGGCCGCGAACCACTCTGGACCCCATGCCGCGTCCCGGTTATCACCGCCCCCGCATGGGGCCCCGTAGCTCAGCAGGATAGAGCATCAGATTCCTAATCTGAGGGCCACTGGTTCGAATCCAGTCGGGGTCACCATGTAACGCTTTGCGATCCGACTGATGGCAAGACTCACCGGAATTTTCCAGTCATCCCGCGCCATGGCGTGGAGCGGAACCACCGCTCGAAGCGGTCCGTCATCACGTGCCAGACATGCGTGACCGGTGGGATGATGCGCCGTTCGGTCCCGAGTTCCAAGGTGGCATCCGCCAAGTCTTTCCAAGACAGCGACGTTATCCGACGTGCCCGATCACCGCACCGGCACGGATCGCTTGCCCCTCGACCAGCGTGTCCGACAGCCGCATTCCCTTGGGCAGGAACAGGATGATCGTCGAGCCATGCTCGAACCAGCCCATCTCTTCACCCTTGCCGATCCGCGCCGAACAGGCGGTGCGGCCGGGGCCATGTTCGCGCAACGTCCGCTCGGTATCGAGGCAGTGGAGGCGGATGCTCGCGACCAGGATCGCGGCGACAGGCACGATCAGCATCGGCTGACCCGACATCAGCACGCGCGCCTCGATCACCGCGCGCTCGTTGCGGCAGAAAAGCCGTTCGACCCGCTTCAGCGCGATCGGATTTACGTTCCAGCAGTCGCCGGAGACGTAGGTCACGCCTTCCACCACCAGGTCGGTGGGGGCGTGGAAACGGTGGTACATGCCCGCCGTCAGACGTAGCGTGACGAACGAGCCATCGCGATAGCGCTCGACCAGCGCTGCGTCGGGGATCAGGTCGCCGAGCCGATAGGGAAAGCCCTTTACCTGATAGAGCCGGTCCTCCTCGATCCGTCCATGCGCGCCGACCAGCGCGTCGCAGGGGGAGGCGATGCTGTCGAGATCGGCGTCGAACTCGCGCGCGCCGTCGCGAAGCGCGCGGACAAAGCCGTCGCGCAGGGATTTGAATCGTGTCGTCCGTGCATCCGACAGGTCGACGCCCGCAAAGAATTTCCAAAGCGCCAGGCTGGGTCGGGCGACCAGCGGATGCTCGATCCGGGCAATCCGGCCGACCAGTTTCGTCGCGAACCGACGCGGCAGGCGGTTGGTGACGAGGAAATTGATATCCTCGTTCAGGAAGAACCGCATGATGGGTCCACGCATTGTCATGCCTCCGTCATGGGTACGCGGTCAAAGGCCGCATGAACCCGATTCTCACTGGCCTGCTGGCCGTTTCCGCCGGTGCGGTTGCCTTGAAGAAAGGGCATCGCCGCCTGTCCCTGTCGCGTGCCAAGCATCCGGGGCTGGGCGGCCATGTCCGCATGGCCAAGCGCATTGCCGGGCAGATCCCGTTCTACACCTATGGCGATGATCGCTTCTTCCGCGTCGATGATGCGCCCGACGCGATTGCCGACCAGCGGCGCGCCGGGTTCGAGCGGCTGGGCGGCCTGTTCGCGACGCGATTCGCGCAGACGCTGGCGCTGACCAAGGAAACGCGCAGCGGCCTGTCCGACCTGCAATTCACCGGCGCGTATCGTGTGCCGTTCCAGTTCCGCGAGAAGGTGCGCACCACGCTGGCGACCGGAGCCTTCTATCAGCGATCGGAAGGGCCGATCCTGGTCGATTTGGACGGCAACCGGCTGATCGACCTGACCGGCTCCTACGGCGTCAACCTGTTCGGCAACGACTTCTACAAGCAGACCATGGCCGAGGGGGCGGCGATGGTCGCCGATCTGGGCGGGGTGCTGGGGTCCTTTCATCCGGTCGTTGCCGACAATGTCCATCGCCTGACCACGCTGTCGGGTATGGACGAGGTGTCGTTCCACATGTCGGGCACCGAGGCGGTGATGCAGGCGGTGCGACTGGCGCGCTATCACACCAAGCGTCCGCGCCTGGTGCGCTTTGCGGGCGCCTATCATGGCTGGTGGGGCGATGTGCAGCCGGGCATCGGCAATCCCGTTCCCGCCGATCGCACGCTGACGCTGGCCGACATGTCTGAAAAGACGCTGAAGGTGCTGGCGACGCGCAAGGACATTGCCTGCGTGCTGGTCAACCCGCTCCAGGCGATGCACCCCAATGGTTCGGCCCCGTCGGACGGCCAGCTGGTCGATGGCGGGCGCAAGGCGGGGGCCGATCTGGCCGCCTATCGCGAATGGCTGCACAAGCTGGCCGAGACCTGCCGGGCGAACGGCATCGTCCTGATCTTCGACGAGGTGTTCATGGGCTTCCGCCTGGCAAAAGGGGGGATGCCCGAATATTTCGGGGTGAAGCCCGACCTGATCACCTATGGCAAGACGCTGGGCGGTGGGTTGCCGGTCGGCGTGCTGTGCGGTCCGGCGCATCTGATGAAGCGCTGGCGCGAGGATCGGCCCGTCGACATCTGCTTTGCTCGCGGCACCTTCAACTCGCATCCCATGGTGATGGGGGCGATGAACGCGTTCCTGCGACGACTGGAGACGCCCGAGGTGGCGGCGCTCTATGACGGGCTGGACGCGCGCTGGCAGGCGCGGGCCGCGATGTTCAACACCCGGATGGCCGAGGCGGGACTGCCCCTGTCGGTCGCGCATGTCCAGACGATCTGGACCATCCTCTATTCGGTCGCCTCGCCCTATAACTGGATGCTGCAATATTATCTCCGAGCGGAAGGTCTGGCGTTGAGCTGGGTCGGGACCGGGCGGCTGATCTTCAGCCTCGACATCGACGACACCCTGTTCGCCGAGATTTGCGACCGCTTCGTTGCAGCAGGACAACAGATGCGTGACGATGGCTGGTGGTGGACGTCGCCGGAGGCGCCGCAGGAGTTGAAGGCGGCGAACAAGGCGATCCGGCGGCGGATCTTGAAGGAGTCGCTGGCGGTGAGGCTGGGGCGGGGCGGGTAAGCCTCTCCCCACTTCTTAAGCCCCTCCCG
>NZ_LDTE01000115.1 GCF_001476905.1 Sphingomonas sanguinis | reverse complement strand
TTGGGTTTGGACCCTAGTGGTCCGCCACTAGTCTGGCCTCGCAAGAGCCAGCCCTCGAAAAACGCGCCGATCCGTCGAGATTATAGTCTGAGCTGACATCTTAAAAATCTCCAGTTTGTCGGCGATAGATCCGATCACCTGCGGCGCATATGTATAAAAAGCGATGCGGGGCAGCGGCGAACTTTCGGCCATAAAATCTTCGCAAACGCAGGGTCTGATGATGGATGCCGGCTTTTATACTGGCGAGCTTTTCCAGGAAAAGCGCGTGAATTTGCAGGTGAGCTCTTATTTCTTCTGCGTCGTACTATCACCGATAGTTTGTCACCTTCGTTCGTGGTGAAGCACCGGGTTTTGTAAACAACTCAAGCGTATTGGTGTTGTGCATAACCAAAACACCAATACGCTAATGGTGAAAATGCCGACAGCACAAGCAATTCATGCCTGATATTGAAGCAATAGCTCCTCCTTGACCGCTAAAGTGTTGCAATTTTTCCACAGAGCGACTGCAAAAAGTATAACATGTCAAAATCTGTTTGTGGGGTGCGGTCATTGTGCTGACATATGTTTGTCATCGTCCGACCGAGGCGATGCATTGATTTCGCCGGTCAACGGCCACGAAGGGGGAACATATAGCGTGATGGAACGGGGATTTTTCTCACGGGCAGTGCTGCGCAACGGTGCGGCGCTCCAGGCTCTGGCGATGCTGGGGGCAGGCGTCGGCGCGGTGACGCTGGCTGCGCCCGCCGCGGCACAGGACTATACTCAGGTGAACGCGACCGGCCGTGTCATGGGCACCGATGGCAAGCCTGTCGGGGGTGCGACCGTGACGGTGACGTCCGCGGCGCAGGGCTTCACCCGCACCGCGACGACGGAGGCCGATGGCTCGTACGTCATCTCTGCGCTGCCGCAGGGAACCTATAGCTTCACCGTCGCCGCCGATGGTTATGATAGCTTCACCGATCCGGCAGTTCGCCTGATTCAAGGTCGCGCTGCGAACCAGTTCAACCTCCAGCCGGTAAATGCGGGCACCAGTGGCGAGATCATCGTCACGGCCGGTCGCGTACAGGTGGTCGATTTCAGCAGCAACACGATCGGCCAGACGGTCGATGTGGCCGACGTTGCCACGCGCATCCCCGTCGGTCGCGATCTGACGTCCGTCGTGCTGCTCGCGCCGGGTGCTGTCGGTGGTGACAATCGTTTCGCCGCGCTCCCGTCGATCAACGGGGCGTCGATCTCGGAAAATGTGTATTATATCAATGGCTTGAATGTCACGCAGTTCCGCAACGGACTCGGTGCGGCGGGTGTCCCGTTCGAATTCTACCAGACGGTGCAGACCAAGATCGGCGGTATCCCGGCGGAGTTCGGTCGCTTTACCGGCGGCATGATCAACAGCACCACCAAGTCCGGCTCGAACGAGTGGCATGGCGGCGTGCTGTTCAACTGGCAGCCGAACAGCCTCATGTCGAAGACGCGCAATACCTATGCTGCGGACAATGATTCATACTATTCGGATCGCCACGAGTTCATCGCCCAACTGTCGGGTCCGATCATCAAGGACCATCTGTTCTTCTACGGCCTCTACAATGCCCGCGATATTCGCGATGGCCAGGGCTATACCGGCGTCGCGTCGGCCACCGGCACAGGGGCCAATGGTTGCGCCAGCAATCCGGCGCTGTGCGCCAATTTCGCCGATCTGAACACCTTTAACCAGCAGATCGTCGGCACCTCCTACAGCCAGAACCGCAACACCAGCCCGTTCTGGGGTGGCAAGATCGACGCGGTTATCGTCGACGGCCAGCGGCTTGAGGCGACCTATTGGAACACCACCGGTCGTCGGATCGAGAATGTCTACGGCACCAGCCGCTACACGCTGGCGAGCGGGCTGCGCTACAATCTGAACACCAACAATCCGGGTGGGTACATCGCCACCAACATCTACCAGTCGGGTGGCGAAAACTACGTCTTCCGCTACACGGGCAGCTTCACGCAGTGGCTGACCCTGTCGGCGGCGTACGGCGTCAACAAGAACCGCGAAACCACCGAGTCGAGCCTGCCCAATCTGCCGTCGGTGACCGACCAGCGGAACGGGGCCAATAGCGGCATCGGCAACACGCTGAGCAACGCATCGTTGAATTTCGACAAGCGCACCTTCTATCGCGCGGATGCCGATGTCCGGTTCGAACTTCTGGGATCGCATCACATTCGTGGCGGTTACGATCGGGAAGACCTCGACGAAAATTCGATCAGCGTTGCCAATGGTGGTGCGCAATATACGCTGCTGACCGCTTCGGGCGCGGCAACGACGATCGATCCGGTCATCGGACTGCCGGGCGGCACGAGCTATATCAAGGGGCGTGTGTTCCGCACGGGTGGCCAATTCTCAACCCGCAACACGGCCTTCTATGTTCAGGACGACTGGCATCTGCTCAACGATCGCCTGAACCTGAACCTCGGCGTTCGTAACGATCGGTTCGAGAACAAGAATGGCGACGGGCAGACCTTCTTCCTCGCCAAGAACCAGTGGGCGCCGCGCCTGGGTGCTAGCATCGATCCGCTGGGCGATGGCCGCACCAAGTTCTTCGGGTCCTATAGCCGTTACTTCATCCCCGTTGCGGTGAACACCAACGTCCGACTGGCCGGCGGCGAACTCGATTATGACGCCTATTACCAGTTCGCCGGGCTTATGGCCGACAACACGCCGATCCTGGGCGCGCCGATCACCACCGGCGCTGGCTTTACCGCCTGTCCGAACAATTCGCCTGCGGGAACGGCCTGCACCCTGCGCAACGACGGAACCGTGCCGAGCACCGCCTCGGTGGTGGCATCGAACCTGAAGCCGCAGTCGGTCGACGAGATCGTCTTCGGTGTGGAACGTCGGCTCGGCAACCGCATCAAGGTGGGCTTCAACTTCATCCAGACGAAACTGAACAACTCGCTGGAAGATGCCGCGCTCGATCAGGCGATCATCCCCTACTGCATCTCGCAGGGCAAGGCGGCGGCGGATTGCCGTTCGATCTGGAACGGCGTCCATCAGTTCGCCCTGATCAATCCGGGCCGCGACGTGGCGGTCACGCTGAGCGATCCGCTGCCGGGCGAGGCAAACCCGCGGACCGTGACGTTGTCAGCGGCTTCGCTGCAATATCCGCGGGCGCAGCGCACCTATCGCGGCGTCAACCTCACGTTCGAGCGGGAATGGGATGGCAAGTGGTCGCTGAACGCGAACTACACCTACTCGAAGAATTACGGAAACATCGAAGGTGGCGTCCGGTCGGACAATGCGCAGTCTGACGCCGGTCTGACGACGGCCTTCGACCTTCCGGTGCTGGTCAACGGCACCTTCGGGTATCTGCCCAACGATCGCCGCCACAACTTCAAGGCATGGGGTTCGTACAAGTTCGCGGACTGGCTGACGCTCAGCTTCAACGGCTCGGTCAGTGCACCGCGCAAGTTCGGCTGCTATGGTCGTCCGCCAGCGAGTGCCGATTATGACGCGACCGCTCCGGGCGGCATCACTGGTCTGTATTACACGACCAGCGGCGCCTATTGTAACCTCGTCAACGGATCGGTCGTTCGTAATCCGGCGGGCTTCACTGTCATCAACGACCCGTTCAACCGGGCCGGTGGCGCGCGCCCCAGCACGTTACAGGTCGTAAACCGCGGTTCGCAGCTCAAGTCGGACTGGCTGGCGCTGCTCAACCTCGACGCGACGGTGGCCGTGCCGACCGACGCCTTCAACGGCTTTGTACGTCTGTCGGTGTTCAACGTCTTCAACTCGAGGCCGGTCCTGCGCCTGCAGGAAACGGGTACGACCTCGGCCGGTGCGCCGCAGCCGGTCTACTCGCTGCCGACGTCGTACAATGCGGGCCGCTCGGCGCGCATTCAGTTCGGTGTCAATTTCTAACCGGTAGACATTGACGGTATGAGAAGGGGCGGCCCGTCTGGGCTGCCCTTTTTTGTTGTGCGGGTCATTTGGCCAGCAAAATGCCGGTTCATCGTATTTCGATAAATAACAACCATGTTATGATGAAATAATGTATCTTATAATTTTCTGTCTAGTCGGCGGTTCGGAGTAGAATTTAGCTGCAGCGTTATCGCAGAATACCGCGGCCACATTGTTCTGGCGCTTTAAGGCGGTGAAACACATCGGCCACAGGCCGGAAAGCCGCAAGGCGCTGATAGTGAAGAATTTTGGTGTATATGTGCTTTCAAATGCCGCCATTATGTGACTTTCGTGCCCATCAATATCCCTAAACCTCATGATGTAACAAATGTCATTTGTGATGGTTTGTCACTTTGGTGAAATATCCCCTGCATCCGCTCCATCGTGAGGGCGGGAAATAGCGGTCGGCACACCGATCGACAGAGGGGCTTAGACGCGATGAGAAATGGTAGCTTCTTGCGCAGCGTGCTGCGCGGGGGAACGGCGGCGTATGCTTTGGCGATGCTGGGGGCTGGTGTCGGCATGGTTGCGCTGTCAGCGCCGGCGGCGGCGCAGGACTATACCACCGGTGCGATCACCGGTACGGTCGTGGATGCGGGCAATAAGCCTGTGGCAGGGGTCAAGGTGACGCTGCGCTCGCTGGCGCAGAACCAGTCGCGGACCTACACGACATCGGCGACCGGCGGCTTTTCCGCCGTCGGCCTGACCCCGGGTCAGTATCAGCTCACGGCCGAGGGCGACGCCTATCGCACCCAGAGCGACACGATCCAGATCGCGCCCGCCCAGGAGAGCCGCATCACGGTGACCGTGACGGCCAAGGACGCCCCCGCCAACGAAGTCATCGTCACCGGTCAGCGTATCCGCCAGGATTTCACCAAAACCACCACCGGCCTGAACCTGGACGTGGTGGCGACGGCGGCGCAGCTACCGATCGCACGGTCGGTCACCGCGCTGACCTTGTTGGCGCCGGGCGCGGTGCAGGGCGCTCCGGGCTTTGGCAACGTGCCGTCGCTCGGCGGCTCGTCGGTGGCCGAGAATGCCTATTATATCAACGGCCTGAACATCACCAACCCGGACACCTATGTCGGGTCGGCGCGGGTGCCGTTCGACTTCTATCAGACGGTCGACGTCCAAACCGCAGGCTATGCCGCCGAATTTGGGCGCGCGACCGGCGGCGTCATCAACGCCACCACAAAGTCGGGCTCCAACACCCCGATGATGGCGATCCACGGCAATTTTGACGAGACCGGACTGCAATCGAGCAGCCCGAATATCGGCACGCCGACCAATCCCTCGAACATCGGTCGCCTGGCGCATACCGCTACCCAGGCGCTGAGCATCGAAGCCGGTGGTCCGATCATCAAGGACCATATCTTCCTCTATGGCCTGTACCAGGCCAACGACATTGTGGGCAAAGGCGCGTCGCCGATCGCCAACAACTATTTCCGATCGATCAGCACCGATCCGTTCTACGGCGGCAAGCTGGATATCTATGCGACGCCGACCCAGCATCTCGAATTCACGATGTTCGACACGCGCCAGACGACGCGGACCGACAATTACACCTTTACCCCCAACGCCAGTTTCACCGGCGGCACACCCGGCACCTACACCGGCAGCCAGAAGTATAAGCAGGGCGGCTTCAATTGGGTGGGCCGCTATACCGGCAGCATCACCGATTTCTTCCAGATTTCGGGCGCCTACGGCATCAACCGCGACTCGAACGACTCGATGCCGCTGGACACCTCGTCCTATTACGTCATCGACCGCCGCACCGCGACGACCGGCGGCTTGGCCAAGACCATCTCGGGCCAGCCCTATAGCGGCAATGCGATCAACGATACGCAGCGCAAGTTCTGGCGGATCGACGGTGACCTGCGTTTCGAGATCCTCGGGCGTCACCATGTCCGCTTCGGCCTGGACAATGAGGATGTCAGCGAAACGAAGATCACCACGCTGAACGGCGGCCTGCCGATCCAGTATGACTATCGCGATATCGGCGTGCGGCTGATGTATGAGCGACTGGGCGGGTTCGTTTCGGGCAACGACCGCGCTTATTATGTGCAGGACAGCTGGGAGCCCGCGCGCGGCCTGACCATCAACCTGGGTGTGCGCGACGACGAGTTCCAGCAGTCCAACCTGTCGGGCCAGCGTTATCTGTCGCTGAAGGACAATATCGCGGCGCGTGTCGGGTTCAGCTGGACGCCGGGTGGCGATTCGCGGTTCCGCTTTATCGGCAGCTATGGCCGCTACTTCATCCCGCCCGCGATGAACCTCGGCTTCCGTGGTCGCGACCTGTATTTCCGCGAGTATTTCGCCTATCCCACCGGTTACACGGCGGCAAACTTCCCGGTCGATGTGCAGACCGGCCTGCCGCTGCTCAACCTGGGTCCGGCGCTGACGACGCTGGGCGGCTCGGGCTATTCGTCCAACTGCCCGACGAACATCTCGGCGGCACCGGGCAATCCGGTCAACGGCCAGGGCACCTGCCTGATCTTCGGGGCGGGCGTGCAGGACCCGGCGGCGGCCAAGATGGCGGTCGGGGCCAAGCCGACCTATGAGGACGAATTCGTCCTGGGGGCACGGTTCCGGGTGAGCGAGCTGTTCTCGGTCGGCCTGACCGGCACCTATCGCAACCTGGGCCGTGTGTCGGAAGATACCGACTTCGCACCGTTCCTGGCGAATTACTATTGCAATGGCGGTGCCAATGCCTCGGCCAGCCAGTGCGATTTCTACCAGAACAACAGCGCCTATTATATCTGGAACCCGGGTCGGTCGTCGCAGACGGTGCGGGACTGGGTCGATCCGACCAAGACGGTGACGCTGACTGGCCTGGCCTTCCCCAATCCGAAGCGTCAGTACAGCTCGCTGGTGTTCGACTGGAAACGGGCGGATGACGGCATCTGGTCGCTCCAGGGCTCGATCACCGTGGCGCGCTCCTATGGCAATTACGAGGGCACGGTGAAGTCCGACGCCGGCAACGGTGCGCAGTCGGATGCAGGTTCGACGCAGGATTACGACTATCTGGGTCTGACCGACTATTCGACCGGCCTGCTGCCCAATGACCGAACCTTCGTGTTCAAGACCTTTGGCAGCTATCACGTCACCGACAATCTGTCGTTCGGCACCAATGTGCTGGTCCAGTCGCCGCAGCGGCTGAGCTGCATGGGCTATCACCCGACCGATGCCAATGCGGCGGGTTACGGCGCGTCGAGCTTCTACTGCGCCTATGGACCGCTGAATGCGGCGGGCAACTATACCGCGACGCAGCCCTCGCCGCGCGGCACTGGCCTGAGGACGGACTGGGTGAAGCAGATCGACCTGTCGTTCCGCTACGTCCTGCCCCAGTCGCTGGGCTTCAACCGCTTCGTCGTGCGGGCGGATGCGTTCAACATCTTCAACTCGCAGCCGATCACGCAGCGTTACGTGCAGCACGAAAACCAGAAGGCGGGCAATCAGTACACGCCCGATCCGCTGTACGGCACGCCGCTGGGCTATCTGACGCCGCGTTCGGTGCGGCTGGGCTTCGACATCCTGTTCTGATCGAACGGATTGTCGGCCGTCCTGGGGGGCGGGAAGGGGGGAGCGAGGGCCGTGGTCCTTCGCTCCCCTTTTTTACGCGACCGACAGCGCCAGCTTGCCGTCGCCTTCATCCACGGTAACGGTCGACCCGTCCTTCACATTCCCGCGCAGGATTTCCTCGGCCAGCGGGTCCTGCAAATGGCGCTGGACCGCGCGGCGTAGGGGCCTCGCGCCGTAGACCGGGTCATACCCCACCCGGCCCAGCCATTCGCGCGCGGCGTCGGTCAGGTGCAGGCTGATCTTGCGATCGCTGAGCAGCTTGGCGACGCGGCCGACCTGGATATCGACGATCGGGCCCATATGACTCTGGCCCAGCCGGTGGAACAGGATGATCTCGTCCAGCCGGTTGAGGAATTCGGGGCGGAAATGACCGCGCACGATCTCCATCACCTGCGGCTCGACGCTCTCGACGCTTTGCCCGTCCTCGACCGCCGCCAGATACTGGCTGCCCAGGTTCGAGGTCAGGATGATCAGCGTGTTCGAGAAGTCGACCGTGCGCCCCTGGCCGTCGGTCAACCGGCCGTCGTCCAGCACTTGGAGCAGCACGTTGAACACGTCGCCATGCGCCTTTTCCACCTCGTCGAACAGCACGACCTGATAGGGCCGCCTGCGCACCGCCTCGGTCAGGACGCCGCCTTCCTCATAGCCGACATAGCCGGGAGGGGCACCGATCAGCCGGGCGACGCTGTGCTTCTCCATGAACTCGCTCATGTCGATGCGCACCATCGCGCTGGGATCGTCGAACAGGAATTCGGCGAGCGCCTTGGTCAGCTCGGTTTTGCCGACGCCCGTCGGCCCCAGGAACAGGAAGCTGCCCAGCGGCCGGTTCGGGTCCTGGAGCCCGGCACGCGCGCGGCGGACGGCGGTGGAGACGGCGCGGACCGCATCCTCCTGCCCGATGACGCGCTTGCCCAGCACTTCCTCCATGCGCAGCAGCTTCTCGCGCTCGCCTTGGAGCATCCGGTCGACCGGCACGCCGGTCCAGCGGCTGACCACGCCCGCGATATCGTCGGCGGTGACTTCCTCGCGCAGCATCGCACCCTCGGTCGCGGACTGCGCCTCGGCCAGTTGCTTCTCCAACTGCGGGATGCGGCCATAAGACAGCTCACCGGCTTTCGCGAGGTCACCGCTGCGCTGCGCCTGGTCGAGTTCGATACGCGCCTGGTCGAGCTGTTCCTTCAGCTTCGCCTCGCCCGCAATCTTGTCCTTCTCGGCCTGCCAGCGCTGGGTCAGCGCGTGCGATTGTTCCTCGAGATTGGCGAGTTCCTCCTCCAGATGCTCCAGACGGTCGATACTGGCGGCGTCGCTCTCGCGGCGCAGCCCCTCGCGCTCGATCTTCAGGCGCAGGATGCGGCGGTCGAGCGTTTCGATCTCCTCGGGCTTGGACTCCACCTCCATGCGGATGCGACTGGCGGCCTCGTCCATCAGGTCGATCGCCTTGTCGGGCAGGAAGCGGTCGGTGATGTAGCGGTTCGACAAGGTCGCCGCCGCCACCAACGCACCGTCGGTGATGCGCACGCCGTGATGGAGTTCGTACTTCTCCTTCAGCCCACGCAGGATCGAGATGGTGTCCTCGACCGTGGGCTCGCCGACAAAGACCGGCTGGAACCGCCGCTGGAGCGCGGGGTCCTTCTCGACATATTTGCGATACTCATCGAGCGTGGTCGCGCCGACGCAATGCAGCTCACCGCGCGCAAGGGCAGGCTTCAAAAGGTTGGAGGCGTCCATCGCCCCGTCGCCCTTGCCCGCGCCGATCAGCGTGTGCATCTCATCGATGAACAGGATGATGTCGCCCTCGGCGGCCTTCACCTCGTCGAGCACGCCCTTCAGCCGTTCCTCGAACTCGCCGCGATATTTCGCGCCCGCGATGAGGGCGCCCATATCGAGCGCCATCAGCTTGCGGTCCTTGAGCGTGTCCGGCACGTCGCCATTGGCGATGCGCAGCGCGAGCCCTTCGGCGATCGCGGTCTTGCCGACACCGGGTTCGCCGATCAGCGCGGGGTTGTTCTTGGTCCGGCGCGCCAGGATCTGGATGGTGCGACGGATTTCCTCGTCGCGGCCGATCACGGGATCGAGCTTGCCGTCGCGCGCCACCTGGGTCAGGTCGCGGGCGAACTTCTTGAGCGCGTCATAGCGGTCCTCCGCCCCCGCCGTGTCGGCGGTGCGGCCCTGGCGCAGCTGTTCGATCGCGCCGTTCAGGCTCTGCGGATTGACGCCGCCCGCCGCCAGCGCCTTGCCCGCCGCATTGGTCGAGGCCAGCGCGAGAGCCAGCAGCAGGCGCTCGACGGTGACGAAGCTGTCGCCCGCCTTCTGCGCGACCTGTTCGGCTTGGTCGAGCACGCGGACCAGATCATTGTCGAGGCCCAGCGACGACTGCGCGCCCGAGCCGGAGACGGCGGGGATCTTGGCCAGCGCCGCATCGGTCTCGCGCTCGACGCGCTTGGGATCGCCGCCCGCCGCCTGGATCAGGCCGGACGCCATGCCCTGATCGTCCTCGATCAGTGCCTTCAGGAGATGTTCGGGGGCAATACGCTGATGGCTGTTGCGGATCGCCACGGTTTGCGCGGCTTGCAGGAAGCCTTTCGCGCGGTCGGTGAATTTTTCGAGGTTCATCTGGGGTTCCTGTCGCTTTCCAGGTCAGATGGTGTTGCAATTTGGCAACACAAGGGGTTGGCGCAATTTCGCTAGCCGCAACATGGGACGGCCGTTTCGATAACGAAAGGGTGTCCGCGAAAAGCTTGCGAATTCCGTTCGTCTGCGCGGGATTGCGGTCCGCCGCGCGTCCGCTATGCTCACACCATACACCGAGTGGGGAGACTCAAAAGCTATGCGTATCAAGTCCGTGGCGCTGACCGGCGCCGCCGCCCTTGCGTTCGTCGTGCCGGGGCAGGCCGTGCTGGCCCAGGCCACCAACGCCGCCGCGACGGCGAAGCCCGCGCCCGTCTCGACCCTCGTGAAGGCGGTCGACATTCCCTATCAGACCTTCACCCTGAAGAACGGGCTGCGCGTCGTCGTCCATACCGACCGCAAGGCGCCCGTCGTCGCGGTCAGCGTATGGTATGACGTCGGCTCGAAGCATGAGCCCAAGGGCAAGACGGGCTTTGCGCATCTGTTCGAGCATCTGATGTTCAACGGCTCGGAAAATGCGCCGGGCGACTTCTTCGCGCCGCTCAAGTCGGTCGGTGCCACCGACTATAACGGCACCACCTATTTCGACCGGACCAATTATTTCGAGACGGTGCCGACCGCCGCGCTCGACCGGGCGCTGTTCCTGGAATCGGACCGCATGGGCTATCTGCTCGGCGCGGTGACGCAAGGCGTGCTGGATGAGCAGCGCGGCGTCGTCCAGAACGAGAAGCGCCAAGGCGACAACCAGCCTTACGGTCTGACCCAGTATAAGATCACCCAGGGACTGTTCCCCGCCGACCATCCCTATGGCCACACCACCATCGGTTCGATGGCCGATCTGGATGCCGCCTCGCTCGACACGGTGAAGGACTGGTTCCGGAGCCATTATGGCCCGAACAACGCCGTGCTGGTGCTGGCGGGCGATATCGACGTCGCCACCGCCAAGCCGCTGGTCGAGAAGTATTTCGGCGCGATCAAGCCGGGTCCGAAGAGCGTGCTGCCGACGGTCACCATCCCGACGCTGCCCGCGCCCGTCAACGAAGTGATGAAGGACCGCGTGGCGGCGGTCATGATCAGCCGTAACTGGGCGGTGCCCGGGCTGAACGATCCCGAGACGGCGTCGCTGGTCGTGGCGGGTTCGGTTCTGGGCGGGCTCGCCTCGTCGCGGCTCGACAATATCCTGGTGAAGCAGGAAAAGCTGGCGGTGCAGGTGTCGGCGGGCGACCGGCCCTTCGCGCAGGTCGGCATGTTCAACATGACCGCGATCGTGCGCCCCGGCGTCGATCCGGCGGTGGTCGACAAGCGGATGCAGGAAATCCTCGCCGATTTCCTGAAGAACGGCCCGACCGCCGATGAAGTACAGCGCGCCGTGACCCGATTCGTGTCGGGGCGTGTCCAGGGGCTGGAATCGGTCGGCGGCTTCGGCGGCAAGGCGGTCGCGCTGGCGGAAGGCGCGCTCTACTCGAACGATCCGGGCAAATACAAGAAGCAGCTGGAAGGGATCGCGGCGCAGACGCCCGCGACCGTCAAGGCGGCGGCGAACAAGTGGCTGTCGCGTCCGGCCTATACGCTGACCGTCGTGCCGGGTGCGCGCGATGCCTATGAAGAGGCCAAGGTGCCGCCGCGCGCCGATGCGCCCGCCGCCCCCGACCAGCCCGCCAAGGGCACGCGCGGAGCGCTGCCCGATGTCGGACAGGTCAAGCCGTTGAGCTTCCCCGCGGTCGAGCGCAGCCGCTTGGCGAACGGGATCGAGTTGATCTACGCCCAGCGTAACGCGGTGCCGGTGACGCAGATCGCCATGTCCTTCGACGCGGGTATCGCCGCCGACGTGCCGGGCAAGCTGGGCACGCAGCGCATGGTCCAGTCGATGCTCGATGAGGGCACGACCCATCGCAACACCATCGCGATCGCCGAGGAGCAGGAGCGGCTGGGTGCGACGATGGGGTCGAGCGCGACGAACGATCGCACCGTTGTCGGGCTGGACGTGCCGAGCATCAACCTGGCCCCCGCGCTCGACCTTTATGCCGATATCCTGCGCAATCCGGCCTTCCCCGATCCCGAACTGGCGCGGGTGAAGGCGCAGACGCTGGCGGGTATCAAGCAGGAGCTGACCAGCCCGCAGGGGCTGGCCGGCCGCGTCCTGCCGCCGCTCGTCTATGGGCCGACCAGCCCCTATGCGAAGGCGCAGGGGGCGGGTGACCCCGCTGCCGTGGCGGCGATGACCCGCGAGCAGCTGGTCGCGTTCCAGCAGGCCTGGCTGCGCCCCGACAAGGCGAAGATCTTCGTCACGTCGGACCGTCCGCTGGCCGAGGTGAAGGCCGCGCTCGACCGCGTGTTCGGCGACTGGCGCGGCACCGGCGCGGCGGGCGTGAAGAACTTCACGGCGGGCCAGCCCTCGGCACCCAAGATCGTGCTGGTGAACCGTCCCGACAGCCCGCAGTCGATGATCCTGGCGGGCGCGCCGACGTCCTTGAAGGGCATCGACAATCTGTTGGTCCAGAACACCGCCAACGACGCGCTGGGCGGCAGCTTCCTCAGCCGGATCAACACCGATATCCGTGAGAACAAGCACTGGTCCTACGGCGTGCGGGGCGGCTTCCAGACCTCGGAATTCGCCGCGCCCTACATCATGTCGGCCCCGGTCCAGGCGGACAAGACCGGCCCGTCGATCGACGCGCTGCGCACCGACGTGGCCGAGTTCCTGACCACCAAGCCGATGGATCAGGCGGAGTTCGACCGCGCGATCACCGGTGCGATCCGCTCGCTGTCGGGCAATTTCGAGACCTCGGGCGCGGTGCTGTCGGCGATGCAGGCCAACGACCTGTATCGTCGCCCGGACAATTACTATGCGACGATCACCCAGCGTTATCAGGCGATGACGCTGCCGGAGCTGAACAAGTCGATCCAGGCGGCGTTGAACCCCAAGAGCTTCGTCTGGGTGGTGGTCGGCGATGCCAAGACGGTCAAGCCGCAGCTCGACACGCTGGGCTTGCCCGTCGAGGTGATCGAACCCTCGGCGGTCATCGCCGCCCCGGCAGCGCAATAAGGGAGAGTGAGAATGGCCGATATCGACGGGACCTGGAACTGCATCGTCAAGTCGCCGCTGGGCGACCAGGAGATGACGCTGACCGTCACGACCGAGGGTGATCGCTTCACCGGTTCGGGCGGCGGCCAGATGGGCGCGATGGATATCGAGGGCGACGTGTCCGGCAACACGATCAGTTGGAAGATGTCCATTTCCTCGCCCATGCCGATGACGCTGGACTGCGAAGCGACCGCCGATGGCGACACGCTGACCGGCTCGGTCGGCGCGGGCGCGTTCGGCAGCTTCCCGCTGTCGGGCACGCGCGCAGGGTAATCCTCGCGCTTCGGATGGGGGAAGGGCGGTGCGTCACCCGGCGCGCCGCCCTTTTTCTTATGCCGCTCATTGTCAGATAACCGGTTCAATTCCGGTCGGATTCCGTTACGCTGCGCCTGAAAACCATAAAGGGGACGGGCATGATCGATCGGCGGCATTTCCTGAGAGGCTCGGCGGCCTTGGCCGTGGCGGCGGGCAGCGAGGGCGTCGTGGCCCAGAATACGCCCTCCCGCCAACTCACCGCCTTGTTCGACACGCTGGTCCAAGAACAGCTTCGCCGCAACCCGGAGGCCGCGACCAGTCTCGGCCTCGATACCGGCGCCAATGCCGATCTGCGCAGCAGACTCTCCGACCAGTCGCCCGCCGGGATCGCGGCGGGGAAGGCCGCTACCAAGGCCGACCTGACCCGGCTGGAGGCGATCGACCCCGCCAGCCTGTCGCCCGAAGAGCGGATCGACCTGGAGTCAGTCCTCTACACCCGTCGTTCGGCCCAAGCCGTGCAAGCGTTCGACTTTGGCGGCAGTTCCTATGGCCCCAGCCCCTATGTCGTGTCGCAGCTCTCGGGCGCGTACCAGTCGGTCCCCGACTTCCTCGACACCAAGCACAAGATCGCGAGTGCGGGCGACGCCGACGCCTATCTGATGCGATTGCGCGCCTTTGCCTCGCAAATGGACGCGCAGACCGAGCGGATGCGCCATGATGCGGGGCAGGGCGTGGTGCCGCCCGACTTCATCCTCGACCTCGCGCTGGAGCAGATGGCCAAGACCCGCCAGCCCGCGTCCGACGCGCTGGTCGTCCAGTCGCTGGCCCGTCGTGCGAAGGACAAGGGGCTGGGCGACCGTTATGCGCAACAGGCCGCACAGATTTACGACGCCGAAATCCTGCCCGCGCTCGACCGCCAGATCGCCTATGCCAAGACGCTGCGTACCAAGGCGACGCATGACGCGGGCGTGTGGAAGCTGCGCGAGGGCGCGGCCTATTATCCGGTCGCGCTCAAGGCCAATACGACGACCAGCTTCTCGCCCGACGAGGTGCACCGCTTCGGCCGCGAGCAGGCGGCGATGCTGTCCGCCCGGCTCGATACGCTGCTCAAGAAACAGGGTTTCACCAAGGGCACGGTCGGCCAGCGCATGGCGGCGCTCTACAAGAATCCCGACCAGCTTTACCCGAATACCGATGAGGGCAAGCGCGCCGCCATCGCCTATTGCAACGCGCGGCTCGACGCGATCCGCACCCGCCTGCCGCAGGTGTTCGAGCGGATACCGCCCTATGGCTTCGAGGTGCGCCGCGTGCCGCCCCAGACCGAGGCGGGCGCGGCGGCGGCCTTTGCGCAGGGGCCCGCGATCGACGGCTCGCGCCCCGGCCTGGTCTATTTCAACCTGAAGGACAGCGCCGACTGGCCCAAATTCTGCCTGGCGACGACGGTCTATCACGAAGGCCTGCCGGGCCATCAGATGGAGGGCGGGCTGGCGCTGTCCAACACGCGACTGCCGCTGATCCGCAAGATCAACGGCTTTTCGGGCTATGGCGAGGGTTGGGCGCTCTATGCCGAGCAGCTGGCGGACGAGATCGGCATGTATGACGACGATCCGCTGGGACAGCTGGGGTATCTGAAGTTCCTGCTCTTCCGCGCCAATCGCTGCGTCGTCGACACGGGCCTGCATCACCTGCGCTGGACCCGCGAGCAGGCGATCCGCCACTTCGTCGAGGCCGAGGGCGAGGCGGAGGGCTTCGCCACCCGCGAGGTGGAGCGCTACTGCGTCAATCCGGGCCAGGCGGCGAGCTACAAGCTGGGCCATTCGGTGTTCGTCGACATTCGTGATCTGGCGAAGAAGCAGAAGGGCACGGCGTTCGACCTGAAGGCGTTCCACACCGCCGTCCTGCGCCACGGCCGCGTACCGCTCGACGTGCTGCGCCGGATCGGGGAGGAGTGGGCCAAGGCTTGACCGGACGGGGCATCGCGATGATCCTCCTCATGGGAGAACATCGCGATGCATGGGAGTGTTTCGGTCCGGCGGGACAGGGGGCGACAATCGGCGGCGGCGATCGCCACGCTGGCGGTGCATCTGGCGATCCTGGCCCTGTTGCTGTGGTTGACGCCGTTCCAATCGGATTCCAGGCCGGAACAGCCGAGCTTACCACTGATCAACGTCTTCCCTCTGCCGGAGCCGCCGCCGGTCCCTGTCACCTCGCCCTCCCCGTCTCCCGCACCCGTCGAGCGCGAGAGCGTGGTGATCCGGCCGACTGCCGGGAGTGGCGCGCCTCGTAAGGCGCTGGCACCCGAGGCGCAGCAGGCGGCTCCGGCGGCGGTCGCTGCGGCCCCATTCGATCGTGTCGACCTGCCCGCCCCGGTAGCCGCCGAGATTACCGCCGACCTGCCACTGCATACCGGCACTGTCGCCTCCGATGGGAGGGGGGAGGGGCTGGCCAGCGGTCAGGGCACCGGCGGAGAAGGGCGCGGCACCGGTAATGGACGCGGCGATGGCGATGGGCCGGGTCAGGGGCGGTTACGCTTTGCCCTGGCCGAATGGATCGAAAAGCCACCCCAGTCCCTGATCGACGAGGCTTTTCCGAAGATGGCGCGGAGCGGCGGCGTCAATGGGCTCGCGGTACTGCTTTGCGTCGTGCCGAAACCCGGCCGCCCCCAAAGCTGCGCGATCGCGGCGGAACGGCCGGGCGGGCGGGGTTTCGGCCCAGCGGCCCTGGGGCTTTATCCCCGCTTCCGCATCCGCCCGGTCATGAAGGGGGATCAGGTCATCCAGCCAGAGGTGCTGGTGCCCGTGACCTTCACCATCCACAAATAGCGCGTCGGCTTACCGCACCACGCGCGTGATATGCCCCATCTTGCGTCCCGGCCGCGATTCGCCCTTGCCATAGAGGTGCAGGTGCGTGCCCCTTTCGGTCAGCGCCTGTTCCCAGGCATCGTCGCCGATCAGGTTTTCCATTTCCACCCGCGTACCCGTCAGCGACGTATCGCCCAGCGGCAGGCCGCAGATCGCGCGGATATGGTTCTCGAACTGCGAGGTTTCCGCACCCTCGATCGTCCAATGCCCGGAATTGTGGACGCGCGGGGCCATCTCATTGAAGACCGGGCCGTTCTCGGTCGCGAAGAACTCGCAGGCCAGCACGCCGACATAACCCAGTTCCTCGGCGATGCGGATGGCGAGCGCAGTCGCCTCCTCGGCCTGGGCAAGGATTTCGGCGGGCGCGGGCAGCGTCGAACTGCGCAGGATCGCGTCGCGGTGGACATTGTGCGGCGGATCGTAGCGGACCGCCTGCCCGTCTTCCCCACGCGCGATCACGATCGAGAATTCATGGGTGAAGTGGATGAAACCCTCCAGCACCGCCGGACCACCGATCGCTTCCCAGGCGGCGGGCGCTTCGGCCATGTCGCGGATCAGCGCCTGGCCCTTGCCGTCATAGCCGAAGCGCGTGGTCTTCAGGATGGCGGGGCAGCCGATCCGCTCCAGCGCGGCGGTCAGGTCGGCGGCGGAGTTGACCGCGGCCCAGGGGGCGGGGCGACCACCGACCTTTTCGACGAAGCTCTTTTCGGCGATCCGGTCCTGCGCGACGCGGAGCGCGGCGGGAGCGGGATGGACGGGCAGGCGCTCCGCCAGCCATTCGACCGGCGTCACGTCGACATTCTCGAACTCATAGGTCACGACGTCACAGGCGGCGACGAAATCGGCCAGCACCACCTTGTTGTGATAGTCCGCACGGGTCAGCGACGAGGCGGTCTGCGCCGCCACGCTTTCCTCATCGGGAGCCAGTACATGGGTGCGATAGCCTAGCTGCGCCGCTGCCACCGCCAGCATCCGGCCCAACTGGCCGCCGCCCAGAATCCCGATCGTCGAACCCGGCTTCAACATTGGCTTACCCTTGTGGATCAGTGGCGACGCTGTCGGTCTGGCGTTCGCGCCACGCCTTCAGCCGCTCGGCGAGCGCGTCGTCGGACAGCGACAGGATCGACGCGGCGAGCAGGCCTGCGTTGATCGCGCCCGCCTTGCCGATGGCCAGCGTGCCGACGGGAATGCCGCCGGGCATCTGGACGATCGAGAGCAGGCTATCCATGCCCTTCAGCGCCTTGGATTCGACCGGCACACCCAGCACCGGCAGGTGCGTCATCGAGGCCGCCATGCCGGGCAGATGCGCCGCGCCGCCTGCCCCTGCGATGATGACCTTGATCCCGCGATCGGCGGCGGTGGTGGCATAGTCGTACAGGCGCTGCGGCGTGCGGTGCGCGGAGACGACGCGGGTTTCATGGGCGACGCCCAACGCCTCCAGCGTCTCGGCGGCGTGCCGCATGGTTTCCCAGTCCGAAGTGGACCCCATGATGATCCCGACCGACATCATATCCGCATTCCGCCCTGCCCCTGCGGCCCCGGTGCCGAGGGGGAGGGCGCGTGACTAGCGGGCACGAGCGGAACGAGCAACCTTCTGTATACGTCAACCCGCCGCCTACTTTAGCGCGCGGCGCAGCGCGGGGATGGACCGCCCTGCCGGCGTGTCATCGAACTTGCCTGTATAGCCCGGATCGACCTGCCAGCGTCCCTCCTCCTCGCGTAGCACTACGGCAGTGCGGAAATGCGCGTTGGGGGAAGACGCGTCGTAGATCAGGCCGATCCGCTGCCGCTGGCCATCGGGTGGCAGGAAGCCCGCCGCGACCAGGGCGTCGCAGCTATAGGCATCGGTATCGTCGATCCCCAGGGTCATCAGCCGCTGTCGGTCGATCGTCACGCCGCACTGCCCGGCGGACAGGCCGTGATTCTCGACGACCCGGAACCCGGCGAGCGTGACCCGACGCTTGTCGGTGAGCGTGATCGTCACGGGCTTGCCGTCCGGCGTGCCTGGCGGTGTCGCGGCCGGAGAGGGTGAGGGCACCGCAGGAACCGCAACGCCGGGGGCCGCCCCATTGTCGGGCTGGGCGGGAACCGAGCGCGCAGGGGCCCCGCAGGCGAGGAGCAGCAGGGCGGCGGGCAAGCCGATGATCGGGTGGGGGCGCATCCTCATCTTACTCCAGCGGGTTGACGCGCCGGGGCGGGTGTCGCGGGGGCGAACCGCTCATAGGCTCGACGCATTTTGCCGTCATAATCATTCTTGGCGTAATCGGGGCCGTTATAGGCGCGGGCGAACGCGGCCCAGTCGCGGTTCTGGATCGCCTTCTTCATGCCCGGATTGGCGGCGACGAAATGGACGAAGGCCTTCAAATGTTCGGACCGGCGCAGCATCATGGCGTCGACAAAGGCGGCGACGGTGGGATGACCTGCATCGCCGTGATTTTCACCCATGATCTGGAACAGGCCCCAGGACGCCGATTTCAACGCGGCGGTTTCATCCAGCATCGCCGCCCGGCGCAGGCGATCATATTGCCGCGACGACGGGCCGTAACCGCCTGCGCGCGGGGTCGAGATATCCGGATGGCTGCGATTGTAGAGGCCGTGGCTGTGCTTGGCGAATTTGTGCCGCTCGAACAGGATGATCGGGCGGCCCATCATGTCCCAGGGTTCATCCTTGGCCTCGGTATCCGCCACCGCCTTGATCGCGGCGACCTCGCACCCCAGGGTGGTGGCGGCCGTCGCATAATCGGCCTCGGTCAGCGTGTCGCCCTGATGCGCCCAGCACAGCGACCGAAAGATGCGATGCTGCGGTCCGGCGATCTGTTCGAGGTCGAGTCGGGCGAGCGTTCCGCCGCGCGGCGACACCACGCCGTCGGGCACGGCCAGCGCCGCGCCATCCTTCTGAAAGCCCAGGATCGCCCGCGCGGTGGCGGCGTCATACTGGCCGTTGATATCGGGCGGCGGCGCGCCGTCCAGCCAGCGGGCGTGGCGAACCAGCAGACGCTGGATGGCGGTGACATCGTCGGGATGGTTGGGGGCTCCGCGCCCCACGGCCGCTCGAATCGTCGTCATGGCGCTCTTCCTGTCATGGTAACGGGAACAGACGGCCAGACTGCACGATCCGTGGCGCGGATCAAGCCTCGTGCGGTGGGCGCGACCGCCCCATCGGCCAAGCGATGGGGCGGCCTGATGTCGGGATCGCTTAGCGTTCCGACAGATAATAGCGGTCGGTCGGCGTCAGGTCGTCGGCCAGCTCATAGACGATCGGCTGCGCGGTCGGGATTTCCAGGCCGGTGATCTCGTCGTCCGGGATGTTCGACAGATGCTTGACCAGCGCGCGCAGCGAGTTGCCGTGCGCCGAGATCAGCACCCGGTTGCCGTCGCGCAGCGCCGGCGCGATCCGTTCGTCCCAATAGGGCAGGACGCGGGCGATCGTGTCCTTCAGGCTTTCGGTCTGCGGCACCTCGATGCCCTTGTAGCGGATATCGTTCGACACATCGAATTCGCCGCCCGCCTCGGCCGGGGGCGGGGGCACGTCGAAGCTGCGGCGCCAGATCTTGACCTGCTCATCACCATGCTTGGCCGCCGTCTCCGCCTTGTCGAGGCCGGTGAGGCCGCCATAATGACGCTCGTTCAGCCGCCAATGCTTCTCGGTCGGCAGCCAGAGGCGACCCATGGTCTCCAGCGCCAGGTTCAGCGTCTTGATCGCGCGGGTCTGAAGGCTGGTGAAGGTCAGATCGAAGTCCAGGCCCTTCTCCGCCATCATCGCACCCGCTGCGCGCGCCTCGGCGGCACCCTGCGCCGTCACGTCGACGTCCCACCAGCCGGTAAAGCGGTTCTCCAGGTTCCAGGCGGACTGGCCGTGGCGGATCAGGACGAGCTGGGGCATGGAAACTCCTTCAAAGTGATGCGGCCCGCATAGAGCGGCGGGCACGCGGGGTCGAGGTCAGCCGCGAAAACGGGCCTGGGTAGAGGCGGGATTGGCCTTCAGCACGCGGCCCATGCGCGTCGGCCGGTCGAGCAGTTCCCCGCCGCAATCGGGGCAGGTCTCGTCCAGTTCGTCGGCGCATTCGGCGCAGAAGGTCGTCTCCAGCGAACAGATGAACGCCCCGCCCTGGCTCGGGGGCAGGTCTGCGCCGCAGCGCTCGCAATCGGGACGCATCTCCAGCATCAGGCGGCCACCTCGCGCACCACGTCGCAGATGCGGTCCACCAGCGTTTCGACCTGCCGCTTGTCCTCGCCCTCGGCCATCACGCGGATGACGGGCTCGGTGCCCGATGGGCGGATGACCAGGCGGCCGCGCCCGGCCAGTTCGGCCTCGGCGGCGGCGATGACGCCCTGCACCTTCTCATGCTCCAGCGGCTTGCCGCCCGCGAAGCGGACATTCTTGAGGAGCTGGGGGAGGGGATCGAAACGGTGCAGCACCTCGCTGGCGGGCGCGCCCGCGCGCTTCAGCTCGGCCAGCACCTGGAGCGCCGCAACGAGCCCGTCGCCGGTGCGCGCATAGTCGGACAGGATGATATGCCCCGACTGCTCGCCGCCGACATTATAGCCGCGCGTGCGCATCGCCTCCAGCACATGGCGGTCGCCGACCTTGGTGCGGACCAGGCCCAGCCCCTGTGCGGCCAGATGCCGCTCCAGGCCCAGGTTCGACATGACGGTAGCGACCAGGCCGCCACCCGCCAGCCGTCCCTCGCGGGCATAGCTGGTCGCGATCATCGCCATCAGCTGGTCGCCATCGACGACCTGGCCATGCTCGTCGACGATGATCAGCCGGTCGGCATCGCCGTCCAGCGCGATGCCGATATCGGCACCGCTGGCCACCACCGTCTCGGCCAGCGTCTGCGGCGCGGTCGAGCCGACGCCGTCATTGATGTTGGTGCCGTTGGGGGTCACGCCGATCGCCACCACATCCGCGCCCAGTTCCCACAGGGCGGCGGGCGCGACCTTATACGCCGCACCATTGGCGCAATCGATCACGACGCGCAGGCCGTCCAGGCGCAGCGCCTGCGGGAAGGTGGACTTGGCGAAGTGGATATAGCGCCCGGCGGCGTCGTCGACCCGGCGCGCCCGGCCGATCTTGCCCGAGGGGACCAGCGGCACCTTCTGCTCGATCAGGTCCTCGATGGACTCTTCGGCCTCGTCGGACAGCTTATAGCCATCGGGGCCGAACAGCTTGATGCCGTTGTCGGCGAAGGGATTGTGGCTGGCCGAAATCATCACGCCGATATCGGCGCGCATCGAATGGGTCAGCATCGCGACCGCGGGCGTCGGCAGCGGCCCAAGCATCACGACATCCATGCCGACGCTGGTGAACCCGGCGACCAGTGCCGATTCGAGCATATAGCCCGACAGGCGGGTGTCCTTGCCGATGACGACGCGGTGGCGGTGGTCGCCGCGCTGGAAATAGGCCCCGGCGGCCATGCCGACCTTCATCGCCATCTCGGCGGTCATCACCGCGCCGTTGGTCGCGCCGCGAATGCCATCGGTGCCGAAATATTTTCTTGCCATACGGCCTGGTTCCTGCCGGTCTAGAAGGGGAAACATCAACTGGTCGCGTCCCGTGTAGCGTGACCTTTCCAAAAGCTCAAAGACGTCAAAGGCATCCCATGTCCCGCGCCACGCTGATCCTGTTATGCCTTGCCGCCGGTCTGCTGGCGGGCGTGGGCGTGGCGACCCTGTCGCCGCAAGCCGCCGGATGGGGGATCGGCGTGGCGGGGCCGGTGGGGACGCTGTGGCTGAACGGATTGCAGATGACCGTCATCCCGCTGGTCGTCACGCTGCTGATCACCGGGGTGGCGACCACGGCGGAGGCGGCGCAGGCCGGGCGGATCGCGGGGCGGGCGATCGTGACCTTCCTAGGCCTGGTCACCCTGACCGCGACGATGGCGGCGCTGGTCACGCCGGTGCTGCTGCATCTCATACCGATCCCGCGCGGCGCGGCGGCGGCGCTGAAGACCGCGCTGGGCCATGCCGCACCGGTCGGGCCGACCCCGCCGATCAGCGAATTCCTGACCGGGATCGTGCCGACCAACATCTTTGCCGCCGCGACCAACAATGCGCTGTTGTCGCTGATCCTGTTCACCCTGGCCTTCGCCTTTGCGATGACCCGGATCGAGGGCAGCGGCCGGGCGCAGCTGCTGGGGTTCTTCACCGCCATCCGTGATGCGATGCTGGTCCTGATCGGCTGGGTCTTGTGGCTGGCACCCCTCGGCGTCTTCGCGTTGGCCTTTGTTGTCGGGGCGAGCGCAGGGAGTGCGGCGTTCGGGGCGTTGCTCCATTATATCGCGACCATCGCCAGTATCGGCTGCATCGTCGTGCTGATGGCCTATTCCGTCGCCGCCATCGCCGGGCGTGTGCCCCTGCCACGCTTCGCCCGTGCGCTGGCCCCGGCCCAGGCGGTCGCCATCTCAACGCAAAGCTCGCTCGCCAGCCTGCCCGCCATGGTCGAGGGGACAAAGACGCTGCGTATCGCCCCCGCCACCTCCAGCCTGGTCCTGCCCATGGCGGTCGCGATGTTCCGGGGGACGCAGCCCGCGATGAACGTGGCGGTCGCGCTCTATATCGCCGACTGGTTCGGGATCGTGCCCGGCCCGGCGGCGGTCGCGGCGGCGGTGGTCGCGGCGATCCTGGTCTCGCTGGGGTCGGCAAGCCTGCCGTCGCAGATCACCTTCTTCGCCTCCATCGCGCCGGTCTGCGTCGCGCTGGGGGTGCCCGCCGCGCCTTTGGGGCTGCTCATCGCGGTCGAGACGATTCCCGACATTTTCCGGACTCTCGGCAATGTCAGCATGGACCTTGCCGCGACCGCGACCGTTTCGCGCTGGAGCGGCACGATCGACGAGGAACGCCCATGAAATATCGCACTCTCGGCCCTGAGTTCGAGGTTTCCGCGCTGGGCCTGGGCTGTATGCCGATGGCCGGTGTTGGCCGGAATATGTATGGCGAGGCGAACGAGGCGGAGAGCATCGCCACCATCCACCGCGCGATCGAGCTGGGCGTGACCCTGTTCGACACCGCCGAAATCTATGGCCCGCTGGTCAATGAGGAGCTGGTCGGCCGCGCCATTCGCGGCAAGCGCGATGCGGTGGTGATCGCGACCAAGTTCGGCTTTCGTTATGACGAGAACGGGATGATGGGCGTCGACTCCACGCCCGCCAATGTCCAGCGCGCCTGCGAGGGATCGCTCAAGCGGCTGGGCGTCGAGACGATCGACCTGTTCTATCAGCACCGCGTCGATCCGAACGTGCCGATCGAGGAAACGGTCGGCGCGATGGGTCGCTTGGTCGAGCAGGGCAAGGTCCGGCGGCTGGGCCTGTCGGAGGCGAGCGCCGAGACGATCCGCCGCGCCGCCGCCGTCCATCCGATCGCGGCGGTCCAGTCCGAATATTCGCTGTGGGAGCGGGACGTCGAGGCCGACATCCTGCCGGTGGTGCGCGAACTGGGCATCGGCTTCGTGCCGTACAGCCCGCTGGGGCGCGGCTTCCTGACCGGGCAGATCACCAAGCGCGAAGACCTGCCGGAGGATGATTATCGGCGGAACGACCCGCGTTATTCGGTGGAGAATTTCGGCCGCAACATGCAGCTGGTCGAGGTGGTGAAGGGAATCGCCGCTGCGCATGAGGCCAGTGCGGCGCAGGTGGCGCTGGGCTGGCTGCTGGCGCAAGGGCCTGACATCGTGCCGATTCCGGGCTCCAAGCGTCGCGCTACACTGGAGGACTCGATGAAGGCGGCGGAGTTGGTGCTGTCGGCGGAGGATCTGGCGAATCTGGACCAGGCCGCTCCGCGCG
>NZ_LDTE01000114.1 GCF_001476905.1 Sphingomonas sanguinis | reverse complement strand
CGCCCACGCTTCATCCGACAACCAGAATAGCGCCATGCCTCATTCCTCCTGATCCACACGCCAGTGAATCAGGAAAACTGTCACCACTCAAGATGCTGATTGGGTTTGGACCCTAGTAAAAGCTTTCCCTCCGCCGTCATTGGTAGTTCAACATATTTTGAGAACCACTCGCGAGACGCAGGATTCCAAAGCGGTCCTGACGGAACGCCCTCTTGTAATGGGATACCAAGCTGTCTGCACTGCTCTTGGGTATATTCAATAAGAGGCATTCGAATAATATTCGTGGTGACATCTGAGACAATGTCAACGCCTATTTTGGGTATCAGCAATACGGTATCTTCGAGGTCCTGCACCATGCCTGTTTTGGCCGCTTCGCTTCGGCTTAGAGCTCCCCATACGTCGTGCGCCGACCCATCACCCAACGCTCTGCCGCGCGATCTTCCGCGAGACAACCCAAGGTGGGTTTCGTTTGGCTCACGCAACTGGCCAAGCAAAGCTTCCGCTTCCGCATTGTCACCTGCTTTAATTTTTAAGAGAATGGTTTCGAAAAAATTCTGGATCAGGGACACGCATCCGTCCCCCCAATCCGTGTGCATGAGCGATAGGGCACGGGGGCTTACAAAAACCTTTGTGTCCCGCTCAATGTCAACGTCTACAAAGTCGAGCGTCGCTTGGGATCGCTTAAGTCGATAAATCGTCGAAACGCGCTTATTACGTCGCTTGGCCATGCGATCCCCCGATTTTTATAATTTTCGAAGGTAGTTATCGTGATTTAGAATCCAAGAGGGATTTGAGCCGATAGGGATTTAATCTCACATGCTACACGTCAGGGCTTTCAACGCGGCGAGTAACGTCCTCCGCTCGCGCAGAGTATCACGCTAATGAATAAAGCCCTGTCGCTGCGTTAGGCGGCGGCACTGATCGGCACCGTCCATGTGGTCGATGGCGGCTACGTAGTGTGGGGAGCTTTCCGACACGACGTAAAGGTTGACGAACGCGCGGCAATGTGTGCCTATCACCCGAAGGGCTAATAGGCCGCTCCCCGCCAAGGAAACGTATTTTTTCTTGGACGGAGTCTGCCCAGTGAACAAATGGCAAGCCCTTGTGGACATCGTTAAGACGTTCGTTGACGGCGGTAAGCCCGGATATGCTTTGGCGGCGATCGTCGTGATGTGCGGGCCAATCGCCATTTTCGCGTGCGCTACGCTATTGAAGATAGTGTGGAAGTGAACTCAGGCTTTGCGGATAGCTTCGGCCAGTGTGTCGAAGCGGTCGTTGACAATGTCAGTGAGCTTGTCTTGCCCGCGCTCGACCCGCTCCATCGCTTTGTCGATCGCCTGCACCGCGCTTTCTAACTTGACGATCCGCTCGACATCCGCCGTCCGCAGATGTTCGACCGCGTCGATGCGAGCGGTCTGGTTCTTGATCTGATGTTTCAGGTCGTCATGCTTGTCAGCGAGAAGAGCGATCTTGTTCATCGCCTCCTTGGTGATCGCTCGGACGATGAGCCCGGCGGCGGTCGAAACAGTCGCCAGCCCCGCTGCCCATTCAATCAGCGAGGATGTCTCGAACATCATCGCGCCACCGCGTCCACAATCGCGGTCAGGGCGGCAGCGCCTGATGCTGACAGGCCTGCCCGAATGAGCCACGTCAGAGCGACGGATTTAACGGCAGGGATTTCCCAAACGATCTTCGCGTAGTGGATCGCGGTCGGGCCTAACCCCCGCCATGAGCGCTTACGCATTCGCCACCGGGGTCGAGGCGTCGGGATCGGCAGGCGCGGTCCAATTCGCGACCTGAATACCAAGCCCAGTCATCCCGTTGAAAATTGCCTCGATCGCAATGCCGAAGAAGCTGTCATCCTTGGGGCCATCATTGCGGATGGCGGCAATCTGCTCATGCACGTCGATAAAGGCGTCACTTTCGACCAGCGGCTTTATCGCGAGGTAAACGTCGTGACGCTGGAGCGCGGCTTCATATGCCTTTTGGCGTTCGTAGTGGGCGAGGCGGGTGCGCATTTCCTGCGCCTGTTCGTCGGTAATCTGTGTCTGTTCAGCCATGTTGTATTTAGTAAAATTGCTGCCCGACCGGCACGCCTGTGACATCCACGACGAACATGTTGAGAGGAATGTAGAAGTCTGGTGGTTGATCAGTGTCGGGGCCGGGACCAATCTGCACATCGTCCCAACTCACCATTCGCGTTCGAACGGTTTGCCCACTGTCGGCGACTAATCCGCCATAGATTTTGCCGTCGTTTTGCCACGACGAATAGCTGTTGCCGCCCCCTGTATCTTGGTCGGGGCTGGTCGGCCCACCACCGCCATCGCCGTAATAGCTTTTTTCGCCGCTAATGCGGTGGCCAGCCCATGCGCCTTGGCAAAACGCAAGTTGCCGCCCGCCGTAGGTCACAACTTGCTCTCCATCCACGGTGTTTCCGCTCAGAAGGTTGAGGACGCGCATCACTCGCTGATTGGTGGAGAAGGTGATTTCGTTCGCGGCGTTACGGACTTCCAAGCCGAAACCGCTGGCCGGGATCGTGTTCGACTTCTCGAAGATGTAATACGTGAATGGGGTACCAGCGGGCGCGCCATTCGTCCCATAGATTTTCTGGCCAGTGCTGCCCCAAATCCCGGCACTTGCCGCCGCGTAGCCGTTGCCCCCACCTATGACGATCAGTGCGTTGGGATAAGTCTGCGAAGTCGGGATAAGAAAACTCGTGGGACAGGTGTTCCCAACTTTGCGGTCTTCTACGTAGGTCGTGCCGCTCACGCGCAATGCGTAAGTCAGCATATCCCCGTTAAATTGCATCTTCCCATTCGCGTCACATATCTCGAAACCCTGTGCCATCTTCTACTTAGCGGATGCCGTAGACGATCGTCTGTTCTGGCCGATTATACATGTAGCCGTTGTAGTAGGCGACATCGCGCGGATACGTCCAAATTAGCGAGTTGCCTTCTTGCCGCCATGTTGCATCGAAGCCGCCGCTGTCGAACTTACCGTCTATCCGGCACCAAAACGCGACATGCTGACTGTATTGCGTAAGCCGGGCGTCATAGATGCTGCCGGTCTTCGCATCTCCAGTATGATTGTTGCCGCCGGGCGGAAAGCCGATCGTGACGGTTCCGAGAAACTTGATCACCGGACTTGTTTCATCGAACATCAGGGTGCCGCCAGCGTCCCAAACGCGTAGTCCGTCCGCCATCAGAAATTTAGTCCGAACGCAACACGGCGGGTACCATTGCCGTCAAAGACTTGGATGTTTTGATTTGTGATCTTCATGCGATTGCCGCCGCTGTCTGCGCCGACGTTCAAGTTTCCCGCGAAATTCACATCACCGACAATATCGACGCCACCGCCTCCGTTAGCATCAGCGCGGACGGTCATTTGCGCGCGGTTATTCCCCGCGACGGCTTGCACCTGCCAATAGGCGGCGGCGCGTCCGTTGAGGGTCGAGATCGCGCTTTCGGTGGTTGAAACACGGGCTACGAGATTGCTGTCTTGGACCTTCTGCGCAGCAATCTCGCCAGCGGTCGCGGGGCGCATGACGACGCGGTGCCAAACGCTGCGGAAGAAGCCGAAATTCGTCCCGCCTTGGAAGCCAGACCAACCGGACATCAAGTAGAGATTGGCATTGCCGGTGTTCGCACCGTTGTAAAACAACCATGTGAACTGGCGGTTGGCCGTGCCGATGTCACCGAAGCGCCCGGCGGTGTCCGCATTGGTCGCGAACCCGAAGTTGAAGACATAGCCATTGTTGAAATTGACGTGGACGCCTGAGCCAGACCAGTTGCCGTCTTCGCCCGTGACATCGACCTCGAACGCATACCAGCCGGGTGCGACGTTGTAGATTGGCTGCGTGATCCCGTTATTGATGCCGCCGCGATCGATCTGAAGGGGGGCGGGCGCTCCGTATCTGCTGTCACGCGGGCTTGCGCCAAGGAACGCGCCATTATCATTCGCCCAGCCGCCCCAACCCGGTGGTATAGCAGCGCCACCACGCCCAACCCAACCGGGTGCATTGAAAGTGCCATTGCGCAACATGTTGCCGCTGTCGTTGCTGACCTGTGCTTCGACCACGCTCGTGCGGTTGCTGATTGAGGCGTCACGACTTGCCGATGCCGTCGCCTCATCACGGATGCGCGCGGCAAGCCATGAGTCCTGACCTCCGGCAATCTGCGCTTCCGTCGTGCTGACCCGGTTGGAGAGAGCGTTGTCGCGGTTCGCGCTGGCGGTGGCTTCGTCCGTGACGCGACCATTCACCCGCAAATAGTCCTGATATCGATCGCCGTTCCAATTGTTCAGGTCATTGCGAACGCCAGCATAATTGGCTTCAGTAGTCGCGACGCGGTTTGACAGGGACGAATCTCGATTGGCAGAAGCTGTGGCCTCATCACGGATGCGAGCCGCGAGC
The DNA here is from genome assembly GCF_001476905.1 of Sphingomonas sanguinis. Lineage (GTDB taxonomy): Bacteria > Pseudomonadota > Alphaproteobacteria > Sphingomonadales > Sphingomonadaceae > Sphingomonas > Sphingomonas sanguinis_B. Next base: position 9,279 of record NZ_LDTE01000114.1, on the reverse strand, counting down.
CATGAGTCCTGACCGCCTGACATTTGGCTTTCGGTGGTGCTGATCCGGTTCGACAGAGCATTGTCGCGATTGGCGCTGGCGGTAGCCTCATCGGTGATACGTGCTTGAGCATTAGTCGCAGATTTCGATGCGGCCAGCGCTGCAAAGATGGGGGCTTCTGAACCATCCACAAGTTCGATTATCGGACGACCGAAGGCCTGATATGCGCCATTCGTGGCATAGAATTGGTAGGCGCGGTGGCTCGGCTGAAAGCCATCAGGCCTAAAGCAATAATTCCAACCATCCGCGATCTTGATGCCCGTTGCCATATCCCAAACGCCAGCGCCAGCGTGGGTCTTTCCTGCGCTATTTCGGGGGAAGAGATAGCCAACGAACAAGTGCCATTTGTTGGGTGTTAGATTCCCAATGTAAGCGAAATACGGATTTCCGTTTTCAGTCGTTGTGTTGATGTCGCAGACGTTCGAAGTGCCCCAATATGAAGTACGTGTTCCACTGCCCAAGGTCGCAATCGGGATCATGAAACGATAGGTCTTGTCAGGGTCAAGTGGAGCTATGATGCCGCTGTTCCATCCCCCTGCGCCTTGACCACTTCCATCCGCCTGACAGAGCCACGCATCGCCCGACGAACCATCAGGCATAGGCAAATTGTCAAAGTTGCCGCCATGGGGGAACTCCACGATTTCGTTGCGCTGCCCGCCGTTCAGTCCCCACGGGATAGCCGCACCCTTCTTCCACCAACCGACATCAACCAGATTGCGCCGGTTGTTTCGGACAAGCGTCTTGAGCCCGCTATCTTGATCACCGCGAAACTGTGCTTCGGTCGTCGCGACACGATTGCTGATGGAATTGTCCCGGTTATTGCTGGCCGTAGCTTCATCGCGGATGCGAGCCGCGAGCCAGCTATCCTGACCACCGCTGATCTGGCTCTCGGTGGTCGCAACACGATTACTGATCGCGCTGTCACGGTTCGCCGATGCCGTAGCTTCGTCCGAGATGCGGGCATTCGTGGCGTTGACCACGGCCTTGGCGGAACCGGGTGTGTAGGGATTCCACTCCGTCTGCCCTTGTCGCGCAAACCCGAGATAGGGGCGGATGAACCACGCGATGCTCCCCGCCTCGCTGCTGAACGTCTGATACTTCCTGAGCGCCAGCCGCATGGTGGCGGTGCCGTCTGGCACCCGGACTGACTTCGCGCCGGTCTGATCCCAACCGCCAAGATCAGGACCGCCATTGTTATAGCGAGCGCTTGTGAACTCGCCCGCATAGCCGTTCCACGACCCGTCGCGCTTATAGAAGAAGATGCTGACCCAGTTGTTAGCACGATGGGATGCGGCGAAGGCGTACCCCTGAACATAGTCGCCACCCTTTACCGCGACAGGCGCGCTGACGATTTCACAAAGAGTGCTCGCGACTCCATTTTCTCCGATGGTGATGGAATTCTCACCCGTGATGTTCCAGTAGTCACCGCCGCCATTCCGATCGAAGCTCGTTCCTGCGGGCTGTGACGTGATCTGCCATCCGTCCAGTGATGTGAGGTCGGAATTCGTCACGAGATTACCCGCGCCACTGTAGCGAGTTTCTACACTGCCTATTCGGTTCGCCAGCCCGGACGTTTCATTGCTTCTCGCCGTCGCCTCAGCGCTGACCTTCGCGTCGGCTTGCGCATTCGTGACATAGTTAGCCTCAACAATCTGAAGACGATTGCCAATAGCTGCATCTTGTCCCGCGCGGGTAGTTGCCTCATCCGTAATCTTGGCGGCGTTCGACCATTCACCCGTGACTTCGCGGAAGAACCAACCGGCAATGACGTAGCCGCCGTTCGTTGGAATATTGTCGACGTTGATGCGGGGGCGAATCCAATAGCAATTCGTATTGCTCACGATCGCGTCATCGACCTGAATATCGCTGGCGTAGCAGTGCCAAGCGCCATTCGGAATGGGCGTATAGAAGCCATCGGTCGCTTCAGGAGCAGTGCTTGTCGCACCAAGATATGTGTTGGCCGAATATTCTTTGTTTGCGCCTTCCCAATAGACGCGAGTGTGTCCGCCATATCCGTTGGGGGCTGACCACTGCCACACCCAAATTCCAGCCCGATAACGCTTGCCCGGAGTGGTTTTGATCCAGCCCGCCGGGTCCATATAGAGCCATGAGCCCATGCCGGGCGCGAACGCGACGCCAGCGCCCTTTGTATGATTGGGCTCCCATCCGACGTTGCCGGTGTTTCGCCCGCCAAGCTCGGTCTGCCACCCCCATATGGTCGAAGTGGTTTCAAAGCCGGGGAAGGTCTTTGCGACTTGATCGGCGGTATAAGCGGCTTTGCTCTCCAGACTGGTTGTGCGCGACGTGATAGCGGCATCGCGCGTGACGCTGGCGGTCGCTTCATCACGAATGCGGGCTGATAGTCCGCTATCCTGATCGCCGCGAAGCCTTGCCTCCACGACATCGACCTTGTTGGATAGGGCCTGATCGACAGATGCTCGCGCTGTCGCCTCGCTATTGATCTTCGCGTTGTAGTCGCTGCGGTCCGTGCTGGCCTGCGCCACTACGTTATCTACCCGCCGACCAATTGCGTCATCCCGACTGACCAGTGTCGCGACTTCCTGCGTGATCCGGCTCGTGAGATTGCCACGGTCGGTCGTCGCTGTGCTTTCAACCGTGTCGAGACGCTGGCTGAGGAGGCGGTCGCCATCAGCGCGTTGGGTCGTTTCTGTCGAGATGGCGGTGAACGCATCATCGGCACGCTTTTGGGCTGCCGTCACGGTAGTCGAGATCGTGCCTTCCGCCCCCTTGGCTCGGGCGATTTCGTCGGAAAGGTCGGCGCTGGCTTTTGCGGCTGCGTCACGGGCGGCGGTGATCTGAGGCGCAAGGTCGGTGCGAACCTGCGCGGCTTCCTGTCGAACGGTCGCAACGGTCGTGTTGGTCGCGGCGACGCTCGCCGTGAGTTCACTTTTCGCCTTCTCGACTGCTGCTGCGGCTGCCGCGCGATCGGCGTCCGCCTTCGCGATGAGGTCGACGGATTTGATGATCTGGCCCGACGCGTCCCGGATGGCCGCAATGGCATTACCGGCATTGTCCCGGACAGTGGCGGCAGGGGTGCCGCCGACACTGGCTGTGTCCTTGGCGGTGTTGTCGCGCGTGACATCTGCGCCGGGTGCGATCCCGCCGAGCTTGCCGCCCTCACCGGGATTGATGTCGGCGAGGCGGGACGGCGTACCAGTGAGATCGACATAGGGAATGGTGACGCGGGCAGTCCTGATCCCATCTTGGAACCACGCCCCATAGACGCCACTGGTCATGCGGTAGCGGGCGCGAACCTCAACGTCAGTGCCGGGCGCATTACTGGAGAAGGTGAAGCTGCCCGCCGTGGGGTCATGGGCAGCGGCTTGTTCGGTCCAGCCCTCTTCGGCACCCGCATATTGGCCACGGATACGAGACTGAATTTGGATGCTCGACACTCGCCCAGAAGCCTGCGGTGTCCATTCGACTTTGATTTCTGAAACTTCGCTCACGAAGATATTTAGCCGACACCCTGATAGGCGGCGGTCGATAGTCTCAGGCCCTCAACAGGGAGCCATGCGCTCGCATCATAGCCGCCGGGACGGACGACGGCGGGCAGCGGTTTCTCTTCTCGATCCCACGCATAGACTTCCGACGATTCTTCCCGAAGTGTCATTTGGAAAATCATCAAGTCATTTTCGGTCTGAGACTGCACGCGGAAGAGTTTGTTATTCCAGCCCTGCGACGGCAGGCTCAGCGTTACGAGACTGCCGACCTGAACCGCGAATGCCTTTGGACCGAATGTCGCGGTGAAGAAGCCGGGCGTCTTGGCTTCCCGCATCAAGAATTGCTTGGCGATCCGCTGGCAAGTTTCCGCACGAGAGACGAAGCCAAGGTCGAGGCTGAGCGTGCGCGGGACGCCATCAGGGAGGTTGTCCGTCTCGATGACGCCCCAATCGACCAATTGGAAAAGCTGGGCGGGATCGGCGAACCGGCCACGCACGATGTTGTAGGTCTCGCGGGCAGGACCGCTGGGCACCCAACTATAGGGGGCAGGGGAGTTCATGCCGCCGACCAAATCGCTTTCGTCAAAGGCCTGTTTCGGACCAAGCGTGTCGTCATAGCCGCCCACAAGCCCATATGTGCCGCCCACGTCGGTGAGTTTGCACGACCCCATGGCGGCGGTGAGGGCGGACAACACCGTCTCATGGGTATCGGCGGTCGATACGATCCCATCGGCGGTGTAGCGCTGCACGGTCGAGCCATCGGCGGTGACGACACGTTCTTCGCAGACGTTCGCATAGACGCGAAAGTTGTCAAGATTGATGCGGTTGAGCGGAATGCCCATGCCCCACAACAGTTTGCCGTTGAGGCGATAGCCAATCAGGTAGGTCAGGAGGGCGAGGGCGGGGTTGCGGCCAATCTCGATACCAGAGTGGACGAATTCCCACGTCGCCTGATCGCTGGCCCGGTGCGGACCCGAACCACCCGCCGTTGAGTCGAGGCGAGGGTCGTAGACAGGGCAACCATCGACAATCGTGATTACCCGCTGGGGGATACCCTGAGGCCACGCCTTGCTGTCGAGCTTCCAATCTATCGCCAGATAGGCACAGCCGGTGAACCGGGATGATGAGGTCCAGTACGCCCCGGAACCGAGCGGCTGCGCATTGGCCGACGATCCTTCGTTGATCGCGCGAAGAAAGTTTATGCCATCCGTGTGGGCAACGAGCGCGCCGCTCGTCCACGTCAGGTCGTCTTCAAGATAGATGTCGCGGATCGTGACTTTGTGGGATGCGAGCGCGATCACTTGCGCATAGCGGTCCTTCTTGCTGCCCCACGTTTCGAAGAAGCGAACATCTGCGCCTGCGGCAGTGCGGCCGAAGACGATCTTGCGGGGTGCAGAGGGCACGACTGAGTTTTGCAGCCGGTCGGCCATCGACTGGCTGACGGATTGCGGTGCTTTGCGGATGAGTGTCCCGACGCCCGCCAACGCGAGCGAGACACCAAGCCCGACGACCGTGGAAGTGATGGCCGTGACGACGGCTGCGGATGCGCCGTAGAGCGACGCGACTGCGCCCAACAAAGGGGCGGCATAGACTATGACCGCGACGGCCACGGCGATCATCACGACCGATTTGATGACCTTACTCACCGGATACGACCGGGAGTTCGAAGGGTACGGTGAAGGCGTAACGGCAATCGCGGGTCGGGATTATGGCGAGGCGATCGACGCCTTGCTCCTCACCGACAAAGAAGCTGAATTGGCCGACGCAGACGCCAACTGTGGTGGCATCGCGCATCACGATGTCGCCGCGTTGAGCGAAATGGACGGACTTGGGTTCGCCGAACCACGATTTGACGGTCTTTAGGAGCGTCCCCGCGCCAAGCTCGCGAAGCGCGGTGCGTGCGCCGTTAGCAGTGTCATAGGTGCCGCGATACGCGACGGCGGGATCAACGCCGGTTTGGGCTCTGACGCATGATGCAGCGAAGAGTGCACAATCATGCTGGCCCCAAACGAACGGGTCATATTCTACGCGGTCAAGATAAGTTCTAAGGCGGTCTTCCCAATCGGGGTAACGGACGATGGCTTCCATCGTCTATTTAGGTTGATCAGTAGTCTACCTGATTTTGGTGCACACTTCCGTCAGGTGATCTGCCGCCGTAACCCGTGGCACCACCATTCGCGACAGCCTTTGCGGGTGCAGGATCACCACTCGCGATGCTCGCTGCATAGTCTTGAGACGTATCTGTGGGGTCGTATTTCTTCTGGTCGAGATAAGTTTGATTAGTCGCGTTCAAAACGAGTGACTGATGGCTCTCAATCGTCAGCGTGAAGTTATGGGATCGACCATCGTTTTGGATTTCGACCTTATCCATCGCGCCGCTTCGGACCCGCCGAAACATCCAAATCGGCTGTGCGAGCGGATCGGCCTGCGGGATCAGAATGGCGCGCCAGATGGTGGCGGGACGGGTGAGGTATTCAGCCGGGAGAGCCTCTGCCGCCGCAAGCGTGACGTTGGGACTGGCGGGGACCGCTAAACTGATGGTGAATTCGTCCGAGCCGCTATAGCTGAATGTGTTGTCGCCGATCTGGATAGCTACGCCGTTCGCGACCGGCTCGAAGGTGTTGCCATCAAGCAAGCTGTCCCCTGATCCCGTGGGCTGGATCGGATGCGCGCCAGTCCAAACGAATAGCGTTTCGTTGGCGAATTCCAGCCGTGCGGCGAGATAGGACGTGATGGCGGGGGCGGTGATCGCGCTCATCACCTGCGGCGTCATGTTGTCGCGCATCAGACGACTTCACGCGCCTCAATCGTGCCGAAATCGGCGACGCGATCGGGGTCGAGGGTGTATGCAGGGCTATCGGTGATCGCGAGACGAAAGACACCGAAGGGGCGAGCGAACTCCACCGCTGTCCCGGCGGCAAAATCTGCCCGGAGAGCGGGTTCAAACCGCACCGTCACGCGGCCATTTGCATCCGCCACGGCGGCAGCTTCGGTGATCCTGAGAAGCTGCGCCCCAATGGTGAGCCACTGACCCACTCGAAGGGTCGAGAGAGCCCCTGCGGCCCATCCCGAGACGCTGACGGCATTGTTTGTGGCATAGGCCTTGGTCGCGACAGTGCGGCCCGTCAGCCCGCTCACGATTGTGCGATTGGGGTAGAAGCGGAATGAACCGACCATGCCTTGGAGGCTCAGGCCCCAAGCCGCTATCACCTCAGCGCGCGGGATGCGCATCCGTGGCCACGACCAAGACAACTTCCACTGACTGGCTTGGTGAACGACCTGAACCTTCTTCGAGTAGGGCGATTCGGTCGCGGATTGGACGCGATCCAGAACAAGGCGTTCGGTCGCAGGCGAATATATGGGGAAATCTATAGGGAAACTGGCCACGAGATATTTAGCTCGTGGGCTTAGATCGTCCGACGTTGCAGCTTCTTGAGCGTGGAATCGGTCGCTTGCCTCGTGATGAGCGGCACTGCTGACATCACGCCCTCTGCCACCATAGCGCGGACCATGGCGGGGTCATTGCTTGTGATCGGCCCGTTGATGTTGATGTGAAGACCGCCCGCGTTATCATTGGCGGCAAGCGACCGGAGTTCTCTGTTGTTCGTCACTCGCGCATTGGCACCGATGCCCACGACTTCCGGACCACGTTCACCTACAAGATAGTTGCCGGGTGATGTCATGCCGCCGTTTGCGCGTGCGCCCTTCAACCCCTTTAGCAAGCTCCCAAAGATCGACCCCAACAGGCCTGAGCCGCCACCCTCACCACCACCAAACAAAAGATTACCGAGAGGTTTGATGATCGCTTGCTGAAGGCCAATGTTGATCAAACCATTGATGATCGTCTTCGACATGCTGGTGAACGCCTCGCCGACACTCTTCGCGCCATCAATGATGCCCATCAGTCCATCTTGAAGCGACTTCAGGCCTTCGACTTCGACATTCTCAAACGCATAGTTGAGTTCGTTATTGGTCTTCGGAATTGCGTCGAGATAAACTTCTAACGGCGATTGATTCTGACGCCTAACCCCGTCTTCAGCGAGATTTTGAAGAGCGGGCAGGGCCTTCAACCGGGCTTCCGCCGCCTCGCGTTCAGCGCGGGTTGCCTTGCCGAGTTTTTCCAATTCGATCGTGTGTTCAAGCTGGAGACGCTCTTGATCAAACTGGTTGCGAACCAGCGCCAACGACTTGTCGCGACGATCCCGTGTCGAGCGGGTGAGCGCCATTTCTGCCGAGAGCATATCGGCGTCGAGTTGCTTTCCCGCCAATGCGAGGTCAAGCCGATCCCGCGTAATCTCTGCATCACGATCCCGAATGGTTGCGTCGTATTCTGTGTTGAATATCTCGCGTTCGATTTCCTTCAACAGTTTGGCTTGGGCAGCGGTGTAACGTTTCTTACCCTCTTTGACTTCCTTATCGCTGCCGGTCTGCATGTCGATGTCATCGGCGTTCATGTAATAGCGATTGCGAATTTGCTTCGCCGCGAGGTCTTGGCGCTCGGTTGGATCGTTGGTCATTCGCTCTTGCGAACGATAAAGGTCAGCGCGTGCGCCAAGGAATGTGCGGTCCCATGCCGCCGACAGTTCACCATCACTCTTCAGTGTCTGGCTAGTTTTCTTCTTTGAGGCTGCGTCAGGTTTGGGGAGAAGTGCATTGGTCGATTTTGGTGGCGTGACCCTCAGGCCATGCCGGGACCGTGCTTCCAGCCGGGCGATGTCTTCCCGTTCGCCCCGCATTGCTTGCATGTCGGGGTCATTCTTATTGCGGCCAGCCCGGATGTTGTCGTTGTAGCGACGTGTCAGGTCATCATGGAGCGCTTGGCGGCCGGCCTTCGTCTTTTTCAATTCCGCGCGATCATCGGCCTGCATCTGCTCAATAGATTTGCCCGACAGCCGAGCGCCGATGACGTGCGGCACATCCCATTTCAGCGGATTGCTCTGCTGAGTAGACATCAGCTTCTGCACGTCCATCTGAGCGAAAAAGTTGGCGGCGGCAGTCGCGGCCTGCGTGAAGGCATTCGCCAAAGCCATCAGGGCGTCTGCGTTCTGGATGATTGCGCCCGCCATCTGGGCGTTGACGATCATCTTCATCGTGTCGAGTTGGTCATTCACCTGCCCGCCGTTGCGCAACAGGTGGTCGTCCAGCACGATCCCGTAGGATTCTGCGGCATCGGCGAGGGTGTTGAAACCCTTCGACCCATCGGACATCAGAAGGGTGAGGTCGCCCGCTGACTTACCAAATAACTCGATTGTCTTCTGATTCCGGGCAGTCACGGCCCCGAGTTTCGCGATACCGTCCATCGCTTGTTTGAGCGCGGTGTCGGTATCTGCGCTCCTGACGCCAAGATCATGGAAGGTTTTCGTTAGCGCCTTGTTGCCGTTCTGCGCCGCGCCAAGGTTCTTTGCGAATTTCTCCACCGCCGCATCGGCATTCTCAACCGAGGAGCCGGAAAGCTGGGCAGCGTAGCGGAATTCCTGAATCGTCTTGGTCGTTGCGCCGGTACGGTCAGCGAGATCAACGATGGCGTCACCGTAGTCGAACGCCTCTTGGATGCGTTCTTGAATAATGTCGAACGAGAATGCGCCAATGAAGCCACCCGCGAAGCCAATGGCGGCATTCTTCGCGATGTTCATCGCATTCGTGATTTGCGATGCGGTCTGCTGCGTCGCACGCGACGCATTCCGAAGACCGGCGATAAACTGAGCGCTTTCGAGCGCGAGATCAACTACGAGACTACCAACATTTGCCATGCTGGTATTTAGGGTCCAAACCCAAT
>NZ_LDTE01000113.1 GCF_001476905.1 Sphingomonas sanguinis | reverse complement strand
GCGCCGTTCGCCATCTCGCCAGTACGCTGATGCCGCGCTGGAGCATCAGGTTGCCACGTCAGCCTGATGCTCACAGGAGACGGCTAACCAACGACGACTATCTCCTCTGAAACGATCCGGCTGACCGACGCTAGATCGATGAAGTTGGCATGATCGGGGTCGACCACCTCTTGAAAGGCTTCGCAAGTGTAGAGTGCATTCAGGTCGTCAAGCGAGTCGAACCATGCCTCCACGACTGCATCGAAGGTCGGCTCTGGCCAGCCAGGTGCGGCAACGGGATAGGATACGACAAATCGTCTAATTTTGTCCGCTTCGGGAAGGTTGAAAAGTAGCGGTGCGTGGATATCGCGCCGGTAGTCTTTGAACTCCTGCATGCTCATTCCCTGACGACGGCGAAAGCCGATCAGCATCTTGATCATATCTGTGCGACCTCATGTTTGCGTTTTACCGAGACACAATCTAGCGCCGTACGCTGAGACGAACTATGCGTCTCAGTCCATTTAACATTCGCGATCGTCCCACGTTGATGTCACAAGATCCCCTGTCTGACGTGCTGTCGACCCTGTTCCCGGTCACTCACGTTGCCGGTGCATTCGATCTGGGCGGAGCCTGGGCGATACGGTTTCCAGCCCATGACGGGCTCAAAGTATATGCCGTTGCCTCGGGTCGGGCATGGTTAAGTGTCGAAGGCGAGGCAGTGCCGCTGCGCCTTTCGGCGGAGGACTGTGTGATCCTGCCGAGTGGCCGATCCTTTACCATCGCGCGCGATCTTTCTTTCGCGTCGACAGGTATCGACAAGATACCCGAAGAGGCATGGAGCGATCGCACCGCGACCATAAACGGCGGTGGAGATACGGTCTTGCTGGCTGGGCATTTCGCCTTCACGGGTCCGCAGACGGCAATGCTGCTCGGTGCGATGCCCAGCATCCTTCCCCTTCGTGACGCTGCGGGCCAAAACGGCCTGCGCTGGCTTCTGGAGCGACTGCGGGAAGAATTATCGGCAGAGGCGCCGGGCCACATTTCTGCCGTACGTCACCTGTCTCATTTGCTGCTCGTTGATACGCTGCGCCACTACTTGAGCCAAAGTGCGGGACGCACAACAGGCTGGCTCTTTGCCCAATCCGACCCACAGATTTGGCGGGCGGCGCAGGCTATCCACGCCGATCCATCTCATCCATGGACAATCGCCAGGCTTGCAGCGACCGCGGGCATGTCACGTTCCAAGTTTGCGGAACGCTTTCGGAGTTTAACTGGGACACCCCCGATGGAGTATGTGACACGCTGGCGTATGGTTCTTGCTCAACAGCGCCTGAGAAACGGAAGCGACAGGATAGCGGCCATCGCGTTTTCGCTTGGCTACACGTCGGAAGCTGCATTCAGCACCGCATTCAAGCGGGTACACGGTTGCGCACCGATGAGGTACAAAAACGCCGAATGTTCTAACGCGGGTACCTCAAGACGCTGATTGGTTACCTTCAGTGGCAGCCGATTTTTCAACTCTGTCTCAAAATACCATGCCAAACGAGACAGCTTCCGTCCGGTGCGCTATACGGGTGGCGGTTCGAGCGTGGCGGGGAGGAACGGGCCGTTCATGTAACGGGCCGCCTGACGGTGGATCGAGCCGAACTGATGGCCGAGGCGGCGTTGAGCGGAGCCGGCCTCGATTATGTCTTGGAGAGCCTTGCGACGCAGGAACTTGGTAACAAGCGACTTGTGCCGGTGCTGGCCGATCGGCGTCAGCCTGAACCAGATCTATGCCTATACTAACCCCGGTCGCCATCAGCCCCCTCCCGCCTTGCGGGCGTTCGCCGCGCTGGCGCGTGACCGACTTTGGTGCTTCCATGACTGACGATAGATATCTACCGTGGCGTGAGTAACGCTGTTAGCGTGTCAGGTTGACTGTCGATGTGGCTCAGGCGCGGATACCGCAAGCTTCCCGCATAGCGAATTGACGCTCTGCTAATTTCACCGTCTCGCTTCACAACAAGCGTGAGGGGGCGATCGGCAGAGTGGCGAATTGCTGACAATAGAGTGTCGCGCGCAAACGGTGAAGAATTGACACCTGTGATCCGCACGCCGGGCCCTAGTCCTGCACGAAAGGCGGGGCCATTCCACGCAACGCTGCCTACCGTCCCATCATCCTTGACGGTCAGGCCGATGGAATAGGTCAGGTCTGCGACGCCGGCTTCGTCTTCGCTCGCGCGGAAAGCTGCCGTCGGCGTATCGGTAAAGACCAAGGCCCAACCATGCCGCTTGAGACCGATGGTCGTGTCAAGCTCCGCATGGGCGTCGATCCAGCTATGCAGAAACCCAGCCCAGTCTCCCGGCGCAACGTCGTTCAGCGTGTGGCATATGTCGTCGAAAGTATAGGTCCGCGTAGGCGCGTCCGGTGATGCTCCGGCGTAAAACCGACGAGCGAAATCGTCGATGCCGCGGCGCCCCTGGCTACGCTCGCGCAGGCTCGCGTCGACTGCCAGCCATAGCATGACGCCCTCCGAGTAATATCCCGCCGTCGCTGCCAATCGCGCCACGGGACGGGCTGACGAAGCATGAAGGCGGGATAGTTAACGTCGTCGGATAGAGATCGCCAGGCTCGGCCCGGCCTCGCGGCGATCTCGGCTGCCTCGATCGCCAGCCGATCCCGCATTTCCCGTTGTGAGATCTGACCGGCGCGCGTGGCGAGAATGCGTCCCCAGAACTCGGTCTGCCCCTCGTACATCCACAACAGGCTTCCCGCGACGGGAACGTTGGGCGTCGGTGCCCAGAGATCGGCGGGCGTGCGATAGAAACCGTTCCATGCGTGGATGATCTCGTGCGCGATGAGGTCACGGAACATGATCTGGCCCGGCCAGTCGTTGAAGTGTGTCGAGGCCAATCCGTTTTCGCTCGACGCGCGATGCTCGGTTCCGCCTGACGAGCCATCGTCGCTCAATCGCGCCAGTATCTCGTATCGCGCGAAGGGCGCGGTACCGAAGACCGCGCGCATCTGAGCGATCAGCCTGCGCAACTCGGCGAGTCGCTCGGGCGGCACGGTCAGGTCTTTCGCTCGCAGGGCGACGAGATCGAGCGATACCGAGCCGTCACCCGCTGCGGTAAGCGGCACCTGCGTCGCGTAGCGGCCCGCCAGCACCGGAGCGTCTAGGGCTGAGACTCAATCAGAGCCAGAATGCGAGCGCGGTTGCGATGGCGACGCCTGAGAGGAAGTTGACGGCGAGTTTATCGTAGCGGGTAGCGACACGGCGGAAGTCCTTGAGACGGCAGAAGGCGTAT